>CAYPZJ010000134.1:0-11786 GCA_964414635.1 uncultured Spirochaetia bacterium
TCCTGGGCGTAAAAATCCCCTACAGAATATCCCAACGCTTCATTTAATGTAGGGATCGTAACATCATGAAGAGATATTCCTTCCTCTGAACCATCTAGAAGCATGATGATTTCGTTCAACTCTTGTAAGACCGCGTGATAGGTTTGGATAAACCAATCATCACCGAAAGCACTTGCCACCCCTTCAATTAAAAATACAAGGCTTGCTGCCCCAATTTCTTTATCCATCATGACATGGGTGAATTCATGACACAGTGTGGCAAAAAAATGGTAAAAATCATAATATTCCAGGTTGGTTTCATTTAAGTCATATATATTTCTACTGATATTCAACCGAACACCGGTTGATTGAGAAAGCGCTCGGGAACTGTCTCCCAGAAAAAAACTATTCTTTTCGTCTGTAAAGATATAGGAATTAATCGGTTCTGTAATACCCAATTCAATGCGATTCCGCACCATCAGATATGCTTCATTATGAAGATCCACCATCATTTCTCGAAATGCATCCGGGATTTCACTTTCCACGTAGATTTTCCCATATTGATAGACTAAATCCCCATTGGGGTATTGTAAGCACTGTACGCATAAGAGAATAATGGTTAGTGTTATAAATGTAATACGAAGCGTCATCAGGTACTCCGATTTAGTCAAATTGTACCGATACAATGTATTTAAAAACTCCAGTATACCAATCCACTGTTGTACACCAGATCTGGCACAAACTATTATACTGAAGACTATACGTTGTACACTCACAAGTGGAAGAAATAGCCAGATAATACGATCCAGGAGTAGAAAGAGTAATACTTTTTTGGTATGAGGGCTGAAATGCGTTTAACTCAGGATAAATGACTGTACCATCGTTACTTAAAAGACGGTAAATTAACTTGCTTTCGGGGTATGTTTCAGCATAATTATGGGTTTGTAGAAAAAGCAGATGTACTAACTGGTTCTCCTTGGCAGTTTCAAAACGAAAGTAATCTTGATCTGCGTTATTATGGATTGTCCCGGTGAAGGTTGTATTGGGAGGAATATCAAAAGAAGTAGTACGATCATTATTCGTTTCGTATATATCGGGTTCCGCAGGTATAGGTACCAAATTAAGTTCGATGGAATATCGACCTGGTGGAGCCAGTATTTTGAAATAATAATATCCTGTTATCCGAAAGAATAAAATTAAGTTATTTGTGTTTAACCGGGTCCATGAAGTAGCAGCCTCATTTTTAGCTAACCAAACATCATACGGTAATTCAACCAAACCGTTTTCTTGTTCAAACTGGAAGGAAAAGGAATATCCCCTAGTTGTGTTATCAACTAAAAGCTGGTAATAATCCACATCGGATCGGTCATGGATTGTATGCTCTTGTTTAATATCTTCTTCAAAGCGGGTTGCCTCTGATTCTGAGTTATCAGACTCGTACGCATCTGCTTCCAATTCCATCAGGATATATCGTTCCAATTGGAGCGTATATGCCCCCGCTTCGGTAAAATGCGGACTGGAGACTTCCAATACAGCCTGGTGAATATATTGGTTTGGTGAAAACTGAAAGATATCCTCTTCAAGCAACTTTGAATGCTCTTTTTCCCAACTCGACTCTGGGGAATCCTTGATCCAAAGAGTCAGTTCAAGGTTTAAATAGGCTGAATAATTAATCAGACGAAAATGAATCGCATACACAACCCGTTGTGTATCAAACAAGAAATAATCCGAATCGCCTTGTTCATGGATGTTCCTGAAGAAAAAATCATCTTCATATAAAAACGCATCCGTAATTGGGGTAGGGGTATCCAAGGAATCGGGTTCATACGGATCTGCTTCAAAATATCGATCGGGATAGGTGATATTATCGTAGGGATTTTCGACGTAGTAGCATCCGCTCAACAGTAAAACAATACCAATACAAATCTTTGTTAATGGTTTCATAATTGTAAAATAAGAAAATTAAGCCCATTGGGCGAGAAGAACGTATTAAATGAAGGTAACGTATCCCAGCTGGATGAGGAATAAATATCTGTTAGCAACGCATTCCCCGTTTCAAGTTGTGTAAGATCTAACGCTATACCCCGGTTACCCTTTCCAAGAATCAAATATCGAATGCCGGCTCGATTTTGTGTAATCACCTGATAACCCATTTGCTCGATTTGCTCACGTAAACGTATCATCCGTTGTGAAAAACGCTGAAGAATGTGTTCCGTTTCCTCCCATACTATGTGAATAAGGTTTATAAAGGTGCTATTTTCTTTGAGATGGGTAAGATGTTCAGGATGATAAACGGTTGCAACTTGAATGTACAGCAAAAAATAGGTACAGAATTCCATCAATGCTAGTCTGGAACTAATCCCCCACTCAAATACGTCCATGATTTCTTCCAAAGAGTGTTCTCGAGAAGGTAAAAAACATTCTTTAGCAAGTACTTCGAGCTTGATATTATGCAAATATGCGATCCATTCATCAAGAATACCATAGATGCCCCAATGTTGGGCAGCGTTTTCAGTTTGTAAATAATGATAGCAACGCGTCTTAAGAGGAGGTTGATTAAATTGATCCGGAAGATAGGGAAGCAGTTCAATTAGGTTATACAGTCCTGGATCCAACGATAGATGAAGCGCTTGATGACGCTTAATATAAAAACCGATTTCCTGTCCATGGCTTTGTTGGAGCCATGATCGACTAAACACATGCGATGTTTCATGTAAGGCACTGCTCAAACTCCAAACCGTTTGTACCCCGTGTTTATCCAAACGTAATTGTTGAAACAGCTCAAACGACTCCCTTGAGTATGTTACTAAATGATAACCTGATGGATATACCGCACGAAGCCATTCCAAACTCTCATCAAGAGTCGCATTACTTGATAACGACGGAATGCTTTCTGGATTGGGAGGGGTACTATATAAATGGTTTCCAATAAGTAAACCAGGGAGTACGATTAAATAAAGGAGCGGGAATTTTGGGATTGCCATTTTTCCACCGTAATGAAATCGGAACCGAAATCTTGTAAACTAACCAGGCTAACTTCTTGGGAGGATCGGGTAGAATCATAGATAAAATGAAGCGAATATAAGGGAGGTGCATTCTGATTTTTAATTTGAAATATCCATTTCGCCAGGACTTTTATATCGATCGAGCGTAGCCGTTTTAGTTCGGAAATATCAACGATGACTTCTTGGATTTTTTCTTTGAGACAGAGTGCATGCACGGCTGATAAATAATCTTCGGGGATCCCCTGTTGATGATTATCGATATAACTTACGATCCGAATCTTTATTTGGATTGGTGTCAACGTTTTTATTTCGATACGTAATCCATCTTTATTGAAATTAGGCAAGGTGGCTAAGGTTGGAGTCATCGGTTCCTCCTAATGATTGTGTTTAATAAGATAATTTATTTATAGCCATTTTTCACACAAAAAACAGCTGTCTTACCATTAATAAACAAATAAAATGTAGAACTACCCAGCGAGAATGCTGTCTAAAGTGATTGTTTTTTTTATTAACCCGCTTCATAATACCTGTATTTTTTAGTCAATAAATCCGGTGTCGTTGTGTATTTATATGAATGAATCGCTGTATCAACAAACCTGCAATCCCTAATACCAATACACATAAAAGCAATCCTTGGAACAACCCAACACTTAAGGGTTCCCCTTGTAAAAAAAGAAGATGAATCAATGGAATACTCATAGAGAATATGCAAAAAGGAATCAAAAAACGGAACAAGGAAAGAATCAATAAAAGAATAATCAACGAGTAGGGTAGGGGAGCCGCTAAACTAATCAATAAAAAACCAATCCCGATCATCCAGAGATGAATTATAGAAAGCCTGGTCGTAGAAAGGGTTAGAATCCCAGCAGCCACTACAGCCAACCAAGCCAAATAGCGTGTAAATGTGTTCCAGCTAAGAAAATCGATGGTGTAGATCTGATAAAAGAAATCTTGTACCCATTTCGATTGTACTAAATAAGTAATCCATTCATCTTGATGAATGGGACAAAGAAAGGGGAGTCCCATAATCACCAACGTTGTTAGAATGGTCCAGCGTAGTTTATTGATTAATAATAGCACCAGAACCATTTCAGGATAGGAAAACCATCCTGCAATTCCCAAAAAAATGGCAGCAAGCCATTTTTGATCTCGTTGGAGTAAATAAAGACCCATAACAAGGGGGATTAATCCGATGAAATATGCGCCAAAATAATTATAATACAGCAGGATTAAGGGATTCCAGAGATAGAAAACCAAGACCACCGATTTTCGATGGAACTGATTCATAACTAGATAAACCAATCCCACTAAAACAGCTTCACTAAGCAAATAAAACAAAGGGGCAATACCCCATTGGAGTATGGTTTCCATAATTAGACGATAAGCATAAGGCGTGGGTGCTAATGGGAAACTGGTTTTTGAAAAAGGGTGAAGCGCATCGATTGGTAAATTGGTCCAGCTGATAGGGGTGGGATGGATTATAAAAAACAAAATGCGAAAAACAAGTGCAAATCCGAATATGAGACCCATAAGTTGAAATGTATAGCGGAAGCGATTGGTGTATAAATAAAACAAAGCCAGAAGAATGAAACACACCAAGAGGATAATCCATCCTACTAAGAATAGCGTGTCACCGTTTTCACTTCCGAATAGAATTAGAATGAATCCCATGGAGAATAATAAACCTATTCCCAAGGTTATCCAGGTAAGAAAATGGATGGGTGGCTGAAGTGGACGCAGTTGGAACACGTCCAGAAAATGTTTAAATTATAGGTAAAAGTCAAGGGGTGGGATTATGCAATGAGCCTGACACCGATTTATGAGAAATGAAACGTGTGATAGATTTCTTGCTTGTTTGTTAATACAGTTTATAAGTCTCATACACGATCTTAAAGGAGGAGTATCATGGCAACATTCGAACAACAACTTAAACAACTACTCACTGATGTGGAAGCGTTTCTCGGGAATTTATCAGGGAATTGGGATAAACAAAGTTATATTCAGATGGTGGAATGTTTGCGGTATTCTGATTCCATTGCAGTGAAAGAAGCCATGGATGGGTTGGTAAATGAAGGAAATCCGTTGGCTATTCCACCCATTTACCTTGCTTCGCAAAAGCATCCCAGCCGTCTGGTTAGGGAATATGGTTCTCAAGCAATCAAGCGGCTCGATAAAAACAATGAAGTCCCTGGGCTCGTTGCAAACAAAGAAGTGGAAGTAGCAGTTGAAGCCCTTATCGACAAATTTGGACACTACGCTACGGATTATTCATCCTAATCGAGATTTTTTCCTAATCGTTGTATTCGTCAATTACGAGAAGCGAAGCGACGAAGTAATCACCGTTCCGAAAAGAGATTGCTTCACGTCCATTCGCAATGACGCACAGGTTTTCAATGATTTGGAAAAACTCTCTCCTAATCATGATTCGATTGACATGAATCCTTAAACGAGGAAGGTCCGCTTTTTTATGATAGATTCTCGTTTCAATCAGCAGTAAACCTATAATCCAAGTCTTTGCCAAATCAGCTCCGTTTGAGTATACTGTATCGAAGGTAAGTAGAAGATCCTATCGCTATTGTTGATTCATCGATAATAGAGGAAAGTCCGGACTACACCGGAGAAGGAGCCTGATAACCTCAGGAGAGAGCAATCTCATGGAAAGTGCCACAGAAAACATACCGCCTGGATCGCTGATCTCGGTAAGGGTGAAATGGTGAGGTAAGAGCTCACCGCATTGTTGGTAACAGCAGTGGCAGGGTAAACCCCTCCTGTAGCAAGACCAAGTAAGCAGTGACATCTCCGGGTTAGACTGCGGGTGGGTCGCTGGATCCCTCTGGTGACGGAGGGACGAGATAGATGATAGGGTTACAGAATCCGGCTTATTTTCTGCTTACCTTCTCCTACGTTATCCGTATCTGGTGCGAATTTGTTTCAAAAAGGAATTTCCATGCGAGCGATAGGATACCATCTACTCATTTTCTTTCTGATTACATGTTGTTTTAGTCTATGTAATCAAGCTAGCTATGAAGTTGAGCGGACCAAAACAGAACAGAAGCAAGCTATCCCCCAATCAGAAACGACACCTGATTTTACTCCTGCTCCTCTTCCAGAGGGGAGCCCGTTGGTTGAAACCGATATCGAAGTATCAAGGGAGGAAATATCACAATCCAATGAAGCAGAAGATGCTATTTCTCCTGAGCAAACAGCTACACCTCGTAAATTAATTCGAACCGGTACCTTTAAACTGGCAGTGGAACGTATTGATGTGGTTCGTGCCCAATTGGTTGAAAAAGCCCAGGAATTTGGGGGAGACTTGTATGATGCTACGCTTTCTGTTTCGGAACACACAAAAATAGCAGATTTGAAAATCCGAATCCCCAGCGACCAATTTGATCCTTATATTGCTTATTTACAATCCAACGCAGGAGATTTATGGGAGATTCGTTCAGAACAGATCCAAACCGAAGATGTTACAGAGCAATTTACGGATTTATCCAGTCGGATTCACACTCTGGAACATGCAATAGAACGCCTCAATGCTATTCTCGATCGTTCAGGGAAAATCCAAGAAGTGCTTCAGGTTGAACAGGCGATTATTCAAAGGATTACAGAAAAGGAACGAATACAAGCCCAGCTTCGGGTCTTAGTAGATAAGATTGACTTAAGTACCATTCACATCCATTTAACAGAAGATACGTTTGTTCCAGTACAAAGCCCGGAGCATGTGACCATTCCCTTTGAGCAAGCGCTACAGAATTTTTCGGGAGTCCTTACAACATCAACACAATATTTGTTTGCATTTCTTGGTGCGATTCTGACCATATTTGCAGCCATACTTCCCTGGCTTATTGTTTTAGGAATTATTGGCACCGCAATCGGATTATATTTTAAGTTTGGAAAACGGAAAAAGCCTCAGAAAAATAGGGAATCGTAGTTACATCGCAAACCTTCTTTAAATCACCTATTTCTTTTGAAATCAAAGCGTTATCGCTGGTATGGATTATAGATTAAGCAGGTTTGATGCGGTATAACCGGGTAGCGCTGGGTTCCAGATTACCGGTTTCCAAATGAAATCCTTCTTCTTCGGATACAGACCAGCTGGAGTCTTGCCTGTTTTGGAAATCATAATGTACGATTGTTATCTTTGGTGGGAGGGAGAACTGCTCGCCTAAGGGGATGGTCAATCCATCCATCGGTTGGGAGAAGCGTTCTGGGATCTGCAAGGTTTCCCCATCGCGAATAATCTGTTGCGAATCTTTAATATCATGTTCAAAGCGAATGATTGCAAGCAGTCGCTGTTGAGAAGGTTCATGATCGATAAACCAATATGCATAATCCTGCTCTACAATGTAATGCTGTAGCAATCCATTGGTAAGCATATTTCGGTTTAGCGCATAGATATCTTCTAGGTAATGATACCGTCGATTATACTCCTGATCGTTCTTCCAAATCAAATGCTTTCGTTCATTGTTTGCAGGATATAAGCCATAGCTCAAATCCTGATTTCCTATGCATTCATATTTAGGACGATATCCTTCTCCGGGTGAACCAAAGCGACTTAAGAAATGACGCAATCCCATCCCTTTCGCACCAAAACGTTCAGCAGGGGTTTCCTTCCAAAAGTAAGGATGACCCGTATCATGGGTATCCACTGCAAAGAGGATTCCCATTTTGTGGGTTTTGCCTTCGTTAAGTTGAACTAGTTTTTGATGTTTTTCAAAATGATAGCGTAAGTAATGCGGTGTAATATCCATTAAGGAATCGCTTCCTAATATGAGGTCAAAACCCAATTCCGCATAGGGTGCGATATTATCACCCAAACGTTCTGCCATCGCTCCAACATAGGGTGTATCTTCCCTATTATATGCTAATGCTTCTTTGATTAACGCAGGTGTCATTCGATCCGCAATTACAAGATTGGGGTCTTCCTCGGAAACCGAATCAAACACATGATCCGCGTAGTCCAAGCGGATGAAATCAAAATGATAAAATTCCCTCATCCGTGTGAAAATATTTTGAAAGAAGTTCCACACTTCCTCTTGGGGTTGGGGAGCTTCGTCTTTTGATGGAATCTGATTGACCGGTAAGGGGGCATTAAAACGATAGGGTGTTAGCAATCCAAACGCTTCACCAGATTGGTCGGTACCATCCACGGATAAATATTCAAAAATGGGATAATTATCTGTTTCGTGATAGGATTTGTATCGCGGTACTCCAGCTCCCGACCATGTATGACAGGGAATTGTCCAGAATCCCTGATCAATCAGGTCCTTGACAATATTCCCATGGCATTCCCTTACCGTATCCGCACCCGAAGAAACATCCTGTAGGGATTGCAACCCAGATTCGGAAAGGTGTTTCGTCCGTATTTCCTCTACTTTCTGGACAATCCATCCTTGTGCAGCTTGAGTTAGAATTTCTTCCATGGTCATATTATCCCGTAATCGCTTTTTCTCCGAATCCAAAGCAATCCAACGAAAATAGGCGGGGAAAGAAACCACAACACGTGAAAATTGTCCAGTATGCGGTTCCAAATCAAATCCAACCGTTTTATCCAACAAATGAATACCATCGACTAAGGCTTTTAGCTGATGGGATGCTTTTATCCCAGCTTCCTGCATACCGGTATGGATTAGATCTTCATTAAAGATATATAGGTCTTCCAATGCGTAAATATTATCGAAGACGCAGTCAAAAAAAGGTGCAAGATGAATGGATTGTGCACGTAAGGTTGGAAGCACCTTTAAAGCATCTAAAAATGTTCCGGTTGCAGAATCTCCATCTCCAGTTCCTAATGCTCGAATATTCAAAAAACAAAAGTCAGTCGTCTGCATCCAATTGGAATTCGCCTGATTACGAACTACCGATTGTGTACTATATCCTTCTTTGAGTAGATGATGGTAAAAAGCAATGACTGTTTCCAACGGGAGGTGCATTGCCTCAGAAGGGGTGATCCGCCAATAGTCGTCTTCATTATAAATGGAGATGAGTTTTTCTAAAAGTTGTTTGTCCACTTTTTCATACGAAAGGTGGAAAAGGGTTTGCCAATATTCCGGTTGTTCCATAATAGTCCCAGTTTAAGTTTGAGTGAATGATGGATTATACTTTTTCCAATGCTAGTGCATATGCTCCTCCTCCGCCATAACATAATCCCACCATCCCATAAGGATGATTGTGACGGTGCATCGCATATGCCAAGGTTGTGGTTAATCGGGCACCAGCGGCGCCTAGAGGGTGTCCAAGTGCAATAGCTCCACCATGGATATTAATCGTTGCAGATTGAAATGCTTTTTCAAAAAGGGGTAATTGAATCCCAAAAGCTTCATTGGCTTCAATCAACCCCCATTGGGAACGTGCGATCTGCTTTTCTTTTTCCAACCGTTCCATCAAGTTGCTCATAGCGAAAATGGGTGCTTCTAAAAAATCTTCAGCTGGAACATCCAACCGTGCAAATCCAAGTATTCTCGCCAATGGCTTTTCCTTTGTTTCTTTCAGGGTGTTATCTGTAGCCAAAACTACTGAAGCACCTGCATCAGCAGGGGCAGAGGTGTTATACCCACTAACGATCGAATCCCCATAGGTTTCTAGAATAGCATGTTGTTTGGCTTCGTTCATTAATTCATCGGTAGCTATACCCGCTACCGGTACAATCTCATCCTGAAACCAGCCTTCTTGTTGCGCGGTATACGCCTTTTTATGACTGCTTGCTGCATACTCATTAACTTCCGAAGCATCCATTCCTTTGTTTTTAGCTGTTTGCTTTGCATATTCTGCCATGAATTTCCGCTCGGGAGCCCAGAACAAACCGTCATAACTCGCTCCGTCTATCATCTCAATAGCTTTAATCTGCTTTTCTATATCCTGCTTAAATGTCCATCGGTATGCTCCCGCTTGCTTCAATTCCAGCCAGGCACCTCGCTTGAACGGATCCACATTTTTAAAATACTGAGGTGCGATCAAATAAGGTGTTTGGCTGCGGGATTCCATTCCACCCGCTACGGCTCGATCGACGGTACCCGCGAGGATGCTTTCAATGGATTGCGTAATTGCTTCCATTGCAGATCCGCATACTGTATTTACGGTACGATTTGCAATTGATTTTGATAATCCTGCATCTAATGCCGCACGACGAGCCGGAGCCTGTCCTAAATTAGCTGCTGAGACAATGCCCATCACCACTAATTCAAAACTATCCGCAGTCAATCCGCTCCGACGAACCGCTTCTGCAATAGCAACGGAACCCAATGTCGTTACATTATGGGTGGATAAATTTCCCCGAAAACGTCCGAGCGGGGTACGTGCTGCGGATAGTAAATAAATAGGTTTTTGCGGAAGGCTGATGAGCATAGGTGCCTCGCCTACTAAAATAATTCGTTCAATTCAAAACCAGAACGTTCGCTTTGAGATTGTTCTCTGAAAATAGCTCGATTGGACCGCTGGATTTCTGAACGTTTTTCGATGATGTTTTCCAAATTATCCTCTAATGTCGGTGTTCTTGCAGGGCTAAAGCGTGTTTGCGATTGTCCCAAATATTGTTGTCCTCGATAGAAACAATATTCGCCATCTTTGACTCCAATAATGGTGGGATACCCAAAGATACCATCCACATCTCCAATTCCACGTAAATCCGTTGTGGTTGTTTGAAACGCATCATTATCGCTACCGATAATCTTCAACCGTACACCTGAAACATATTCCTGGTCTTCATTAAGAATTCCCACTCGAACATGCCCACTGGTATCGGTTTCGAGCATATCAATAAACAGGTTACTCTTAATAAGAATCGCCGAGCTTTCTAATTCATCACTGGTGAAAACCAATAAATACGCTCCTTTTTCCTGAATTGATTCCAATGGAATGGCTTTGGATTTTGGATTAAACTGTTCGCATTCTTCTAATTCAATGTGAATCTGTTCCAATGGGGCAATCCCGCTAAGGTTTACATTTGTGATCGTGGTAAGATCCTTTTCCTGTAGCGCAAGCGTTAGAAAATCTACTCGATATATCTTTAGATAAACCTCTTTGATACCTTTGTAGCGTAATTCTACTTCCGCTGGTTCATCCAACGGGACACGGGTTACTTCATCCATTTCCATCTTACGTTCGGTAATGTAATCAATTGATCGTTGAGCGTCAGCAAATTGGTTTTTGATTTCTTCATACAATTCCAACGCATCGTGCAAATTCCTTTTAGAATGTAGGATCTGCCCCAGCATCAACAACGCAAAAAATTTGTTTTCGCTAGGACGCATCTCCCCATCACTATCTGGGAAATCATCATATGCTACGCTTCGCATCCATGATTCTGCTTCATCGTATTTTTCACTCTTGAATAACGCCACTCCGCCCACAAATTTAAAATCATCGATAAACGGGCTTTCAGGATAGCGTTCAGTAAGCATTTCTGCTGCTTGATAGCAGGTGTTGTATTGTTTGGTATCTAAGAAAAGATTAAGGATGGAGAAGCTGACTTCATCCACATTAAACTCATTGGGATACATGGTGAGATACGTATTGAAAATGGTATACGCTTGATCAAATAGATTATCCCCTCCCACTTCTTTAAACCGAGGTGCTTTAGGATTAAGCATAAACTCAGTAAGCTGGGAATAAATCTCCTGCCCAAACGTGTAGTAGGTGGTTTTAACCAAATTCAGATCGGGATACGAACGGAACAATTTTTGCATATACGCATACGCTTCTTCCAATTGTTCATATTCAATAAGTGTTCCACCCACTTGCGATTCCCGGAAGAAAAAGCCGGATATGGCTCCTTCCAAGACTTGATACCCACGCTCATAC
>CAYPZJ010000135.1:0-11678 GCA_964414635.1 uncultured Spirochaetia bacterium
ATCCGTGAAAGAATTTCTGAAATTCGGAAAGCGGATTACCATTCCAATAATCTAACTTAATGTCTTAACGTGGAAAACAACGTAGAAATTCAATGATTAGAATTCATCTGGAGTGCTGGTAAGAATTCCCTGGTTTGGCAGGATGTTCTCCGTTATGACGCAATACCGAGTTCTAGTTGTTTGACCGAAATATAACATACGCTAGATTACTACGTTTCATGCTAAGCTTCTTATCGACTGCCATATACAAGGTTTCTGGTCTGATTAAACACTAGTTTAAAACGATTATTGATGAGAAATTTACTAAGGGGGTTTTGACTAACACAAATTGGTTAAGTATATTTGAATGTCGTGCTGGAATTCGTACCTATAAGGGATTGAAACTGGGTAAACAGCAGGCAATCGTTTTTGAACCAACCAGGTATTTTCGTGACTGAACTAGAGCAAGAATTACAGTTAAAAGATCGAGAAATTTACGATCTTCGTACCTTGATTACTATTGCGAAGGTCTTAACTTCTTCATTAACCTTGGAGCGTATCCTCGATTCCTTGATTTTTGCATGTTTTGGGCAATTTACCTGCTCAAAAGCAGCTATTTATATTTATAACAGCGAATCAGAGCATTTTTGTTTAGGATCGCAAAAAGGGTATGAAGACGATAATATCAGAGAAATTTTTGAATCCGATGAGATCTTATTCGATTTTTTTCTTAGGAACGAGTATAAAGCAGTAAAATATAGCGATTTGCAGAAGCATTTAGACAAAAAATCACTTATTCTTGAAGAAATGGAGCTCTTAAAACCGAAAGCAATCAGCCCTTTTGCTGCACGCAATGCTATTTATGGATATATTTTTCTTTCTGAAAAAATGACCGGAGAAGATTTCCACGATGAAGAAGTAGATTTCCTCACGTCATTATCGAACCTGGCTGGTTTAGCATTATATAATGCACGACTTCACGAGATGGCAACGCTCGATCAACTTACCCGCCTGGTACGCCCCCATTTTTTCCACACTCGACTCAACGAAGAAATCAGTGAGAGTAACAAGTTCAAAAAACCATTAACTTTAGTTATGATGGATATGGATAATTTCAAGGATGTAAATGACAACTATGGACATATATCAGGGGATTTAGTGCTACAAGACTGTGGGAAAATAATTCGTTCTAATTGCCGAGCAGAAGATGTTCCGGCACGTTATGGAGGGGATGAATTTGCGATACTGCTTCCCGATACTCGGATCGAGGGGGGATTAAACGTAGCCAATCGCATCAAACGGGCGATGCAAAAACACACGTTTGTGTCTACCCAAGGAGATGCGCTGAAAATTACGTGTAGTATTGGCATTATTAATTATGATTATACTATTCCCATGGATAAAGATACCTTCTTTGAAATGGCAGATAAATTAATGTATCATTCAAAAAAGGCTGGTCGGGATAAGATTTCTTGGCGAGATATCACATCAGATAAATCATACATTCAGGAATTTGCGCACACCGTTGAGCAAGGTGAAACCATCGAAAATTCCTAACCCCTCCTATTTATTCATTGTTTTGATCATCATGTGGCTTTCCGTTGGAGGGTGTTTCTCCAGATGGGGTTTCTTTGTTTGGATCTTCGTTGGAAAAATTAAGGATGTTAGGATATACGGCTTTTATTTGTTCTGCATCAGAAGAGAGTTGAACCAAGTTCGCTTCGATCTCTCGGTATTTTCCCAAAGGAAAGGTATAATAATAGTAATCCTTTTCTGTACAATCCAAACAATTGAGCAAGTAAATCAGTTGATCCCCCTCATCACTCAATCCCAAATAATAAACCGTGGTATTATGCCCCGCGCAACCCGGACACGCTTTTTCATATTTTATTACCTGCCCCAAAAATTGAATCGCAGCAGGTTGATGACCATCTTTGGTTGCTCGGATTAGCGCACCCAATTCATATAGATTACCAACAGATAAATAGGTATACGCATCATAATCGAACTGTCCTGCCTCGGGTTTCTCATTGAGTAGTTGTTTCGCTGCTTTAATCTCATGAAGAAATTGTTGGCGTGCAAGTATGAAATCAAAATTAGGATTGGGTCGCGAGATTAAGGTTTGGATCATTAAATGGTGAGCGGGATCAACATAAATCATCACGCCCTCAAGAATCGTCGTTTGTCCGCATTCACAATATACGGTATTAATCGAATGATTCTGGATTTTTTCTTCATACTCAGGATGCTCTTGGATATTTAGTGAAAAGATGACCTCCACTTCATGCTCTTTGCCACATTGACAGGTTATCGTTTGATTGTGAATATTGGACATAAGCTACTCCCATTTTAGGTTTTTCAGGACGCGATTTGGGGTAAAGAATAGAAGAAAGGAAAATGAATAATGGTTGATTTCCCCTGATTTGTTCCATTGATATCATCAGCTGTGGAGCTTGCTTGCAATGAATAAGGGGAATGCGATGGTGGAAAAGTCGAATTGGAAGTTTATTCTTCTTCTTCTTTTTTTGTGCGCTCTTCGACCACTTTATCTGCCAATCGTCCCGTCAATTCGTTATAATGATCGAATTCCATTTCAAAGGTCCCAGCACCACTCGTAAGACTCTTTAAATCGATGGAATACCGGATCATCTCAGCCAACGGAACGAATGCCTCCACCTTCTGGATACTTCCCTTGACCTTATCCATTCCAAGGATTTGAGCTCGTTTTCCATTCAAATCATTGAGGATCGAACCGGTTTGGGATTCTTGGACAAATATCCGCACTTTCATGATCGGTTCCAATAAAACAGGATCAGCCTTTTTCATCGCCTCTTTCAATGCTTGCTTCGCCGCGATGCGGAAAGACATTTCCGAGGAATCGACGCTATGATACTTCCCATCATCTAAAGTTACCTTTATATCTTGAACCGGATAACTTGCGAGTACGCCTTCTTCCATAGCATCATGCAATCCTTTTTCCACCCCGGGAATATACTGTTTTGGAACCACACCACCCACAATGGCATTCACAAACTCAAACCCTTCACCACGTGTCTGGGGTTGTAACTGAATATGTACTTCTCCAAATTGCCCGTGTCCACCCGATTGTTTTTTATGACGGTATAGTGCATCGGAAGGCTTTCGTATGGTTTCACGATATGCAATACGGGGTACATCCGTTACTATTTCGATATTGCTTAACTTATCTTTTACACGAGACATATGCATCTCATGTTGTATCTCACCCATATACCGAATTACTGTTTCTTTTGTCTCAGGATCAAACTGCACACGATAGGCAGGATCTTGCTCCATTTCCCGTTGCATGGCTTCATTTAATTTTTCCTCATCGCTTTTTGATTCTGCACGAATCGAAGTAAATGAAATGGGGGATGGAAATTCTAATTCCTCTAATTGAATGTGGGCATCATTGGAACAGAGGGTATCACCTGTTTTAACCTTTTCCAATTTAGCCACCGCACCTAAATCCCCCGCGCCAATGCTTTCCGTTTCCATCTGTTTTTTACCATAAGCGTAGAATAATTTGGTTATCCGTTCCGTAGATCGGGTTCGGGGATTGTATAGTGTATCATTAACCTTTATGGTACCAGAAAATACTCGGAAATAAGACAATTTTCCAATATATTGGTCAATCACCGTTTTAAATATTAGGGAAGAAACCGGTGCATCCGGTATAGCCTTTAAAGACGTTTCTGGCGCATCTGGTTTTGATGGATCCGTCCCCTTAATTTCTTTTGTGATAGTAGGATCAGGAAGATAATCCACAATAAAATCAAGAATAGCATTCACACCTTCTCCAGCTAATGGTGCACCACATAATACCGGCACCACGGCTTTTTCAGAAAGAGCGGCTCGAATTCCATTTAAGATTTCTTCATCAGCAATATCCTGCCCTTCTAAAAACTTTTCCATCAACGCATCATCCCCTTCACATGCTGCTTCAATCAGTTTTTCCTTTAATGCATCGATTTGGTCTTGCACATCCGCCGGAGCATCTTCGATCTTGGGTTTATCCGGTTTATCTCCAACATATACTGCCTTTTTGGTTAGAATATTTACAACCCCCTTAAAACTCTTTCCTGCACCAATAGGCACAAGAATTGGAGCCAAGGTTGCTTCCAAGCGATGACTGATATCTTCCAGTTGGGTATTGAAATCTGCTTTTTCCTTGTCCATTTTATTAATCATAATACAACGCAGGTTACCATATCCTTCGGACTTAATCCAATTCCGTTCGGTTTCAATTTGTAACCCCGTTTCACCATCTACTAAAAAAATGGCTGTTTCTGAAACACGCAGCGCAGCGTTTACATCCAAACAAAAATCCGGTACCCCTGGTGTGTCCAACAGATTAATCTTCATATCTCGATATTCCGTTACCAAAGGTGTCAAATGCACCGAAATCTTTCGTTTTACTTCTTCGGGATCACTATCCGATTGCGTATCCCCTTTATCTACGGCTCCTTTTTCTTTGATAACACCCGAATGATATAAAAGTGCTTCAACCAACGTGGTTTTACCGGTACTCCCATGCCCGATAACTGCTACATTCCGTATTTTATCAATTGCGTAACTTTTCATTCGTCCTCCTGCCCTTTGTTCTATCGATATTATGTTGGATATGGTGCTGGGATTCGGAGTGTGACCCAACAACCATCCTTTAAGTATGGTTAAGTGTAAGTAAAATCCCCGTGTTTGTCAAGCAGGTTTTCATTTTCCCTTCTCGATTGCCGCATCCCCACTTGCTTTGCTCATAGCTAAAAAACGAAGTCTTTTTGCATGATTTTTCAAAGGAAAGTGTTAGTACAAATGGATTGTCGAACTGTATGATTGAAAAAGATGGGAGACACGTATGAGAAAACGGTTACAAATTATCCTACCTCTATTCCTATTTCTAACACTACTGAGCAGTATGCTTCTATCCTGTGGTGGAACACTATCTTCACCTGAGAAACTTGCCCATCAAGTTTTTCAAAGCCTCCAATCCGCTGATAAAGAAGCTTATTTGAAGCTCATTCCAAGCCAAAAGGATTTGGACCAGCTGGGGCATCCCATGGAAGATAACGCCTATGCAGCATTTAAAAATTTACATGAAAAACGTTTCGATGAATTGCTCAAAGAGTCTGGTGAAGGAGCCAATACATTAACCTGGGACAATGCATCTGTTGTTAATACCTTGCATCAACCCAAAAAAGAAAAATTTGGGATCCCCGCAACCGATGTGGATGTCATGATTGAAGAAGTCATATCCATTGAAGATAAGCGACGCTATTTCTTTACGATGGACACTTGTATTAAAACGGAACGAGGGTGGCTTATTGGTGAGGGATTGAAAAACTTCCGATCCGCAAGTCAAGGGCAAGGGCAAGCACCTTCTTTCTAATTGCTCTTTGCGTTACAGTAATAAGTAAGTCATTCGCAATTCAATCGAAGCCGCATTTGAGGACTCCTTGTTACTTTCTACATTACTAGTACCCTTCATTATTTTTTTCTTGCTCGGTGGGTTGTTGTTATTGGTTTTAGTAGTCTTTGTTTTCAAAACGGGCTTGGTTTATGAAAGCCGTGATGAGCAAGGATTATTAAAAAAGCGCATGTCCAGAACGGGTTTAATAACCATCATTGGCGTCCTGCTTCTCGTAGTTCTTTTCTTTTTTTGTTTTGATTGGTTTGCCTTCCAAAGTGTGGATCATCCCCCCTTCCTTATCATCGTGCTACTAAATGGCATCTTACTACTTCTACTAGATCTATTTGACGCGCTTGTCATTGACATCGTAGTCTTGGGGATGTGGAAACCCGTTTGGCTCAAACTCCCAGAACAGCTAACCCAGAATTCGATGTGGGAACATGTAAAAAAACAATGGACGGTTGGCTGGATCATTAAAATTCCATTGTTGTTTTTAGTTACAGGTGTGTTTGTGTTGACAAAATCTATTGTTGGGTAAAAACGGTTGAAATGCGGAAGGGGTGGGATTCGAACCCACGGTGAGCATAACCCACAACGGTTTTCAAGACCGCCGCCTTCAACCACTCGGCCACCCTTCCGTATTCGCATCATCAGGGAAGATAATAAAACCCGGTTGAAATTCAACCTTATCTTCTATACTGGATGTATCTCAAAGTGATGTAAATGCCTGTACTCCAAATGAGTGGATTATTTTGTGTGTCGTGCGGCGAATCCGTGCGCCCCCCCTTAATTATTACTAGGATAAACCAATTAGGATGATTGTACTTTTCATTAGTTTGAGATTCATCCTTCTATACTGATATTAATCTTCAAAGGCAATAGAATTAATAAAATGTCTGTACCTTCAATCCCAATCGCCAAAGTTTTTCCTCCCGTGCTACCTGCTCAATAAACATGTCTTCCAATCCTTCGTAGAGCATGTACAGAACAAAAAAACCATATTCCCCTCGAAAACGAAAACCGGACTCTAGGTATTCATCATGGGAAGCATGATTCACTCGGAAATCAAACCGTGCACGCGCACCTTTTAATACAAGATTTCCCATATAGATGACATATAACTCCCCAACCGGTTCTACCAAAAGTGCTGTCCAATCAAACCCATACGTAATAAGAAATTTATAGTCCTGTACATACCAATCCGAACGCCATAAATACCAATCCATACTAAGTACACCTTGAATCCGCATTCCCAATGGTTCTACCATCCACAAAGTAAAACGCTTGGTTAAATACTTAATTCGTGGACTATCAAAAACAATCACCCGTTCCAGGTTGAGCGACCCTTCTCGTACCCATTCGCCATTAAGCCAGGCAGCAGGGATTTCCATCCCCTCCGGACGCTCTTGCTCGCGGATAATCCGGTCCAATTGGTTATCCACCGAATCAATATTATGTTTACAATAATGAGACCACCCAAACTGCCAATATCCAATTTTTGTTTTAAGGTTAGCTATCAACCCAAGGGTCCAGGTAATCCCCCTTGGATTGAAGCCATTCAACCAACTATAATCGTTCCCAAACTTATTAGCAATTAATTCCGATTCCCCGATAAAACTAAACGATAGACGATTATCATACCGGTATAATTCTGCATACCCGTCAATAAGTGCATTGTAAGTATAGCGATCCGAAAGGGAATTGGTATAAACCGAAAAACCCATCATAAGATCAGCAGATGGAACAAACTGATGGATTTTTTTTGTATCCAATTCATCCTTCAAAGGATTGTAAAAAAAACCAGCATGGGAAAGTCCAATGGTGTTCCCTAATATGGGAAGGCATGTAAGTAATAGAACTACAACAAACACTCGATTCGATACTGTCATATAAACTGCTCTATAATTCAAATTCATTTAGAAGTCAGGATTCATCTAACAAACACGTATCAACCTCCGGATGTAATAAAGATAGCGCACGTTTCCGAAAAAGCAAGACATTGCTGAAAGCGATTTTAGTTTCGGGTTTATTATTCTTGAAGTTGGGTGGGTTTTGCGTAAAAATAAGTGGTAGCCTACATTAAACGACAACCCACCCTTCCAATTTTTTGGATGAATTCGTAGGGACAAGTTGTCTAAGTAAATATGCTAACGCTTGATTGATTCTATAACTTACCCTATTAGGAAAACAATACAATCTGTATAAAATTCGCACCCAACATTGCTTTTTTGGGATCGGTTAAATGGTGAACTAGATAGAGTTGGCTCCCTGGATTAAGCAGCTTATATTAACATTGTAGCGAGATGGAAGTAGCAACTCGGCCTACAAGAAAGGATTGAATTACCAAGCTATGAGGAGGATACTTTCATGCGATCTAGTACAAGTGCAATTTTTATGCTGATAGTGACAATTCTAATTAGTAACGGATGTGGTGATGAGAGCCCATCTGCGAATTTGGATTCAGAGGTGGAACCCATCCTTCTCACTGAATGTTCGTGGGATCCCTCCTCCGTTTCGTGGCAATGGCAACTAACAGGTGAAATCAATCAAACCTATGAGGTGGATATATACGATGTGGATTTGTTTGAGACATCTACGGAAGTCATTTCCCAACTCAAATCTTCCGGCAGTACCGTGCTATGCTATTTTTCAGCGGGTTCAAGCGAGGATTGGCGTCCCGATTATAATTCATTTGCTGATAGTGATTTAGGAAGAAAACTGGATGGATGGGATGGAGAAAACTGGCTGGATATCCGTTCTGCAAACGTGTACGAGATTATGTTGAAACGGTTGGATTTAGCCGTAGAAAAAGGGTGTGACGGGGTGGAACCGGATAATATCAATGGGTATGAAAATCGTACTGGATTTGATTTGACAGAAACAGATCAACTGGCATTTAATCGAAATCTAGCCAATGCAGCCCATGAACGAGACCTTTGTATCGCACTAAAAAACGAGGGCGCCCAAGCAACGGAACTCGTTTCCTATTATGATCTGGCGCTTACCGAACAATGTATCCAATACGATGAATGCAACCTGTATCAACCCTTTCTCGATGCAACAAAACCTGTCATCAATGCAGAATACCAAAGTGAATGGGAAAGCAGCGATTACGATAGTATCTGTAATCAATCAAACGCGGCATCCATCCGTACCCTTATTCTAAATTATGATTTGGATGACTCATTTCGGTATGTTTGTTGGGAATAATACCGGTTTTATCCTATCCAAATAGGGGAACACACTGCCAGATGTCCATCTTCCTGAGTAACCCGACAATGGAAAAATGCAGGCGCATCTAACGCCACATCCAAACTCCATCGAACCTGATATTCAGAAACAGTATGCTTAATTAACTCGGAACCTTGCAGACATTTAAAGTCTTCCGTATTCTTTAGCAACTCAATTTCCTTTATGGGAGCGGTTCCTTGTACAAATATAGTGATACGATTGTAAGTGGTAAAAGAAAGTTCGGCTCCCTGCATTGCATCATTTATGGTCATACGTAGTACAATGCGGGCTCCAGTCAGAGCTACCGTTTGTCGATTGTACAGCGCCTGGTGAATATTCCGTCTTGTCAAGTCGTCCGCCCAGACAGCAACCAACCCTCCAAAATAGCGTCGAGGTTCTTTATGGGATCCTCCTGGACGAGCGCTGTGTGTATCGGATCCTGCTGTAAATCCAACCCGAACCCCTTTACGGAGCGCCTGCATAACCATATTATTCTCATCAAACTGCACCAACGGACGATCCCCCAGATCATATCCTTCGGAACTACCATGCATCGACCATAACTCCATAAGCCGATCGACATCGGTTTCCATAGCATCAGCATCCGTTCCCGGAACCCAGTTATCCAAGTGATACCCCGGATGGTGGCTTACAATGAACGCATCCGATTCCCGCAATGCCTGGTACAATTTCGATGGTGTATTGTATCGTTCATCGCTGGGTAATAAATAGGGTTGATCCCCATTCAAATAATGGATGATTTTATCACCGTAACCCGTATGCTGCCACTCAAATCCCAAAAATGTAACAAATCGTCCTTCATCCAAGTAGCGCTCATTCATATATTTCGCCACTGTCCAGGTTTCGTTGTCCAGATATCCATGCGCTTGTTGAGAAATACTCACAAAATCTAAAAAGCGTTCATCCCGAGCCCAGGTATAAACCTCATCGGTATATCCTTCTGCCTCACTCATAAAACAATGGGCATGCAGATCTCCTATGAAATAGTGTTGGGGAGGTGGGAAAGCAGGTACACAATAATTAGATTTCCCAGATAGGTTCATTTTTGGAATGCTTACTTCCAAATGAAAAGTTTTCTTGTCTTTCAATATGGATAGTACACTTCTTCCATCCGTTACAGGAATCTCTGATTTTTCTTCACCAAAATGCAGTAGCACAGGACCATGGAAATCACAAACCCGATTATCAAATTTGTCTCGTATCGTTAGGAGTCCATGATGACGTCTGCCCTGAGTACAGGGAAGTGTTATGTCAATACAATTCGGCTCCAAAGGTTGCACCTGAATCACAGCAGGTTCGGGAAGTCGTTGTTCGGGTTTATCTTTGAAATATTGTATGCTTGTTTTGATTTCAATCCGATGCGCCAGAGGCGTCCAGTACATGGGAATACGAAATTTGAGCACATCCCCACTACGCATACTCCCCTTAACTACTTCATAGGAATAGAAATAATTCCGCTTCAGTTCCACTCCTTCGGGTGCTTCTAACACGGTGGAGTCATCACCCTGGAGTGCAATCATTCCCAAGGGATCTTGTCCCCGAACTACAAAGGTAATCCGTCCGTGTTCGGATATCTCATATGATCCACAAGTAAACATAATTTCCAATGGTTCTATTGCTCCCGCTTTTACAGTTGTAGGGGTGCATGTCATCGTTCCCACCTGTGATCCATGATACAACGATTCATCCCCAAATGCATCCACATCCCCATCACAGGAAAAACCCCGATGAATACGATCAGGATACCATTGGAATCGTGGGGGATATCGTTTTAGTGAATCCTGATCCCTACGTTCTGCACTTGTTTCATCCAATTTCCAAGGCGTTACCACCCATTTCTGGCTTTCTATAGGGCGTTTTAATTCCTCATACACCGTTAGCCAACGATCTTCCATATCCGCATCATAAATATGCGGGATCCATCCCAGATCCAGATAGATTTTTATGGCGGGTAAACGCCAATCATCCGTTAATAAATAGATCTGCTCGTATCCCCCCTGAAGCAAGCGTTCCGATACTTTGCTTACAACATACAAACCTAACCGTTTCCCCTTATGGTTGGAATCAGCCGCAACCCATCCCAATTCCCCCCCAAATGGGTGGCGTACCGAAGGACGATGGAGCGCTACGGTAGTGGCTACCAACAGGTTGGTTGGATGATGCTCAATAAAAAATAATCCATTAGGAAGCGCATGAGAGAGTACATCATGCAGGTTCTTCTCCTGCCAATCTTCAAAACCCGCTTGCCGCATCAGTAATATATATCCGGTATCGTCACCATCTTGGTAGGTTCGGATACGGTAGGTGGGATCCAACGCGTCATAATCGGCAGGTATAAACGTATCTGGTTTTAGAAGCATTTCTAGTTGATTCATGGGGGAATCCTTTTTGTATCATATCATTTAGGATGCAGACGTTGCTCGTGGATTGTTTATAACGTTTCCTCATAGCATCTTTCCGAATGAAAATATATACACAACAGAAAGCATCGTGCAACAAAAGAAATGCTAATAACAATTCATAAGATGGGGAAATGCCTTTACTTTTGGTCATCGAATTAGGTTTCGGTTAATAGCTCGTGAAGCCCTTTAATCAGGTAATCCACTTGTTCCTTGACTAAAGTTGGGTAAATCGGGATGGAAAGGGTTTTCCCGTGGAGGCGCTCTACTATAGGATAATCCGTACGTTTTAAATCCATCAGATGATGCAGAGGAGTTGGAACTGCAGATTGTAGTTCAATACTCATAAGCTTGGCAGCTTCGACAATTTCTTGTGCGCCAATTGGCGAATCAACAATAAAATGCGTTCCAAGACTCCGTTCATTAAATGGATGGTATTTCGTTCCGACTGTCCACGTTTTCATTTTCTTCAAATAGTAATGCTTTAATTCCTGACGAATTCGTACATTCCGATTCACTTGCTTCCACTGTTGTTCACCAAAAGAAGCAATTAAATCGGTCATGCGATATTCCAAGTAGTTTTTCGATATGGGAATCAGCTGATCATCAATGAGTGCACGAAT
>CAYPZJ010000136.1:0-11441 GCA_964414635.1 uncultured Spirochaetia bacterium
GATGCCGAAAATCGGTATTTTGGATAATAAAGGTGAAGAGATTACGACCTACGCATTATCTGCAGGAAGTCGTTTGGTAGTAAAAGACCAACAGGAAATCAAGAAAGGGCAACCCATTGTAAAAATTCCTCGAGGACAGATTAAAACAAAAGACATTACGGGGGGATTGCCTCGTGTTGCAGAATTGTTTGAAGCACGAAAACCCAAAGATCATTGTATTCTGGCAGGACAGGACGGGATTGTGGAATTTGGGGAACGGCAAAAAGGGAAGTCCATTGTAAACATTATCCATGAATACCTGGATGAAAACGGAGAGACCGAACGAAAACCAATTAAACATGTTATTCCAACAGGAAAACGAATGCTAGTTCGTGCAGGTGAATTTGTGAATGCGGGAACACCATTGTGCGATGGACCGATTAACCCCCATGATATTCTTCGTATTGAAGGGGATCAGAAATTGATGGAATACCTCTTGAATGAGATCCAGGAAGTGTACCGACTCCAAGGTGTGAATATCAATGAAAAGCATGTGGGTATTATTATTCGTCAGATGTTGCGTAAAGTAGAGATTACTGATGTGGGCGATGCAACAGAACTGATTATTGGACAACAAGTAGACAAATTTTTCTTCCGAGAAATCAATAACCGGGTTATTGAAGAAGGTGGAAAACCTGCGAGTGCACGTCCTATTTTATTGGGAATCACCAAAGCCAGCTTAACGATTGATAGTTTTATATCAGCTGCATCCTTTCAGGAAACTACGAAAGTACTTACCAACGCTGCAATCAAAGGAAAAGTGGATTATCTCCGAGGTTTGAAAGAGAATGTGATTATTGGTCATCTGATTCCAGCGGGAACAGGTATAATAAATTATGGTGATCTGGATGTCGTCCATGTCAATCGAATTGCGAACGAACAGCAAATGAAACAAATGGCTGAACAAAAAGCCCGTGCAGAAGAAAAGGCGGCTAAAGCAGCCGAAGAAGCTGAAACAGAAGATAATGTTGACGAAGAATCCGATACAGACGATGAATTAAACGACATGGATACAGTCGAAGTAGGTGCAGAAAGTGACGCCACCGAAGAGGAGTAATATCCTGTGAAAGTGCGGCTCAATCCAACTAATCAGGATGAGCACCCTGAATCATCCCCTCTATCTCCCCCTCCCGCCAGCCCAAACAGACTGATTCGATGGGCAAAGCAGTTACTAATTGCTTTTTCTGTATTTCTTCTAGGTGTGATATTGATGGGTTTGGTCGTCGTAGTTTTTTACAATCAAGTCGGGGCATCCTATGCTTCAGTACAAGAACCTTCCATCTTAAATAATAAACAATTAAGTCGTATGCCTGAAGTGCTGAATGACCAGGAAACCGATCATTCAGTGTTTTCCAACCTAGGAAAACATGGTAAAATTAACGAGGAATGGGTTGATGTCCATACCAGCCCCGATCCTGATTCGCGGGTGTGGATCAGGTTATTTAATACGATGGTCGTGGAGATAGTTAATCAACGGAATAACCAAGAAGAACCGGAAGCATTAGAAGGCAGATGGTATAAGGTAATGACTTCAGATGGGTATCAAGGTTGGATACCTGCATCGAAATTGGAAATTACGGACAGTCCTTTGACATCCGAGTCCATATCGAAGCAAAAACGAATCCAGGCAGCTGAACAATATTATAATCAGGCAATGGACTATATGGATGTAGGGAATTACGATCAAGCACGTAGTTTGTTGGAAGTTGCATTACAAATTAATCCTGATGATGAACGAATCCAGATGGAACTTCAAAATCTATCCGTTGATATGCCATATTATGAATCGACCCATAGTATGGAAGAATCCTTTTATCAAGAAGATGAATGGAATCCCTCATTCAACTTCTATTTAGATGATGGGTCAGCATTGAGTAACGATGAATCAGGGGAGCCCTATCCGGAAGATCAAGCAGTTCCGGAACCTATTATTGAGCTAACCCCAGAGGAAGTAGAAGCATATGACGCATTGGATGAAGCGATTCGACAAATGGAAACGGATAATCATGACACACATAATGAGAACGCTAATAACCAGGATTCCCCTATCAAACCAACCGATCATACGGATACGGAGTCGACTCCAACCCCGCATCCCCCTCTCTCGGAACCCAAGGATGAACTCGATGACCAAATAGATGACATTCTAGACACAATTTTTACTGAGGAATAATTGGAACATGAATGAAACGACCCCACACGAAACATCAGGTGATACCACGGTTGATGGAGCCAATTACAGGGCAATACGTCTGGAAAAGATCGAAGAATTAAAACGTCTAGGATATCCCGTCTATCCTGAACGCTATGAAACAACCCACACACTTCAAGAAGCAAGCCAACTCCCTGATGATACCACCGACGTATCCATCGCTGGACGTATTATTGCAATTCGCATTATGGGGAAATTAAGTTTTTTTACCCTACAGGATTTAACTGGGCGAATGCAACTTGCGTTTCAAAAAGGAAAAGAAATCCCAGCGGATGTGTACGATGATGTTTTAAAAAAACTTTTAGATACGGGTGATTTTTTAGGCGTGAAGGGAACGATATTCACAACAAAAAAAGGGGAAAAAACCGTTTTGGTGGAATCCTTTGCATTTTTGGGAAAAGGAATTCGTACTTTACCCGAAAAATTCCATGGGATGACCGATCGGGAATTAATCTATCGGCAACGTTATAATGATTTAATTGCCAATCGGGATTCGGTGCAACGCTTTCGTTTACGTACCCAACTTATTAATACCATCCGAGGTTATTTAAATGAGGATGGATTTGAAGAAGTCGAAACCCCCATCTTAATAAATAAAGCTTCGGGTGCACTAGCAAATCCTTTCGTGACTCACCATCGTGCGCTTGATATCGATTTTTACTTACGGATTGCCCCAGAAACGTATCTGAAACGTTTGATTGTAGCGGGATACACAAAGGTTTATGAATTTGCTAAATGTTTTCGAAATGAAGGGATGGACCCTTCCCATTTACAAGAATTCACCATGCTTGAGTATTACTGCGCTTATTGGAACTATGAAGATAATATGCGATACACAGAGCAGCTAATGGCTCACTTACTTGAACAGTTGTTTGGTACGACGACGGTACACTACCAAGGTGTTGAAATGGATTTTACACCACCCTATAAACGAATTACTTTTCGAGAATTATTATTGGATAGAATAGGATTGGATATTCTAGCCTATGATTCAGCGGATTCACTTCGGAGTGAAATCAGGAAAATGGCGGATTCGTATGAGGAATTGCGGAAGATTGATAATTTGGATCAATTAGGTTGGGGGACCTTAATAGATCAGGTTTATAAGAAAACATGTCGGGATAGTCTAATTGCTCCAACGTTTCTTACGGGGCATCCCATAGAATTATCACCGCTTGCACGTCAAAATAATGAGAATCCCGCTATCGTGGATCGATTCCAGCTAGTTGCCAACGGGTGGGAATTGATTAATGCATATTCGGAGTTGGTGGATCCGATTGAACAGCGGAAGCGTTTGGTAGAACAAGCAAGCGCCCGAGACCACGGTGATGACGAGGCACACCCTATGGATGAAGATTACTTACAAGCGATGGAAATGGGAATGCCGCCTATTTCGGGCTGGGGAATGGGTATCGATCGTTTTATGGCTCTAATTACCGAGCAAACCAACCTTCGAGATGTGGTACTGTTTCCATTAATGCGTCCCTTGGAAATAAGCTAAACCTTTTATGATATCGTTCGATAAAAGGGAAGCCTATGGTTTTGCTAGCTCGGGGTACAGACAGTATGGTGGATGTTTATTGAGTTCTGTACAACATGATTTTTTACTATTTCGAACGATGCAAAACCTATCCCAGGCGATTCATGGGAGGTTAATCATGATAAAAACAACCCTTGTGGGACTAATTCTCATTCTTTGTTTCGCAGCATTTGCATGCAACCAGAACGCCAATGCTTCCTACTGTCAAAACGGAACGCTTGCTCTAACCATTGAAGACCAAACAATCGATTATTGTGCGGATGATACCGTCCCAGCTACCCGTACCGAGTCGGTGTTTTTTAAAAACACGAAAACCCAACCGTTGCATTTAATTTTTCGGGTTAAACCTAAATCCAACGAACCGAATCAAGCCGAAGCCGAAACAGAAACAGAACCTACTCGGCTCACTCAATTTATTCAAGATATGACTCAGAATTCCAATATTTTACTTATTCTTAACGCAAACCAAGCAGGAGAGGTGCTTAGCCCCGATATCTTCTTTTCATTACAGCAGGACCAGCAATTCTTGTTTCACAGCCCCAAACATGAAGATACGACACTCGATGTAACGCTTTCCTTATTGGGAAAAGATAAAGGACAATCCATCGAAGGGAATTTGGAAGGACTCATTAACACGACCAAAAAAGATTTCCCTGTAGAAATCAGTGGTACGTTCTCTACCATTTATCATGGTGCGACTCAACCTTCTATGAAGGTTTCCTTAAAATAGGATCCCCACACTGGTATCTTAATACCCATTCGGCTTGATTGTCGACCATTCCCTAATAGCACCGCAAATACTGCCACAGGATACCTATGAGAAGACAATCAAACCAGCGATCACTATTGCACCACTTGGGACGCATTATGATTCTGGTAATCATTTTGATATCCGCCCAAACAGTCGCAGCCAAACCATACATCCAAACATTGTCACCAGGGGAGCAACATGTTTATGTACAACTTGAAAATAATGCATGGTTACCCGCTCCTACGGCGTCACCGAAGCCACTATTGGGACAATTGAGGCAAATCCTTCAACGTGCACCGGAATGGTTACAACCCAAACTTAAAACAACAATGATTCAACTGATGCGTGTAAATAAACCAATTGACAAACGAATCGTCGGTACTGCCCTCCTTCCCTCTAAAACAAACATACAACTGACGCATCACCATTTGGCTCTGAATTTTCCACTTCCTGAAGCCGCAACCAGTATTGATATTCACCCCACACAACCAGGCTCGGAACGATTTTGGGTTGTATGTAGTACCGCAGGCGGACGGATTTATCTCAATCAATTTGCGTTTCGGGCTCCATTTCAGTTTGATTGGGTATATGATTCCTGGATTGCAGTCACCCAAATTCCCGAGCTGGTTGCACGTCCTGTGTTTGTGGACGCGGATCGAAATGGCACACTGGATATTCTCATTCCTTCCCCCTATGATTCTATACCATGGATTATACGAGATATCACATCCCAAACAAGCAACCACGAGGAACGCCGATTTAGTGAATTGCTTGGGATAATGGAAGTTATTCCCCTAGCCTACCCTACCTATGGGGAGGGTAACCAGCTAGGTGGGAGAATCCCCTTTTTATTTATGGATAAGAATGTTGTACATTTAGGGGTGTTTGATGAAAGGGGGGATGGGGGAATCCAGCCGCTTATTATACCGCTAGATTACCCGGAGCGTATATGGAGTTTCACATATACAGATTTTAATCAGGATGGTGCGTTCGATTTAGTCATAGGCAAGAAGGATGGTGGATTCCTCAATGTGTATGCGGGTCCTGATTTTGAACCAATGCAAATGTTACCTATACGGATACCCGCGTATAGTACACCAATTTGTGTGGATTTGGATAGGGATAGTGATTTGGATTTGCTTATTCATTCTGCAGATGCCGGGGTGCTTTACTTTGAAAATCAGCCTCAAAAAGGGACCCCCTTTTATTTTGCTTCTGGAGCAGCAGAATTTCACACCGGGTATGGTTCGCCTATTAACCATGGGTATCTTCAACAGCATCCCAGAGGATATGTTTATGAGGAAACAGCACTCTATAAAGCAGTAATACACTTACTTTCCGAAACCCCTGCTGAATTGTATGATGAAGTTGCGTTTTGTGTTGGTCATCTTCCACCTGAGATTTTAGAATACATGTTTAAACGAGAGGAATTGGATATTCTTCAAGAAAATGCTCAAGCGATTTATGATATAGCAGAACAGCTTCCTTTTGTAACATTGATAGAGGAAGTGGATTATACAACCGTTCATATCCAAACAGAAGCGGGAACAACTCGGTTATCACCTAAGGATTATTACACGTATGTGGTTCAACCACGGTTACAATATGAAATTCCTACTCGAATTAATCCCTCATTCTGGAAAATACCTGCTAATCAACAGGGAATTTCTTCCGAGGAATGGATCCGTATGTCCACCGCGTCTCCTCACCCGTATTTCACAGAAGCAAGACAATTCTGGCGTCCTATAATTGTTGAGGACAAAACCCATGGCAGCTCGGTCCTAGAACGTGTTTCTTCCTGTAAAACTGCAGAGCAAGCTATCGAGCGTATGCATCTGTTTTTAAACACCTCCGATGCAGATGCCCAATGGATGGGATTTGGATATGAATCGAATGACTATCAACCGATGGTGGTATTTGCGAAGGGTTATGGATCCTGTGGAGAATATTCTTTGCTAACCGCAGCCATTGCACGCACCATTTTACTTCCAACGCGTATTATTGTAAACACAGGGGAAGACCATCAATGGGTAGAGATCTATTTAGATGGAAAATGGCATCATTGGGATACGACAATGGGATATCCTCAGGGTTGGGACAATGCCTCCACCTATGATCGAGGAGGAAATACGATTGGTATGACCAATGCTTGGCAAGGTAATGATGTTGTGTCTCCTTCACCTATATACACCGATACCAGTCAGGTGACCATCCAAATTCGTGATAGCGCAGGGCCAGTGGATGGTATTCTCATTGCTTTGTTTTCATATATGAATGGTCATCCCAACTTGTCCCAATGGGGATATACAGATGGACGTGGACAATATATCCTTTATACCGGGGAGCGGAAAGAAGGATATGCTATTCGAATTATACATCCAGATGGACGAATCCTTAATTGCGATTGGATCTACTTTCTTGAAAACACGGAGTACTCCATTACCTTCACATTTCCTGCTTCACATGATTCACCTGCTTTTATTGCTTCTACACCGACTCAATCTTTGCCAGAATCGTTATCAACAATTGCGATATACGATAGCTATATAGAACAAAATCAACTTCTTACACCAAGTAAGCGCGAAGCAGATGAACGCTTTCGGACGTTTATAGGATATCGGGGAACGACAATTCACTATGCTTTGGAGCCCAGTACGATATCACTCACATGGGAACAGGATAGAACAGGAGATGAGTATAGTGTACGTCATTATAGGTTATATAATCCCAACCAAAAAGCTACGGTCAGTTATGGATACCGGCTTCCTTCGGTAGATCTGGAACAGGGATTTCTTGCATATCCAGCAGAATCAACGATGACGTGGGGGCAGATTATGCCGTTTTATGCAGAAGTTATCCCATCGACACAATACGGAATATCAACCGATGGTGGTATACACTGTACGTCCGTGGAGCGTATTCTAACAGATAATGGGTATTATTGGATTGGGTTTAATCCGCTTGCCTTGGGTCTTTTCCCTGGCAGCTATTGTCTTAATCTTTGTGCAGAAAAAAGTGGGGATCGATGGTTATCTCGAGATATTCCCATGCATATTACGATGCCGGGACGTATTCGGCATCAACGCATTAGCGCATCGGAACCAAGTTGGCAAATTGGATTGATCCATATTTATGATGGAATACCCTTTTTAGAGGTCATGGTAGAATCGGAAACACCAGGAAAGGATACAGCTTTTGAGATAGCTATCTACAGAGATAAAAATGAAGATGGGGCGATTACCGAATCCGATCTGGTTGGGAAGCGAATCCGTCGCTATTTCCTTGGCGAGCCGACGGAAGGTATGTATCACATTAAGGTTATCACTTCGAATCCATCGTATTTCCCTGAAGGTGATCCCCTCACCTTTTCTGTAAATCTTGGTTTTGTTTTAAACAAATATGGGCAACTACGTATGTATTAAGCGGATACCATAAGAATAAACAGTTCTATTTTTTCTTAAGCTTTTCCCGCTCTTTTTTCATCGCTTCCTGTTCTCGCTTTGAAATTTCCCGTCGTTGTTTCTCCAATTCACTTACTGAATCTTCAACAGAGACCAGTTTTTTCCGAAGCCAAACCAAATAGACAATCGCGAAGATAAGCATAATACCAAGGAATACTCCAATAATGATAAAGATTGGATTCATGTTGTTACTCCCTCTATGAAGTTAGTTTTTAGGTTCAATTTTTTGCATACCACGCATGTAAGGCTGGAGGGCTTTTGGAATAGTAACCGATCCATCCTCATTCTGATGATGTTCTAGAAAAGAGATCAATACACGTGGGGAAGCGATGGTAGTGTTATTTAGGGTATGGCAAAATTGGGTTTTTCCATGAGAATCCCGATACCGAATGCCCAATCGCCGAGCTTGGAATTCATAAAATGTAGAGCATGAATGGGTTTCGCAATAGCCCTCCCGACTGTACATATAGGACTCAATATCATTTTTATATACTTGCCCTAAACCTAAATCCCCACTACATACTGTAACCACTTGGTATGGTAATTCCAGTGCTTGAACAACCTTCTCAGCATTGCCTAGAATTTCATTATGAAACCGGTCGGACTCCTCTATCTCATTTTTACACACAATAACCTGCTCCACCTTTTGAAACTGATGAATTCGGTATAAACCTCGTGTATCCTTACCATAGGTTCCTGCTTCTCGTCTAAAACAGTTGGAATAACCAATATAGCGTTTTGGCAACTCCTCTTCTGCTAGTATTTCATCCGAATGATAGGCACAAAGCGGAACTTCGGAAGTACCGATAAGAAACATACCATCACGGGGTATTTCATAGGCTTGATCTTCTCCACCAGGAAACCAACCCGTACCAAACATGGCTTCGGGTTGAACCATGACAGGAGGTAACATTAACTGATAATTCCGATCCAATAACATATCCACAGCCATGCGTAGAATCGCTAATTCTAGTAATGCCCCTTCATTTTTCAAATAATATTGTTTATTTCCCGATACTTTTGCACCTCGTTCAAAATCTGCTAAATCAAGGATGTCGCAAAGGGTTTCATGATCCTTGGGTTCAAACGAAAAAGTTCGTGGTTTTCCCTCGATACGAAGCACCGTATTTTCTTCATCACTTTTCCCAATGGGAACATCTTCTCTACAGATATTTGGGATAGAAAGCATCCGTTGCTCGTATTCGTTTAACGTTTGTTCTAGCTCGGGATTCAACTTGGTAATCTCTTGTTTTAGTGCATTTGCTTCCTCAATTATTTTAGGGCGTTCTTCTGGAGAGGCTTTATTGATGGATTTGGAGAGATTGTTTTGCTGTGCTTTTTTTGTTTCAATTGTTTTTAGAAGGTCTCGGCGGTGCTCATCTACTTTTAGTAAAGCATTTACATCCACATCAAAATTCTTGTTATTTGCACACTGTTGAATAAACTCGCTGTGCTCACGAATGTATTTGATATCTAGCATAATAAACGTACCTGAGTTCGTATTTAAAGCGCTTCTGGTTGGCAGACGAAGGGAGCACGAAATTTGTAGGACGGAACCAATGTTAAGAATTTTTATTGAGATAACACAAAAGCTACCCCACCGTCATAAAACCAGTGAACCAGAATATAATAAATTTTTCTGCGTTTAGAAACCAGGAATGTAAAGCATGACAATCCCTGCGTTGTTTTTTATACATTTTTTTTTTATATTCCTGATACCAGCATGGGGTAATGTTGGTATTTTTATTGTAGGCAAAATTCCATACCCCAAACGGAGAGGTAAGCATGAGTGATACGGGTAGACAGTTAGACCCTGATAAAATCAATGTGATACTGGCAACCGACTGCGGAAGCACAACAACAAAGGCAATTCTAATAGAAAAGAAAGGAAATGAATACCGCCAAACATTTCGTGGAGAATCCCCTACCACGGTCGAAAAGCCCTTTGAGGACGTAACCATGGGAGTTCTTAACGCGGTATCAGAAGTAGGGGAACTTGCCGGTCGCAAGCTTATTGGTGATGATGGTCTAATATTTAAACCCGAAAGCGGTGCCACAGAAACCGAAGGATGTGATATTTATATTTCCACCTCCAGTGCCGGGGGAGGATTACAGATGATGGTCGCGGGTGTGGTTCGCAAAATGACTGCTGAAAGTGCCGAACGTGCAGCGTTAGGTGCAGGCGCTATCGTAATGGATGCGATTGCTTCAAATGATAAGCGACTACCTCACCAACAAATTGAACGCATTCGGTTATTGCGCCCGGATATGATGCTGCTTTCTGGAGGTACCGATGGTGGAACGGTAGACCACGTAGTTGAGCTGGCAGAATTGATATCCGCTGCGGATCCAAAACCTCGTTTGGGAACTGGGTATAAACTCCCGATTATCTTTGCTGGGAACAAAGAAGCTCGCAAAGAGATTCAGAATGTATTAGCAGAAAAGACGCAATTATATATTGTAGATAATTTACGTCCTACACTGGAAGTAGAAAACCTAGGACCTGCTCGTGAAAAAATCCATGATTTATTTTTAGAACATGTCATGCAGCAAGCGCCTGGATACAAAAAATTAATGTCCTGGACGGATAGTCCCATTATGCCCACACCAGGAGCAGTAGGGGATATTTTAAAAACCATCGCCTCTCAGGAAGGAATTACTGCAGTTGGGGTCGATATTGGTGGTGCTACCACCGATATTTTCAGTGTATTTGAGTTGGAAGATACCGAAGAAACGGTGTTTAACCGTACGGTTAGTGCAAACTTGGGAATGAGTTATTCTATTTCTAATGTGTTTGCGGAAGCCGGATTTGACAATGTGATGCGCTGGGTGCCTTTTGAAATGGATGAACGAGATTTGCGAAATCGAGTAAAGAACAAGATGATTCGCCCCACTACCATTCCTCAAAACATGGAGGAACTCATTTTCGAACAAGCGATTGCGAAAGAAGCCCTTCGGTTGGCGTTTATTCAACACAAAAATTTTGCAACCACATTAAAAGGTGTTTCCAAACGACGTACTGTTGCAGATGCATTTGACCAATCCAGTTCAGGAGCAACAGTAGTAAATATGTTGAAGTTGGATTTACTAGTGGCATCGGGTGGAGTGCTGTCTCACGCCCCTCGTATGCAACAAACGGCCATGATGCTTATTGATTCATTTTATCCTGAAGGGGTAACCTGGTTAGCAAAAGATAGTATTTTTATGATGCCTCATCTTGGTGTATTAGCCCAAGTCCATCCAAAAGCGGCTACGGAAGTATTTGAAAAAGATTGTTTGATTTATTTGGGTACATGTGTCGCACCTGCAGGCGTTCCCAAAAAATCAGGTGTGGAAATCATGAAATATACGATTACTTATGAAGATGGGCATACGGAAGAAGATGTATTGCTTTCTAATGAGATAAAATTCCTTCCATTAGGGGTGGGGGATACTGCT
>CAYPZJ010000137.1:0-11388 GCA_964414635.1 uncultured Spirochaetia bacterium
ACTACCCCAAGTATCTTAAAAAACATAAAAATTGCCCAAAATTCGCACCCTCAAGTTATTACTCTCAAACATAAGTAAAATGAGTATGAAAAAGGATGGTTGCTGTGATTGGATCCATCCTACATCCGTTGTACCATTGAAAGATTTTTTGGAAACATTTCCAGAAGCTGCACTCGTTCTGCGGTTATTGTATATACTCCGTGATCATGCTCTACTTTACCTTCTACTATATATGGTCCTTGCGACCGAAGTAAATGTGCACACGCTTCGTACACCGATGGAAACAAGGTGACTTCAAAAAGACCAACCTGATCCTCCAGCGATAGAAACTTCATCAACCGGTTTACTTGGCTGGATGATCGGGGCGAAGCGGATTGGGAAGCATCTGTCGAACTAGGCTTGGGGCGAATTCGGACCGTTTTTGATGTAATCGCCCATCCCACCACCGTTACCCGCTTTCCCGCCCATCGAGCAAGCTGGGACGATACCACCCGGGGGTACGTCAATTGCTTGGTATGGCTGGTTATGACATCAGAAAACAAATCCAACGGATGGCAGCATACGGGAAACCCCAGATACTTCCATTCCAAATGAGCCCGCTGTACGTCGGTATAATCCTGTAGGGTACGCAACCGTTCCAGTGTTTGCTGTTCGCCTTCCTTCCAGGTTAATTCATCATAAAATGGAGCATCCCGTACGTCCTTGTGGATCAAATGAAGCAGGGCTAACAGACGAGGACGAGGAATATGCAAGGTATCCAACGCTCCCACTTCAATTAAAATCTCGGATTCCTTGACGCCTATTTGAGTGCGAAATAAGAAATCCGACAGGCTGCTGTACATGCCTTCACTACGCTTTTGAATGACCCGTTGCAGCGTTTTCTCAGATACCTCCGCAATCTGCTGGAACCCGATCCGTATTTTCGATTTATATCCCTTGTAGTGCCAATCGCTGCGGTTGATATCGGGTAGCAGAATATGCAATCCCAGACGCTTGGCTTCCTCGATGTACGCACCCGTAGGATAGAATCCTCCTTGATTGGTTAAGACACATGCCATACATTCCGCAGGGAAATGAGCTTTAAGATATGCGACCTTAAACGAAACCACAGCAAAACTGGCAGAATGGGCTTTGCAAAAGGAATATCCACAAAAACTAGAAATCTGTCGCCAGATTTCCTGACTGGTGGCTGGTTCGATTCCCTGTTCTTCACACGCGGAAAAAAAATGCGCCTCGATTTGTTCGATGGCGGTCTTTCCTCGGCTTTTCCCACTTATGGCACGACGCATCCAATCCGCATCCGCCCCCGACATTCGTGCTACATTGCACAATACATGCATTACATCTTCCTGGTAGATCATCACACCATAGGTATCCTCCAAAACCTTTTTCATACGAGGATGCAAGTACTTGATGGAAGATTTATCTTTCAGGTGATGCCTCCGTATATATTCCTGCATCATCCCACTTTCTGCCACCCCAGGTCGGATCACACTGGAAGCCGCTGTTATCATCTCAAAGGTATCCGCTTGTAGTTTTTTAAGCAGCGCACGCATGGCGGGTGATTCGATGTAAAAACACCCCATGGTGCGTCCCTGGCGAATCAGTAACCGAGTGCGCTCATCTTTACATACCCAATCCAAATCCTCCACATCCGGTACCCGATGCCCCGATTGGGCAATCATTTTTTTACAATCACGCAACACAGCCAAACCTCGCTGTCCCAATAGATCAATTTTTACCAAACCCACTTCCTCAGTGGAATACATATCATACTGCGTTACAACCAGTCCCTTTGCTACTTGTTCCAAGGCTGAATAATGCGTAATCGGTTCGTTGGTTAGCACAATACCACCTGCGTGAACGGATAGATGACGAGGAAACCGATATAACCGTTGTGCCAGCTGCATAATCGATACATAGGGTTCTTCCTGTAATGGTAAGGATCGGCATTCCGGATAATTTTCCTGTAACGCTTCCAGTGTAAGGGGTTCGTAATAAGGAAGACGTTTGGAAATTTTGCTCAGTTCCATATCGGATAACCCATACGCTTTGGCAACTTCCCGAAACGCCGAGCGTCCCCGAAATGTTACCGTTTCACAAATCATAGCCGTATGCGCATCCCCATACCGATCATACACATAATGTAAAATCCGATCCCGATCATCCCATGGAAAGTCCAGATCGATATCCGGGGGCGATTTGCGATGGATATTCATAAAACGTTCAAACGGTAGGTTGTGTCGAATAGGATCCACATCGGTAATCCGTAAGCAATACGAAATAATAGAATTCGCTGCCGATCCCCGCCCCACATACGGGATTTCCCACTCCCGTGCCTGATTTACAATATCCCAAACCACCAGAAAATACCCCGCAAACCCCTGTTGATAAATCACTTCCATTTCATGGGCAAAACGTTGAAACGCTTCGGGAGAAATAGGGAAATAGCGTTCCTTCAAACCCTTATAGGCAATATCCAAAAGCTTTTCATATTCGCTGCATCCTTCCAAATAAGGATACGTAGGAAACACAAATGTACCAAAATCTAACTCACACTGACAGGCATCCATCACCGCTTGGATATTTTCCAGCGCTTCGGGCACGGTGCCCCCCTGCCTGTACAATTCTTCTGGGGACAGAAATATTTGAGTCCCATCACAATGAAGGTCAGACGGTTCTAACTGACTGATATTCACGTTCTCGTCGATTGCCCGTACAATCTTATGAAGCAATAGATCTTCCGGAATAAGCAAGTACACATCATGGGTTAAAACCATCGGCGTACAGGTACGCCGACATCGGGCGTAAATAGCCCGACTGTGACTCATATAACGGGGAGTAAGAATGATTTCTCCCATCAGCTGGCAGGCGAGGTGGTGGGTGGTAAGCACATCCAATACATCAGGATGGTTCGTTAAAACAAAAACATGGCGACTTAACCGACGAATTTCCTGGATGAGATCAAACTCTTCATCCAAATGACGATTGGTAGTAATGGTACAGCAATCCTGGTATCCCGTCTTGTTTTTCGCTAAAACCACGATTTTTCGGTTTTCATCTTGGGGATCCGTGATTTCCACTCCGAGAATGGGTTTCATCCCCCGGGCTTTCGCGTGTTTGTAAAACTGGTATGTCCCATACATGCCATTCCGATCGGTCAAAGCCAGTGAAGTAAATCCTAACTTTTGGGCATGATCCACTAAGGTTTCGATCGGAATCACCCCAGAAAGAAGAGAGAAATAGGAATGACAATGCAAGTGGCAAAGTGGGATCGGGGCATTCATACTGTAATAATATACGGTATTACTGTCGAAAAATCAAGCAAAAAATGGAGCGTCCGACTGGCGTTCGTTTAAAGCGGGTGATATTACCTTTACCATCACTGTGAAAAGTGAAACACCGGTGGAAGAAGTGGTTACGATGAATAATTGTTGGGAATATATGGTTCAAGTAAATTCGGATAATACCGTCACCACAACCTCCGAAGAACGATAAGAATGGAATAAGACCGGTTTAAAGTTGGAACGATTTAACTGGTAATAAATCCAAGTTGGCTTATCATAGCATGATAGATGAATTTCGTAATGAGGGAACCAATGGGGTTAATAATGGGCATCAATGATAACGCTTTGGTGACCCACTGCCCATAATTCCGTTGCACTATATCCCCAAAGGGAATTTAACGCGAAAGTGGAGATGGTATCCTGGATAGTCCAATGGGTACCACCATAAAAGTAAATCTGTCCATACCCGCTAATCGCCCATACGTGTGCAGCATCCGTACCCCAAATATCATGAATACCATACCACCAAAGTCCCGTGGGCTGATTTTCCCAGGTAATTCCATCAAAGTGTTGAATGGTTCCCCATGCTCCGACTGCCCAAACTTGTGTCGTATCCAACCCCCAAACCGTGTACAAATCCCACCCTGTTCCACTAACTTGTGCTGTCCAGGTGGATCCATTATAATACGTGATCGTTCCAGCATTCCCAACCGCCCAGATAGTTGAGCTATCCAATCCCCACACATTGGTTAATGTTTTCGTTGTATCCGATGGGACCTGGGTCCAATTGCTTCCATTATAGTGAAGAATGGTTCCCCCGTTTCCAACCACCCAAATATTCGTATCACTGGTTCCCCAAATGGAATTGAGACCGTACGTTGTACCCGAAGCTTGGGTACCCCACACCGCACCATCAAAATAGGAAATACTACCTGCATTTCCTACCGCCCACACCTTGGAATTGGCTCCCCATACGTCTTCAAAAAAGGTGATGACACCGGTCGATTGGGCTGTCCAACTTGACCCGTCATACTTGGAAATTCCACCCCATTGTCCTACTGCCCATACATCATTTTCATCCGCTCCCCAAAGCGCTTTGAGATGAATTGATACATCGGAAGGTTGTAGTGCCCAGGTGTTTCCATCATAGTGGACGATACTTCCTTGATCCCCCACCGCCCAAATATGGGAGGGATCCACCGCCCAAATATCATTCAAATTTGCCTGAATGCCTGAACATTGGGATTCCCATCCTGCTACCGTTTCTGTTAATACATAGCCTTGTGAACCTACACACCAAATCGCATCGACTCCCTTCCCAAATACATCTACTAGTGCAACAGAAGTCGCAATGGTTCGATCTTCCCAGACCGATCCCATAAATCGTGCGGAAGCGCCATTTTCTCCCACCACATACACATGGGAATCATCCCATGCCCAGATATCATTTAAATTAGCAGTGAGCCCCGTTGTTTCAACATTCCAGGAGCTCGAATCAAAATGAATCACATCACCGGATTTCCCAGCTGCCCACACCGATGTTTCGGATGTAACCCAAACCGAAGAAAGATTATTCGTCGTGTTGGATGTTTCTTGCGCCCATTGAACCCCATCAAAGAACAAGACGGTTCCACCATTCCCTACAGTCCAAACGGTATTTGAATTCGCTCCCATAATGGCTTGAAGATGTTCGGAAGTAGTTGTATCCTGTTCAGCCCAGCCAATTCCATTATAGGTTAAAACGGTTCCATTATTACCAACCGTCCAAATATGACTGGTATTGGTTCCCCAAATATCCTGTAGCGCTTGGGTGGTGAAGGATTCCTGTTTTTGCCAATATAAACCATTGTAGTATAAGATGGTACCACCTGTACCCACCATCCATATTTGATTTGCATTATATCCCCATATGGCGTTTAGATTAGCGGTGGTTAATCCTTCCTGAATTTCCCAGTAGTCCCCATTAAAGAATGCTACCAAACCCCCATTTCCAGCAAGCCATACATGATTTGCATCTGTTCCCCATATAACGTTGAGATGCTTTGTCGTGTTAAGCGGCTGTAAGATCCAGTCGGTTCCTCCATTGGTAGTGTAATAAATGGTACCGTACTCACCTACCACCCATCCTTTCTGTTCATCAGCAAACCAACCGTAGTTTAATGTAGCACTTGCTAAACTGCACTGTTTATATGCTTCCACGCGCTCCCACTCGTAGGCATATTTACTAATAGTAAATTCATTACTAACCAACCATGGATCCGCTTCAGAAGCGCATCCATCAGGTTGACGCCCCCGAATACGAAATTGATAAGTCCCTTCCGTAGTATAGGAATGGGTTAGATCGATATCTAACAGATAATCATCCGGACGTTCGAGTATGGTACCGGGTATCCATGTTTCTTTACCTGCGTCGGGATGGATATCTATCTGGGCTTCATAGGATGGATATCCTGTGCCTTCTAATTGCCAGGAAGTTAGTTGTCCAACTGGTGCAGAAGTTACCGCATTCAACGAGATCAGTGAATGTGCATACCGGTGTAGAACGTGTTCGGCATGAATATACACTCCGCGTTCTGTTTCAAGGCGAACCCGCATATAAATTGATGAGTTGAGCCCTAGCAATGAACATGGTTGAGAGACAGGTAGTAACACAGGTTGGGTGGGATATTGAATCCCTTCGGTAAGGGGATCAAATCCTTGGGCAGTATCATATATTATTTGCATGGTCACCGGATAGGGAAGATCCGTCGTTCCTTGTAGGTATTCTTCTCCGGGTAAGCATCCCATACGAACCCATTTTGCATCAGGACTAAACGGAAGTTCCGCTCGATTATAATTGGCAGCGGAATCAAAGGTAAATAATTCATAATGGTAGAGATGTTCGGGATTAAGATCGGTTTCAATAAAATCGGTAGCGATGGTAATACCCACTACCGTTCCGTTCCCAATGGTAGAACCCGAAAGATAAATTTGCCCATTTTCAGGATTGTGATTTAAACATTCATCGGTACTCCGAACTAGTAAGACGCCCACCAGGTCTTCTGTAGTAGGATTAACCCATGATAACTCAAATCGACCTGGTAACCGTTCAAATATCAACACATCCGAAACATCGTCCGGTGGATCAAAATCCGCCTTTTCCCCTGTTGTAAAGATACAATCCATGGATTCATTAATGGGAACCCCTTCTGCGGTTTGAGCAGTTCCCTTTATCTGAAGCGAATACTGGGTAAGCGGCGTCCATGCTGCCGAGGGTTTAATCATATAAGTTAATTCATTTACCTGGATATACGTAAAAGAAATTGCCTGTCCCGAAGCATCCGTAAGGGTTGTCGCATCCATTAACGAATCCAAACTCATGGGCATCGCTGCATTAATCAGAATGTTTGAGTTTAACCCAAATCCCGTTTCCCCATTCACCGGAGATATCGGTGTGAGGATGGAATCGATCTCTAAACTTTTACCGGTTATAAAACTAAATTGATAGGAGGATTGTAACTGTTTTTTGTATATATTTTGTGCTTCTTCAGAAACGATTACGGTATAGGTAGTTAACCCAAGCAGGGGACGCTCGGGATAAATGGATAGTTGGGTTTGATTGGAATCCAATTCCAACTTAATAGGCTGTTGGATACCCCGCGTGTTAATTGCGTTGCAGCTTGAAGGCTTGTCAATTCCATGGGAGTTGAGAAAATTATTTGGATTATTTTAGTGGTCGCAATATGTTTTTCCTGGTTGGTTGGGTTTGTACCCAGAATTTTAGGAAAGGGGATGAAGTCACCGTCCAATAAATAGGTGAGGGATTGATTATTACAATGAACCGCAATAAGTAGTAAAAGGAATATCAGAACTCCGAAACATCGGAGGTATTTTAGATCATGCATTGTAAACCTTCCATTTCCATTCTCTTTGAAACAGTATAGCATAGAATAAAAAAGAATCAAGGTATACAGTATCTATAAAACTCATATAAAAACAATAAGTTAAACAGAGCTGATTTGGGTGGTTAGGCTGCATTAGAAACCGGATTGTGTGTACATATGTATGGGATCCTTGGATATCTTATGATGCATATTCTCGTAAATAGGCATGTAAAACATGGCATACCCACTCCGCTTCTGCTTCGGATAATCCTTTGTCAATTTTTATTGTTTTTGCTCCCGCTTGGATTGCAATCACATTGGAAGGGGGAACGCTTCCTTTCGCTCGCATCATCGGTTGGGCGGTAGAAGCGCCTCCGATATGATGTAACGGGATGGGATAGGCTTTTGGGATTTGAATCCCTCCTTTTTGAATATATATATCTTCCGGTGTGATTTGTATGGTGGCGGGTTGCATTCGTCCAATTCCAGAAGCAAGTAAAAAGATCCCCACTCCCCAAAATGGAAGAGAGAAAAAAGCCATGGGGAGAAATGCGAATAGCGTGATGGATGTCCATACCGAAATGAATCCCAACCAGAAAATTGCAAAAATCAATATGGGTGCACCCCGTATGCCCGATCCTGGAATATATAAGTTTAAGCGATCGTGTTCGAATTCCGCTCGTATGCGGGACATATAGGGTGGTTGCAATTCATAAAGATCCAATTCCGCATCAGAAATTCGATCCCGATGAGCATGGGGTGCTTTTTGCTGTCTATCGGGAAAGGTAGGTTTTCGATGGAGGGTCTCTAGCGCTTTAGACGCATCTCCCAAACGTTTATCCACGTCCGGTTCAATGAGTCGGTCGATTAACCGGGTTAAAGGAGAAGAATCCTGTATCCATTCCTTATAATCCAACCGCATTTCTTTTAAAGGGATTTGGTCAGGAGGAACGTGGGTTAACAAATAGATTAAACTCACTCCCAAGGCATACAAGTCCGAAGCAGGCTTTGCCTTCCCAATCATCTGTTCCATTGGCATATATCCATAGGTCCCCACTACCGTGGAACCACCTAACACATTTACCCGGAGCGTATCTTGTACTGCACCAAAATCAACCAGGTATACAGTATTATCAGGAGTTAGAATAATGTTATCGGGATTGATGTCACGATGAATAATAGGCGGTCTTAATCCATGCAGATATATTAATATTTCAAGTAGGTGTTCTAAAATCGCCGTTGCTTCTGCTTCGTTGCACCGCCATCCGGATTCTACTTTTTCTCGCAGACTCATTCCTTCAACGTATTCCTGAACCAAAACATAAACCCGATCGGATTCTGTATCTATATAAAAGGAATCAATGTAATCAGGAATAAACGGATGATCCAAATTTCGAAGCAGCTTTGCTTCCTTTTCAAAAAGATCAATAACCTTCCAATCCTTGGTGTGTTGCAAATGCAGCTGCTTTACCACCACATCATATCCTGTTTGATTATCCAGCGCTAAGTACGTTTTCCCCATCCCCCCTTCCCCTAGCTGGTGCTTTATGTGATAGCGTTCCTGGAGTATGCGATTCTCTGCCATAGGTTGTATTCCTCCAGCACGAAAGATATACATGAAATGAGGACAGGTCAATTTGGATCCTTCTTTAACAAGAAGTTGGGGACATCTTAGCGTGCGAAATTTGGGTGTTTTTTATGCTTTTCAACCGAAACAAAAAACGTACGCGACATCTTGAAAGCATCGTACAATGTTATTAATTTTATCATATCTTGGTTTTTGGTTTATTTGATTTTTTAATTATCAAGAAAATAAATCGCCCAAGCTGCTTCCGTTCTGTGTTTTCTCTAACGTGGAAGTTCTAATGAAATCAACAGCATTGGTTGTAGAGGTAAAATATCGATGGAACAAGACCAGGAAACGTTTCTCCGTTTCTTTAATCTGAATGCATGTATTAGTAAGGACAACACCGACTTTCGATTTACAAGTGAAGATATAATTCCATTGTTTTCACCTCTTAATTATTGGCATACGACGGGACAACCAAGTAGCTGGTTGTGTGCAGGTTTAGTAACCGTTGCTTATAAAAAATTTGGAACGGTGCTTAGCTACGATGAACAAATACAACTCTGTTCTATGTGTTTGGGAATCTCACCCTCCAAATTACAGAGTACCCTGGAGTGGAATGAACAATATATTGCTTGGCATGACGGAGATCTCCCTCATTAACACGAGAACTATAGTATATGAGCAGGTGAATCAACTGTTAGGGGATAGATCGTAACCCTAAGGATAAAACCTATGAACCCAAACCAATCTCCTATCAAATGGGAAAACGAAGACCTCTGTATTACGATTCCATTTTCCCAACCGGGTGTCGCAACCTCATTAATGATAACCTCCAAACGGGATCAATCGTTGTTGATTTGTGATACCGGAGATGGAGTTCTTCACTATCTGGTAGAACACCAATTGTTGAATACATACCGGCTTTCAGGACTTCTGTTTACGCATGATCACTACGATCATCTGGGTTCCCTTATGTCGGTTTTAGGTTACTTGCGTCTAATAGAACATACAGCGGATTTACCTGTAGTCTTTCCTTCTGGGTCCGGCTTAGTGCCGGATATGCTCGTTTTGTATGAACAGCATGTTCAACGTATTCCGTATCCTATTAACCGTGTCCCCGTAGATGAAAGGACAGAATTCCAATTGAATTCTTGGACTATCGAATCTTATAAAACAGATCATTGGGGAAGTATCTGCATTGATGGCGCGTCACAGGCATTTGATGATGGAACCGATGCGCGATGCTATGTGTTAAAACATGCTTCTACCCAGGTTGGTATTTCTGGCGATACAGGGAATACTCCTATTCTCCATACCCTAGCACCACGCTTGGATTGCTTTTTTTTAGAAGCCACATTTCGTGATTCCCATGATCGGGAACCAATTTTCTACGACAAAGTGCATCTAAGTGAATCCCTTGCACGGGAGATTGGCAAGAAGGCTAAAGCATATCGGCTCTATCATTCCTTTCGATAAACACCTACCCCAAATCACTCAAACTGAAGACACGTGAAACCTGTTTAGTAAAGGAATATGTGTTAGTAGCAATGGACACGTAAAATCATGAGATAAATTTGTTCAGGATTTATTTCGGCTTCTTTCAATGAACGCACACTGAACGGAGTGGAAGTGTAGAATAATTTTTATTGTCGATGAGTACTAGATTAGAGGATTGCTTTTATGTGAAACCAATTAAAAACACAAAAGCGTATTCTTAAGAATAGAATGAGGCGCTTCTACAGATTTGGGTGAACGAACAGATTAATTTTAATATTTATCTTTATTGCTACATTCTATCAATTTCGTGTTTTTAATAAGAACAGAAGCAACGAAATCTAGCTAGCATACCGTCAATAAAGGATAGTGGTCAAGATGAAAAAAAACGTAGGCTAGGAGGTATGACTATACTCAAAATTATCAGATTTATCCTCCATCGTACCTTTAAGGGTACGGTTGAGTGAAGATTCCAGAAGTTGGAAGGGGACGACCTAATGGTTTCTCAATATAATAAAAAATATATATCATTGATAATGAAGAAACCTGTTAGAATAGTATCAGTAAAGCGGATCAGGATATTGTATGGATTATAAAGAAAGAAAAGAAATGGTTGCTTTTTTGGATAAACGAATTATATTACACTAAGAAAAGGTGAGTGAAACGGTTATATATCAAACTATTGGTGTTTGTCGGGGAATTTGATTTTAGAATGCTATATGCATGCTCAAGTGCGAATGCTTAGAACATATGCAGCAAAACGTGGAAGGTTTTTTTCCGTGTAGCGTATAGTTAATTGTGCATTCCAGAGTTTGTATAACAAGGAACGTAATATGAGTAACGGTATTACCAATACCACCCTTTTTTTAACGGATATTTGTAGCAGATATTTTTCTAAATCCACCGTCAATATGATTTGGTCCCAAATGAAATCGGGAAATCTTCCTGCTCCCACACGAGAATATGTGTCGGTTTTATTTATTGATATTGTGGGGTTTTCAAGGATATCTGAAATATTAAGCCCAGAAGATACGGTCCTTTTATTAAATACGTTTTTTAATCAGATTGAACAGACCGTTTCCCGTCATTATGGAGATATCGATAAATTTATGGGTGATGCGATGCTCGTTATCTTTGAAGAGGCGGAAGATGCGGTTCGGACGGCGATTGAAGT
>CAYPZJ010000138.1:0-11344 GCA_964414635.1 uncultured Spirochaetia bacterium
GAAACAAGATCGATGGTATCGTTTATGGAAAATGTAGGGGCTTGAATTTTATCCAAAGGGATTCCTTCCGATGGATTGTCATTTACGTTTGAATCGGAGAAGGCATTTGTCGTTTCTTCGGACCCTCCGCATTGAAAGAATAGGAAACTGGATACTAGTATGATAATGAAAACTAGGATTGTTTTGTTAGCCATATAATTACTCCTTAGAATATTACCCCTTATTTGGGATCCTAACTTAAATATATTAAAAGAACAAAGCATTTGTCAAGTTCCGTTTTATATACTAGCATATCAGGTTGGTAGACGAACAGAGTCGATTACGGATCCTTTTTTTTGAGATGTATTTTCGTTAGAGGGGTAGACATTTGATGAAGAAACAAATATTTTTCCACTATGAAACAACGGATCTTATTTGCTACTCTTCTTTTTCTTTTTGCTATCATGGTGTTACTCCCTCAGCTGGCTATGGCAGATTCCATTTCCCTAGCACGCTATCCCCATCTTCATGATGATCAACTTATTTTTTCCTATCAGGGTGATTTATGGAAAATGATCCTAAAAGGAACATCGAATCCTATTCCTCTTACAACAGAAACCCAACGTGATGTGGTTCCTCTTTTTTCTCCGGATGGGGGTTCCATCGCATTCAATCGAGAAGTTGCTGGTGTTTATCAGGTTTTTGTAATGCCTTCTGCGGGAGGAATTCCAGTCCAACGCACGTTTGATTCCAATGGGTCATTATTAATAGGATGGGAAAATCCTGAACACCTTTTTATTACTGGATATCGGGGTGATTATCCACCTCGATCAAACTTATTTGTGCTTCCTAAAACGGGGGGACCGGCGGTTTCGTTGTTTGATCTGCATGGAAGTTATGTAGCTGCTGCTCCAGATGCACGTCAGTTTGCATTTCATATCAATCGTCCTAATTTCTATAGAAAAGGATATCGGGGTCCTTCTGATACGGATATTTGGATTTATACTCCTGATGAAGATTATATGTACAATCTAACATCAAATGATCGAGATGAACGATTTCCCATGTGGGCTTCTGATGGGATGATCTATTTTACAAAAGATACCAGTAGCCAGTCCAATTTATTTAAAATGGATCCGAAAACGAGAGTAACAACTCAGCTAACCAACTTTCAAGAGGACGATGTTCAATATCCTCGCTTAGCAACCGATGGAACACGTATTATTTTTGAACAAAACCATCAGTTTTGGATCTATTCCTTACAAGATGAATCATTAACCCACGTTGAAATTCCAGCATGCTTTCCACAATTGATTCAAACAGATACCCTTCTTGACTTGAATGGTGAAGTGGATGCATTTTCCATCGCTCCCACTAGTATGCGAGTTTGTATTGAACGACACGGAGAATTATTTGTTACAGCACTTAGTGAGGGGGATACGATACCCCTTACTAATTCAACTGCACGGGACAAAAACAGTAGCTGGGCACCCGACGGTAGCAAAATTGCATACATATCCGATCGATCCGATGGTGAACAAGTATGGCTTGTTGATTTAGAAACGAAAACCCACAATCAACTTACTTTTCGTGATACTCTCAAACATGGAATCAAATGGGCACCTGATTCCAAGCAATTGCTTTCGATTGAAAGTCAGGGGCAGCTTTTTTGGATCCAATTGGAGTCTAATATACAAAAAAAAGTAGTACAAGAACCTCGTGGATTCTTTTGGGGAGACGTCGAATGGTCTCCTGATAGCAAATGGATTGTATACAATGCGTTTCAAGAAGAAGCCATGCAAAGCATATATTTGCATCATCTCGAGCGGGGTGAAATATTGAATGTAACAGAGCATCCATCGAATAACATCATGCCACGGTTCTCAAAAGATGGGTCCCATTTGGTGTTTCTATCAAATCGTAATAATTCCAATCAAATTTATATTTTACCACTTTTTGAAGAAGAGTCAGATCCCTTTGATGCTGAATTAAGAATTCGAGAAGCAGAAGATACCTTTCGAGAACAACAATCCGAACCATCTGATACGGACGAATTAGATGATGATCGTGCGTCGTCGGATGAAAGCGATCAATCAGAAGGGGAGCAAACTGACGGAGAAGCAGACAAGGAAGCGGAGGTGGAGGAATCGTTTTCAGAACGATTAATCACCGAGCGTTTACCCTATCGGGTGCGAATGATTCCTTCGGTTCAGACTCCTATCCATGAGGTGTTTCCTTCAAATCATCGAGACGTTATTTACTTATTAACCCATGAGCCAAAACCCGAAGGGCAGGAATTTCTACTTTTTGAGATAGATTATATTGGTGAAAATCAAACCCTCTTGCTTCGCACTCCCCATAAACCAACTGTAGAAGAAACACCCGATGGTTCAAAACTTGTATATCAGATGGATAATCGGTTATATCAATTCCCGCTTGATACAAAACAAGCATCCCCTGTGAGCTATCAAGCACGCATGCAATATGATATAAAAGATGAATGGCTTCAGATGTTTAATGAAGCGCATCGTATGTTAAAACATTATTTTTATGATGAGACAATGAATGGAATCGACTGGGATGCAATGGGATCTAAATATCGACAATGGCTACAGGATGCATTCATACATGAAGATGTTTTATTCATACTCAATGAATTATTTGGAGAATTGCAATCATCCCATTTGGCAGCGTATAAGGGAAAACCTCGTCCGCTGCAAACTCCTTACCTTGGTTTTGATGTGTATCGGGATGCCTTTCTGTATTATCGGGTGGGAATGATTGATGTCGAAGGACCAGCAGATAAAGAATATATAAACATTGAAACGGGTGATTATATTCTACGCGTGAATGGAGTTCCTATACGGACAGTTCAAAGCTGGGCTGCACAATTCCAGGAATTTACAAATACCTATGTGGATATGGAGTTGTCAAAGAATCCGGAAGGGGAAGAATCCTGGAATGTTCGGATACCTGTTCAAAATATGGGAGTCAAGCACCAGTTAGTTTATAAACACTGGGTGGAGTCTAATCGTTCATATGTTGTTACCCATTCGGAGGGTAGATTAGGCTATATGCATCTGGCAAGTATGATGCCTTGGGAAATTCAACGGTTTCATCGTCAGCTGAATCAAGCAGCGGGAAAAGAAGCCTTGATCATTGATGTACGCTGGAATGTGGGAGGGAATATCGATCCCCATCTAATTGATGTGTTTGAACGAGAAGTGTATCAGATCATGCAATATCGGGATTTCAAGCCCCTTACACGCCCCGTAACCGGTTTTTTTGGTCCAAAAGCAGTTTTAATTAACTCTCATAGCTTTAGTGATGCCGAAGTCTTTCCCCAAGCATTTAAAGATCGGGAGTTAGGAATATTAATAGGTGAACCAACAGCAGGGGGAGTCATCTTTACATTCAATTATCCGCTAATCGATGGAACCATGATTCGACTTCCTACTTGGGGAACGTATCGACTTACCGGACAGGATTTGGAACGGAATCCCGTTCAACCGGATATTTATGTTGTCAATTGTCCATCTGATGAAGCCCTAGGTATTGATTCCCAGTTGGATGTAGCGATCGATTATTTATTAGCAGAATTGGATTCACAAACACAATGAGCATTCGTTTTCTTATCTCTTGGGTATTATTTGTTTTTTTTATTGCTTGGATAATACCTGTGCTTCTTGGTACATGCCGGCTGGATTTTCTACACGATCCACCCTACGAACCTACAACCATTCCATCGAATTCGACTTCACTAAGTTTATCTACCAACCAGGAACCATCAGCAGGGATAACCAACCATACAACAGAAATCATAAAAACCACGGAGGATGGAATCCCTTATGAGCTTCAAAATGGGGATCAGGGAACCTATTGGCATGTTTTTAAGGACCCTATAGGACTTATCTATCAAAAGAAAAAATATAAAGATGGAGATATCCTGCAAGCAACCTGGGAATACCATTATGATCCCTACGCGCACCATGTACTATTTATAACGATAACATATCCCACAGAAAAAAATAAAGATACGGTACTATACTATTATTATTCTAATACATCCCAAGCTCCAATAGAAAAAGTAGAACAATATCATGGTGTTTATCTACAGGAACGTTTTTTATGTTCAGATGAGGGAGCGGTGTTGACGTATCGACGGTTTTCCAATCAGAAGTTAGAGGAAATGATTCAGTATTATCAGAATGACCCACTACAGGGATATCCCCAAATCCGATGGATTTATCATAAGGGAACCCTTCAGGCAAAACAAGTATATGAACGCAATACAACCCCATCGCATTCTACAAAGGATACTACCCTCATTCAACACACCTTTAATCGTCATGATCAAAAAAAACCAACCAAACAGAATTAAACCTATCTTCGTATTTTGAATCACACTCAACTGGTGAGGAACAGATAAAAGAATGGTTACCCTGAAATATACGAGTAACCATTGAGTACCCAGCTATGCTTTACACCCTTGTGTTGTCTGTGCAAATTCAACACAGGCTAGTTTAACTAATCCCCTAACAAAGGGATAGATTGACTAGCATCGGTTTGATCACTATATTCAAAGGTGTAATTTTTCTTGTAGGTAGTGGCGCACATGGCAATTCACCCAACTAGTATTATTGACCCCCAATCGCAAATTGATGATACTTGTGAGATCGGACCATTTTGTGTTATAGGTCCGGGTGTTACACTTGGACCCCGTAATCGGTTACGAAACCATGTTACCCTTGTTGAAAATACTACCGTGGGTTCGGACAACGATTTTTTTCAAGGTGTTTGTATAGGGAATCCACCCCAGGATGTTGATTTTGGTGGTGAAGCATCCTTTGTAGAAATCGGAAATCATAATACGATTCGGGAGTATGTCACTATTCATCGAGCAACCGGCGATCAGGAAACAACCCGAATGGGGGATCATAATATGATCATGGCGTATTGTCATTTGGGGCATAATGCGGTTGTGGAAAACCATGTTATTCTGGTTAATGGCGTTCAATTGGCAGGTTATACCTTAGTTCAGGATCGCGCTGTTATGTCGGCGTATTCGGTGGTCCATCAATTTACCCGTGTTGGGATGCATTCAATGACCTCAGGGTTATCACGGGTTACGAAAGACGTCCCTCCTTTTTGCACCGTTGCGTTGAATCCATTGGTTGTAAGTGGCTTAAATTTGATTGGGTTACGTCGAGCAGGATTTACAAGGGATCAGATTAAGCAGTTATCGGATGCGTTTAGACAGTTGTTTCGTGAAGGGAATGTGTTTACAAAAGTCGCAGAACAATTAGTGGAAAGTGAATCGGAACAGGTTCGAATATTAGCCAATTTTATTTTAGGTTCTCAGAGGGGCGTTACTAACAGAACACTTGCCACTACAAAATCCAATGTCCCTATTCCCGAGTAGAAGTCAACCAACTACAAAAAGGAATAAGCTATGCCACAATTTCAAACTATTCTTTTACTTATGGTATCTATTCTAATAGCCGGGCTTATCACCTCCCCTGCTTATACATTACTCACGGAAGAAGAGCAGGAATTGGTAGATCAGCTTAATAATACAGATTGGCAGTCACGAGAGTCTGCGTTATTCCAGCTGAAAGGTAAAGTAGCGGATGAAGAAGTATATCCGCTCTTTGTTGCAGCCCTGCAGGATATTCATCCGAATGTACGACAGACCGCATTAAATGCGTTAGCAGCTGTGAAAACGGATGAGAATCAAGAGGTTATCATTACCATGCTGGAGGATCCGTTGTGGTATATTCGTGTGGATGCCATTAATATTTTACAGGGGTTTCCAAATGAGCGAAGTCTGGAAGCGCTGGAACCCCTAAAAAATGATTCCCACCCCTATGTCCAACGTCGGATTGAACCGGTGATAAAAGCAATTCAAAATGCTATGATTAAACCGCGGCATGTTATTGGTGGGGGCATTGCTCCATTATCATGGGATTCTAAAATCACCCAGCTTCATGTCGGGTATAACTTCTTTTTTAAAACAAAAAATAAAGGCGGGAAACTCGAATTTACCATTACCTTTTCACATCATTATCAAGCCAAAAAAGCGGAAAATTTTGATAATTTTTGGGATTTCTTTAAAGGGGAAAATATTGTAAAGAACGACATTGATTTGTTTATGTCTTTTGATAGAAATAAGCTTCGTGATCATTGGACCCCATTTATTTTTAATAGGAATTATCATAAGGTTAATATTCGATTTGGGATGGAAATTGGTCCAGGTATCAAATATGATTTTTTAGAAACTAAGGTAGTACCTGATTTAAGTTTAAGTTTTGCACCCATTTTTAACTGGGAAAATCGATTGCAGGATGGTACGAATCAGAATAAACTGACTGGACGTGGGTCGCTACGCTTCCGCTTTAAATTACGACCGGTAGATTTATTTTCTATTGATATGGAAGTATATTATAAACCTGCTCTATACAGCTATGAAACAAAAAGTGTTAACTTTTATGATTATAAAGTGGAAGGAAACATTACTTCCACAACTAAGATAACCCAAAATTTAAACTTTCTCTTTACGTTCCGTTATACGTTGGATACCGAAAACCCACCTGCACAACCTCGTGATATTTTTTATCTTGAAGGTCGTCTCAATTTTGTAGTTGATTTATAATCCCAAAGGAAGCATCATTTATGCCCGCACGTGTTTATATTGGTCGATGTAGTCGTTATGATATCGCAGAAATAAGTACTTGTATCAAACAAGGAATTGAGAAGCTGGGGCTTTCCGATACCCTTGCTACATCCAAACACATTTTATTAAAACCCAATCTGTTGCTACAATCTCATGTGGCGAAAGGCGTATGCACTGCGCCTGAGGTGATAGCAGGGATTGTTGAAAACCTTCCATCATCAGCTGAATCCATCAAAGTAGGGGATAGCCCTGGTTTTGGAAAAGCAACAGCTGTGATGAAGGGACTCCACTATCCTGATGTGTTGAATCCCTATCCCGTCCAGCTGGTTGATTTTGATACTCCGGTGGATATTTCCTATCCTGAAGGCAACGTATTTCGCCAATTCACCGTTGATAGGCATATTCATTGGGCAGATACCCTTATTAATGTTGCTCGAATAAAAACACACGGGCATATGGGACTTACATTAGCAGTGAAAAACACGTTTGGATTTGTTGTTGGAATCCGTAAAGCACAATGGCACATGCGGTCGGGTGTGGATCCTCTTCCATTTGCTAAGATGCTCGTAGAACTTCACTATGCCTCGAAACCTACTTTGAACATCGTGGAAGGAATAAGCGCGATGCAAGGTGATGGACCGCAACATGGTGATCCGTATCCACTACAGCTCATCGTGATGGGTACCGATGGGATTGCTGTAGATCGCGTTATTTGTGAACTTGTGGGATTTAACGCTGTGGATATACCAATCTTTCAAGCGGCGCAGCTATTGGGTCATGGTGTGCCGGATTTAAACCAAATAGAAATTTGTGGTGAAACACTGGAAGCCGTTCAGGTAAGCGATTTTACGAAACCAAAACGCCTCAATCCGGACAACTTTATCCTTCCTGCTCAGTTAAGCAAGTATCTTAAAAAATCTACGACAATCTCTCCAAAGGTAAATAAGCAACGGTGCATCCAGTGTAAGGTATGTGTTAATGGATGCCCACCCCATGCGATGGAACTGAATGAAAAAGGGGGAGGCGTTCGTGTGAATTATCACACGTGCATCCGGTGTTATTGTTGTCACGAATTATGTCCGGAGGATGCAGTAGAGCTGAAAAAAGGATGGGTGCTTCGATTGATTCATCCGTTTGTTAAAGGAATGTCTTGAACCGGATTACCCTGCTCCATAAAGTAACGTGGTCATATAAGGGATACCAACAAACGTTCCCACCATACTTCCCAGGGAACAACCAATCAGAACAAGTAACACTTTGGTAAGCCGATTACGCAACCATCCACGCAGGGAAAGAATATCTTTGGAAATCCCTTCAAAATCAGAAACACGGGGTTTCCAAACCAATGCTTGAACCAACGCTAAAACGATTCCAGCACCAATGACCGGAGTTAATGAGGTCAGGGGAGCTACAAAAAACGATAGAATAATCGTTACGGGATGCGCCATCACTAACAAAGCCGCGATCATAGTGGCAATTCCATTCGCCAAGATCCATGCCCCTATCATCTGGAATCCTGTTTCGGCAGAATGGTTGATGAATCCTAAGGTTATCATGGATAATACAAATACCGTAATTAAGGAGCCAATTATCTTTCCAATAGGGAGTCCTTTTTTAATGTAGGTCAATTCGTCCAATTCTATCTGTTGCTGTTCTTCTATAATTCGCAGCATCCCCTTAAGATGACCAGCGCCTACCACGGCTACAACCTTCGACCCTTCACATTGACGGATTTTCTCCACCATATAAGCATCCCGCTCATCAATCATAACTTTTTTTATTGCTGGTAGTTCCGATTCCATAGCTTCAGTAAGGCTACTAATCATATCTTGATTTTTCAATTCATCAATTTTTTTTGCATCGACCTTTTCAAGCTCTTCTTTGTTGGTAAGCATAATCATAGGAGCGATTTTCATACGTTGCCACAATGAACACGCTTTCCATGCCCGAAGCAATGTGGTGCGAATATCTCGATCGACCAGTTCCAAGGTATAGCCACGATCCTTTGCAAGATTCACCGCCGCTAGCATTTCTGCTCCAGGTTTCACCCCTTCATCCAACCCAAGTTGTTGTTGAAATCGGCTTAGCATGAGTTGTGCAAATAAGATAAGCCCTTTCCGTTCTTTAATGAGTTTGATGATATCCATCTTTTTCCAATTATCTGGATTCGTCATGGATTGATAGCGAGAATCACATAACTCGACGCATACGGTGTCTGGGTTTTCATCTTCGATAATGCGCTCCACTTCTTCCACGCTTTGTTGAGAAACATGTGCAGTTCCAATAAGAATTACTTCTTTCCCATCCAGATCGACTCGTTGAATGTAATTGGGGACTGTTTGGGGCGACGATTCCGGTTGTGTTTCCTTTTCATGTTTTAGTTCATCCATATCCTATACGACTTCCTTCCTTCAATATGATTCATATAACACCAAGTCGGTGTGAATTTTCATTTAAATATGATGCCGTTTGATTTTTCTAGTAGAGGTTTTGTCAAATTCTTCGGATCGGATAGAAAAGCCCCGTATCCGTTTAAAATCTGCGAGCCCATCAGACACTTTTTTTACTTCTTGCTCTAATAGCGTGTGCAGTTCCTCTTCGTTGTTTGGGAGTTGTTGTTCGGTACAGTATGTATCAAACCATTCAAAATCCGGAACCAGAATAGCATGGATCTGTTCCTGCTTTGTTTTAGGATCGGTTTTTGTCGTAACGACCGATTCAAGAATGAATTCACTTCGATTCAAATGCTCTTCTAGTTCTTCGGGATAGACGTTCTTGCCGGCTTCTGTAACAATGACATTTTTACTTCGACCAACCACATATAAAAATCCATCGTCGTCAATCGTACCCAGATCCCCGGTATAAAACCATCCATCCTTAAATGATAAGGCATCCTGGCTTGGATTTTGATGATAATGCGTAATCACCGATTCCCCACGAGCAATAATTTCACCAATGCCTTCTTCATTTGGTTGATGGATCATCACTTCACACGAAGGTAACACCAAACCCACCGATTGATCTTTGAACGCGTGAGGGCGATTGACTGCAAGAATAGGGGAGCATTCCGTCAGACCATATCCTTGGTAGATGTTGAACCCAAGCATACGTAATCCTTTGGATATTTGTGGATCCGCAGCAGCACCCCCTGTAATAAAAAAACGAAGTGCACCACCAAATTTTTTATGCACGGGTGCAAAAATCGTGCGACTCAATTTATTCTTAGACAATTTACCCAATGCTTTTCCAATACCAAGATAGGCTCGGGTGGAAACTTTTTCCTGAAGACTGGAATATACACGATTGTGCAGGGCTTTAAATAAGGGGGGAACACCAAGCATAATCGTGGCTTGTACTTCGTTCATGTTCTCCGCTACTTTTCGTAAATTTTGCGCAAACGCTATAGTACATCCCATCCCAAAGGGACATAAAAACCCGCATGTGCATTCGTATACGTGATGCATCGGTAAAACCGAAAGAAAAATATCTTCCGTAACAACTCCTACAAAAGCAATCATGGCTTCGATATTTGATGTAATATTGCGATGGGTTAATCCCACAATTTTCGGCATCGCTGTTGTACCCGATGTGAATAAGAGGGCTGCAAGATCATCCTTGGTGATCTCTTCTTTAAACCACAAAGGTGTCCCATGCTCATGTATATGGCGTTGTCCTTCTGCAATAAGGGAGGGAAGAGCGATCTCATCTTGATGATTTGCTTCTAGGTCCATGTTTACCCGGAAATTTAACTGGGGTAGATTGGTTCGAATATCTCGGATGGTATCGGCATATGTTTTTGAGTAGATAATCATTTTAGCTTTCGAACGATGTAATATATGAAAAATTTCTTGATCTTTGCTTTCCTTATCTACAGGAACAATCAAACCACCACTAACCGTTGTAGCAAGATAGCAGAGTGCCCAATCGATTCGATTCTCACTGATAAGGGCAATCCGATCTTCTGGTCCTAACTTATGAAGACAAAAAGCTGTTGCCAATGCTTCCACCCGATCTTTCACATCAAAATAAGTAATGCCCTGGAATTCCGATTGGCTTTCTTTTTTTTCGGAAAATGCAATCTTCTCGTTCCCTCGATCCATTGCGCTGTAAAATAAATCCCGCAATGTAGATGCTCGGAGGGTTTCATACAGGGGATAATGATTGTTCATGTGTATTCCTTTTTACAGTTCAAAATAATGAAATCTGAATAGAAGGGAAAATGCATCGTCCACTGCGATTCAGAAAACCAATTGGTTTTGAAGGATCTCTCTTTTTCTTATACATTTCCATTCCAACCTGTGTTATCTTTTACTGGGCGGATTACGGTTATTTTTATAGAGGAAAACGATGCGTAATACCATGATTTTGATATCTAGTATATGGCTAAATTTTTGTATTCTGATTCTTCCATGTGGCTGTGAGGACCATGTACCCCCTACAGGAGATACCGGAGAGAATCCTTGGAAAGTGAATGGAATCATACCAACTCGGCTATCACTTAATGTCCCACCACCAAGGGATTGGGACTCGGAGCAACCGATTTTGGGAACAACGTCTGAAGTGGGTACGTATACGTTTGATCCTTCAGTAGTAATCAAACATGGATGGAATGAGACTCAGCATGGCATGTTTCTAACCAGTATAACCTTGAAGGATGTGGATGCATTTTTAGAACAGATTCATTCGAATGAA
>CAYPZJ010000139.1:0-11317 GCA_964414635.1 uncultured Spirochaetia bacterium
GGGTGAAATCATGCTTGGTATTCACATCGTTGGCTGCCAATCTTCCACTTAATTCAAACCGCATGGTTTTTAAATTGACATGCAGCTTCACGTTGGAATATTCCAAGGTTTCGTCTTCATCCAACGGAAGTCGTTTAGCCCGTCGATACGCAATAATATTAGCCCGGAGCATCTCGTGTAAATTGATAAGGGAAACTAGGAATTCATCCAATTCTTGAATCAGATCCACCCGTTCTTGGGAGGAAATTCGATTATCATTCCCTATGGCTTCCATATATCCCGTTCGAATATCTTTTGCTTCTTTAATACAATCGGTTACCACTGTGTTCAAGCCAGCAAAATAGTCTTTATTCCCTACAGGATTCCGAGGAATTCGTTCTACAGGGAGGCTTTCGTACATTCCCCGTAACTCATATTGGTAATCATCTTTAAAAGTACAGGTTACACGCATAACCCACCTCCTAGCTGGTATGATAAAAAAAATAGTAATTTATTGTGAGGGTTCCAACTCTATCATGAGGAAAGGTAGGATTTCAAGAAATGCGTTTCATGTAAAAATGGAATCCTGATGGCTTTACAGGCTCTCCAATGGTGATTCAGCCTTACATCACTTTTTTTATCTTTCGACTACGATCAGGGATCGGGAGAGAGAGGGATTGAGGGGGTGTTGAAAAACGCAAATGTAGAAGCAGGTTTTGCGCCTGCCCTTTCCAATATCCTGTTCCAAAGGGCGACCGCAAGAGTCGTCCCTACAAAGATCGAATAATTTTTGATTTTTTCAACACTCCCTTGAGGGTTGAAGTTAAAACGTTTTTTAGTAAAAGAGCAGCCCGGACATCCTATTATGAGATAGGAAGAAACGGGAACGGTTTATTAAACCCAATATTTTTGCGGATCCGTCGAATCAATTCCAGCGGTTCTCCGAGTAATAACCGTTTTTGTTTATCAATCTGAATTTCGTCGTATGAAACCCCGCTATCCTCAAACCACTGGATGAATCGCGTGTCACCATAAATAGGCTGTCCTTCTTTAAGTAATAACCCAATATCCCGATGTGTTGCCTGAACAAGATTGGTGTATGGGTTATCATCATTTTTCTGGACAAACAGAAGATCCGCAATAAAATCCGGTGCCAGCTGTCCCAGGTGATTTTCAATCCGAAGGGCTTTCGCAGGATTGATGGTAACCATATCCACAATCACATGGTCTTCTAACGGTTCGTGATACATGTCATAATAAATATTCTTTAAAAATTTCATCTCTTCGAGTATATATAAAGAACCGGACATGGGAGAATCTGTTCCCAATGATACATTGATCCCCGCATCAAAAATTTCTCGTAAGCGTGCGGTGACCTGGAACATATAAAAATTAGAAAAGGGACAGGTTACGATATGTGTTCCAGCTTTCGCAATATCTTGAATATCCTGGTTAGAAAGCCCGATGCAATGGATCAATACCGTGTGATCCGACAGCGCTTTCATTTCTTTTAGATAGTCGATCCCCTTCATGCATTCATCGGTGAATCCCTCTTCAAGATGCGTAATAAAGGGCCAATCCCGTTCTATTGCCCATTGATGCTCCTGTTCGGCTCCCATTCCCCATTGGTTTTCTTTCTCGTGTACTTCATGGGCTAGTGTATATTCGGGAGAAACACGAACAGGAATATGGTTAATAAATTCGTTATTACCGCCTTGTGGCCATTTGGGAAGGGCTTCATGGGGGTAATGATCCTGCACCGTTACCACTCCAGCGGCGATGTTTTTATATGATCCTAATAAATAGAGGTCCAAATTATCAATTTTTTTTCGCTCGGAGACGGTATCGGAATCCATCAAATCAAGAATCCAGGGATAAAATGACATGTAAGGACGATTCGTTCCAACACGGGGGAAATACGTTCCCTGAAGGTGGTCATGGGGGTTAATCATTGCTGGATAGCAATAATAATCCCGTAAATCCGCTTCCTGTACAGGTTCATCCGGATCGGGCTTTTCTTGTAAAACCGTAATCTTTTTATCCTGGATGCGGATGTATTGATGCATTTTTATGGTTCGAGGTGAAATGGTGGTTACAGGACCCAACCAAAATGGTTTTTTTGCTCGCGTCATGATACTATTTTCGAGCTGAAACCCTATAAAACTTGAGAAACCGCACTGCCTTTCCATTCGGGCACGGTAACCCATCCGATAGAATTAAGGAACAAACCCAAACAAAACCGGTTGAAGTGCTTAATTCGTTACCCATTCACAAGGCATAAGTTTCATCTGAGCGGATGCGTCAATCACCCGGCTTTTTAATTCAGGAGTATTCATTGATAACCGATCCGACTCGGAGATACCAGCAGCTTCCCATTGAATATTTTGGTATTGCCAAATCATCGCACCCAGTGGAGATCCCATAAGACTCCAGGAATTTATCGGATCATCGATGGGATGAGAGATGGGATAATTGGTGTTGGAATACCGGAACCAATCTCCATCTAACTCATTGAAATCACAGGCAGTCGTGATTTCTTTTAATTCCATCGCAGGTAGGACAAATACTGTTTCGTCTTCCACTCGTTGTTTTTCATCTGCATCATCGGTGTAATAATCAAAGGAACGCATTTTGCAGGTTACCGCTCGTTCGCAGGTATTATAAAAATAATAATACGTTTTCCGCTGGGACTCGTTTATAGAATCCCGTTGATGGAATAACATCACACAGTCACCTGGTCCGATCCGTGTTGCGATTTCTTCCACAGCAGTATCCGTTACTGCACTGTTAGATCCTCCAAACGGAGAGCGGTTAGGGATCTGTTGGGCATCTACGATACCGTACTGAACAAGCATTAATGCAACCAAGGCAAGCAGAACAGGGAATCCTAACACAAAACGGGGAATTCTTTTTTTTGGGGTTGGCATAATCCACTCCTAATACTATTTTATTTTATCGAAACTATCAGCATCCATTAAGTTTAGCACGATTTTAAGGGCTATCAAGGAAAATTTCACTCGTCTATCCGATTCGCCAAAAATTTTCTATCCTTTCGGTATGATACTCGGAATTGATGTGGGGGGAGAAAAAAAAGGATTTCATATCGCGTTGCTGCATCCCTTCGATCGATCCATTCATGCGTTGACGCATTTTTTTTATATTGATGACGTTTTAGATTATCTGGCAATTCTGGAATCCCTTCATCAAACACCCATTCAGGCAATTGGAATCGATGCTCCTCCTGTAAGCTACCGTCCTACTCGCGAAACACGACCTGCCGAACGTGCATTATTCCGTGATGGGTTCCGTATTCAATGGACTCCTTATCGCGATTCCCAAAAACAAGAATGGATGGTAAATGGAGCGAATCTTTGGGACGCAATTCAAAAAAAGTTCCCTCACATCGCCTTGTTTGAAACATTTCCCACTGCATCCAGCCAGTTTATTATCCACCGTACGGAACAGCTCCCGTTGGATTTACTTTCAGGTAAATATAAGCGACGCTTTTATACCGATTATCTGGACGGGATTATCTGTGCGTTTGCTGCCAACGATGCATTACAAAAACGGGCTCGAGTTTATGGGAGCGACGATCCCATTGGAGCGATTCATGTTTTAGATATCCAGGCGAAACGTCTGACCCTCGGGCATATTTGTCAGGGTGATCGGATTTTGTTAGGAAAGAAAAAACGGGGATTCGGTATGGGTTTATGGAATGGATTTGGTGGGAAATTAGAACCGGGTGAAACACCAGAAGAAGCCTTGGTACGGGAGATTCATGAAGAAATTGGAGTCCATGCGAAATCAATTATGCCTCGAGGTACGTTACTCTTTCGATTTGAAGATCAACCAACGTTAATGGATGTTTCACTTTTTTGGGTAGGGTCGATTATAGGTTCTCCAGAAGAATCCGAAGAAATGCTCCCAAGCTGGTTTCCGATAAACACGATTCCCTATGATCAGATGTGGAAGGATGATAAGGTTTGGTTACCCTATTTTTTAAAAGGAAACAGCATCCAGGCGGAATTTATCTATAAACAAGAATCCAATGAGTTTATTCGGTATCACCTGGAAACCCAACCGGGTTAACGCATCCAATCGGGTAAATTGATGATTCCTTGAGAAATCGATGCCCACGTCCGTGCGATTGCATTCAAATAGGACTTATCTTCAACACGAATAGTGGATTCCGCAATGCGTTCTCCCTGATTCACGCGTGCCGCTTTTTCTGCCATATAAGGCATGTAAAATTGGGTGTCGATGACAACCGGTTCATCCACGCGAAATACGGGATGATCCGTTTTATTTTTGAGCGCCCGTGCCACTCCGTCGCGAATCCATTTTTTTGTGGCAGCAGGTGGATAACATCGGGCAACCGCTCGGGAATACGCTTGTTTCACTTCGATGGTTTCCACATGGTTACCAACCGTTTCTTTCACTTCCTTTGCAAGCTCATTATCTCCACAAACCGCTACCAATGGAACCTGATAGACCCCGCAAATCCCAGCATCCAGTGCTGTTTCACCGAATACCGTTCCGTTTACTGTAATCGAATGCACAGCTCCACCAACCCAGGTGTGGGAAAGAATGCCATGTTCATTTCCTGCTTTGGCATGAAATCCTACAAAGATGGCTGCATCAAATGAATCATCCAATCCGATAATCTGGCAATAATCTTTGTATTCGGTGGGTCCTAATACCAGACTGGCACTCTCGTGAAGATCTTCTAAAAGAATATTACGCATGGTTCCATGACCCTCGCAGACCACCACTTCCGTTGCTCCCGCATCCAGCGCTCCTTCAACCGCAGCGTTTACATCTCCGGTTAATAATTTCCTACCACGAGCGTATTCCTTTTCTTCAATAACCAGCTGATCCCGGTGTATAATACCGGTGGCTCCTTCCATATCCGTTAGAATAAATACTTTCATATCCAGTGATGCCTCCCTTTGGTCTTCTAAATTGAAATGATTGGGTTGGGGGGTGTGATGAAAAGTCTCCACCAACACCATACAACCTAAAACACCCGCATGGTGCTATTTTTATTGGGGGAACCAGTGGTCCATGGTTTGTACACCCTTTTTTAGTGCCTGGGTATCAATTTAAATCGCGGAATTATTCGGCTTCATTAAAATGGTTGAAGAGTGATTCAAATGTGCTTCGGTGTTTGTTAAACTCAGTTTTTAGAATCCCCATGAGAACCACATTCTCGTAAGACCCATTATGATAAGCACTTTCCCGTAACATTCCTTCCTGCTGAAATTGAAACCGTTTGTGCATAGCTAACACTTTTTTGTTAAATGCAAAGGTGCGACACCAAATGCGATGGAGATTCAAGTGGTTAAACCCATAATCCAATAATAAAAATTCCGCTTCGGCTGCGTATCCCCCCATACGATAGTCCATTTCCCCGATGTAAAATCCCCATTCTGCGCTCCGATTACGCCAATCCAATTGAGAAAACCCAATCACACCGATCGGGGTCGCATCCGTTGTGGTAATCAGCCATTGACGTTGATCCGTCCGATCCAACAATCGTTGATACCAGCGTTCCTGGTGGGTATCGGTAAGCAGCTCGTGTTCAAAAAGGGTGGAATATACTTCAGGATTGTTTCGCCATGCTTTCAATAAAGGAAGGTGCTCCCGTTCAATTCCCTGAATGATAACAAGTTTTCCAGAAATCATACGCTATTCCTATTCATCCAATGCCAGGCGTTGGGCGAGGAAATTTTCCCACTGAATGTTATATCCCCATGCACTGCTAATCAACCCGGATTCAATATCAATTATTTCAATTCGCACTCGTAAAAATGGAATGTCCCGCTCCAAAATGGGTGTGAATGTGCCCGTTATCAGTGTATTCGACCGTAGCAATCGACCTATATTAACTTTCACACTATCTTCAAAAAAATCAGATTGTTGATATGCATTAATTTCTAAAATTTCTTGAATCTTATGGGTTGTGATGACTTGGTATGTCTGTTCCGTCAATTCTCGCGCCAATTCCTGTTCTACTTCCTGGGAAAGAGGGCAGGCAATCCCTTTCGGCATAAGCAAGAATCCTGCTACCATCAATGTTAATTCCTCTTTATCACCCCGAAATCGTTCACGAAATGTATCCATAAACGTATCCAGAAATGACTCATAGGAAATATATCCCTCTTGCTCCCACGAGGTCTGATCGTTTTCTTCGATTCGTTCCAGCGCATTATGGGATGATATTTTCAGAATAGCAGTAGACCATTCGAGCTGCTGTTCCAAAATGGGTTGGCTTTCTTGAATACCCATATGCCCAATTGCTTCCGTGGCAGCATTGGGTAGATATCCTTCCGGGTCTGCATCGGTTCTTAACACTCCTTGTATCGAATCGGGTACATCAGTAACAGTTCCACGCGCTAAACTTAACGCCGCCTGCCCTCGGAGCCGGTCGGAAAGCGTTTCATCTGAAATAACGGTTTCAAGAATGGTATGCGCCACGTCCGTTTCACGGAATCCCAGCGTTCGAATCGCAGCCTCCGCACGGAGCGGATCATCTTCATAAATGATGGAACGTAATTCCTCCTCTGTAAGGGGAAACAACTTTTCTTGCTCTGTTAATAGCTGGGTTCGTTCTTCTACAGGTGGATTCCAAACCGGATCATCTACAACCTTCGTATACGTATAATAAGATGAACACATTGTACCAATTAGGATACCAATAATAAGACTTAGCACAATTCGAACAACCATAGCTACTCCAATATACGGTGTATTGGAATTCGGATCCTAAGCTAGCGGATCCATTTATCCATGCATGGGGAAGTATAATAAAATGTTTTACGAAGAACTACCCAGGGGTCTTCCAATCTCCCAAAGGATGAACCTTCAGCTTCTACACGGTCAATCACAGAGCATTGTCCCTACAATTTTAATCTGTAGAGGGAAATTGCTGGGGGGTGTTGAAAAACACAAATGTAGGGGCAGGTCTTGCGCCTGTACTTTCTAATATCCTGTACCAAAGGTCGACGGCGAGAGTCGCCCCTACAAAGATCGAATAATTTTTGATTTTTTCAACACTCCCGCTGTGTTTGTCCTCCATTAAAAAAAATGGTTGATAAACCCTTGTTCGCTATGATTTCATGTTGGTATCATCACGTTGGGATTCATCCACGGAGCTAATACTATGAAATTGGTTTATTTCACAACCACGGTGGCAATTTCAAAGGGACGCATGGAAAAGGTGATGACTCCATCTTCAATAGACAAGGGCTCTCCGCTTCGTTCCAATAAATTGGTTTTTTCAGCGTGTTGTATGAATGTGGGAACATGAATCCGAACCACATCCGCTTCGCCATACGCTTCGTATAAACGTAAGGCGTATCCCAAATGATTGGGATTTTCGGTGGGTTTGATGGTTTGTAAGAGGGTTGTGGATGCCTCCACGGTTGGTTGAAAGTCAAATTGTTCCTGTTTTGCTGAAACGGGAATATCATAATTATATTCAGCGGCACATTCTACCAAGCGTCCATCTTTTGGTGATCCAGAAAACGTAGTAATCGCATAATCAAACCGATGAAGACCGGAATCCCTCATTCCATCAAAATTCCATACATCATAATGAGCAGGTTCATACAAACAATTAGGGAATGCCGGGCTTCGTACCAAGGATAGCATCATCATACCATCTTCCATACGGAATGATGGGAGACCTCGATTAAATAACGCAACATTCGGTTCGGTATCGGTTGTTGCCGCCCAGTTAATTATGGGATAATCTCCATTGGCATTGTTCCAGCCGGTATTCTGCATTTCATATCGCTTACGACGCATGATTCCAAAGGGTACTTCTTGATCGGTGATATCGGTTTTTGAAAACGTAGGGAATACCACTCGAATTCGATGGTGGAAGCTATTCCAATTAATACGAGTGATGAAGTCAATGCGATCAATATCATCCCGTAACACAACAACCTGTTCCCATTCTAAGATCATAATCTGGTGGTTTTTTGCTTGCCCAATGTTATCGTTTGCAGAGTAGCGTCCCGTATAGATGATTTCAGTATAGTGATCCATTCGTTTGAGGTATGGGAGATGGTTATACGCAGCTAAGGGTTCACGAGGTCGATACAACGAACGGGTTGCCCACGGATCCCCTTCATCCCGTTCCAGAATTAATTCATTCGCATGCACAAATTGCGTACGTACAATATGTTGATTGTTTTTTTTATCAAAAATCCCCTCAATCCCATGTTTTCCCACTTCAATAAGGAAATATTCATTTTCCACCATCGATCCTGCCAATACTTTTCCTTCCATAGCGTGAGGATTTTCATATACCGTAATCGATCGGAATTCCCCGGGGGGAAGAACGGGGGCTTGTACCGTGAAATGAACATAGTCATCGATCACATCCCGTTCATAAACCCGAAGCGGCTCTTGGCTTTCATCTTTTAAATGGGGGTGAATAATACCCAAATCATCCAATACCCACTGCGCAATCATCACTCGAATGGTACCCGTTGAATTCATAGTCCAGGAAAAGGGATTAAAAATATACACTCGATTTTTCTCACCCTGATAAACCATATCCGCATCGTTTCCGATACGACGGATATCCGATCGAATACCCTGAAAAACCGAGCGCAGTTCTTCGTATGCATCATCGATATGCGTGGCTGTAATTGCATCGTGAAACTGTGTGAAGGACATGCGTTGCCATAAGGAACGGAATTCGTCTTGGGGAAAGGTATAAGAAGGATCATTCCATGCTTTAAGGGTTAGCATTTTTTCCAGTGCCATCAACCAAAATTCAAAGAATCGATTCAATTGTTTAAGCTTAATGCGGCTGACCAAACATCCGCTGGAACTAGGATTTCCGCTATCTGGGTTAAACTCAATCCGCTGGGGATCAGGGTGATCAAGTTGTTGTAAATCCTCTTCCAAACGATGAGCCAACGTGCGGTACGTTGCATAAGTAAATGCCACATCAGGATTCTGTTCTTCCATGGCATTTAATTCAGCCGTTAGATTTTCTGGTGGGAGAATTTCCTCGCCCCCAAGAGAATGAACCGAAAAATCTGCTTCGGCAAATGGTGGCACTGTATACGTATCCGGAAAGGGGATGATCCGAATACTCTGGTCATAGCCTCGTTGACCACAGACTTCACATCCCTCTCCTTTACAGTACCCGCAGGGGGGGTATTTATAATACAAACTAGCTGAAGTCATATAGGGGGATGGATGTTGCTTGCAATAGATTAGGGTTCCATCGAGTCCCTTCCAATAATCTTTTTCCGGACGTTTGTAGGAAAGCGCGGCTAACCATTCTAGTTCTACTTGACGAAACAGCTGGGGCATTTGACTACAAGAACCAAACCCATCGGCATGCCAACCGGTATGAATTTTGATTCCCAGTTCCTGTTCCGCCCATAAAATACCATTTACCAGATTTCGTACTAACGATTCTCCCATGGGCATATTGGTATCCGGAATGACTTCACCCGCGCCCAGTAATTCAAACCGCCCTTCATCATACAAGCGTTTAAAATGATCCTTGCTTTTGGGATGGTCTTCTATAAAAGCACGAAGCAACTGAGACGATTCAACCATAAACGTGAATTCACCATCGGTAGATGCTTCCAAACAATCCTCGAGCACATGTCGTTCAATTTCTCGATAGGAGCTAAATCGATTTCCTTGATGGTAAAACGGTTGATCCCAGCAACGACGCCAGGTATTATCAAAATGATTGCATAAAAGTACGTATACGGTTTTTTTTCGTGGGGTCATAGGTTATCCTTACATTGGATTAACGGATTAACGGGGTGGATATGATTTTCTAATTTAGTATTTACCATCCCGAACCTCGAAATGCGTCGGTTTATTCAGGCTGCTTCCACCTTGCATTACCCACTGACTAATCCACCGAACCATATGATCGGTTGTTACACTTGGATATCCGAATAAACCATGGGATAATTGTCCGTTTCCTAAAAGGGTATACGTTTGTTCTTCTCCTTCAAACCGGACTTCCTTGTTAAGTAGCTGCGCAAATTTTAAAGCGATTTGACGGACGCTCAAAATTTCGGGACCCACTACATTCAAAATAAACGGGGGAGCACTTGCATAATCCATCGCACCTAGTGCCATATTGTTTGCATCCCCCTGCCATATAGCATTCAGACTCCCCATTGCAAGAGAAATCGGTTGTTCATCCCACACTTGTTGGCAGATATCTCGTAAGACACCATACCGCAGTTCTGTAGCATAATAGAGCCGAATAAGGGAAACGGGTATTTTATACTTTGTGCTAAAGTACTCAAATATCCGTTCTCGTCCCAGACATGACATCGCGTAATCCCCATCAGGACGAGGATAATCGGTTTCCCGTGCTCCACCGTAAAAAATGGGTTGCATCCCATACACATTCCCTGTGGAGAACGCTACAATACGGCTTTCATTAAAATGCTGGCAGACTAATGAGGGAAGGTAACAATTCATCGCCCACGTTAATGCTTCATTCCCCGTAGCACCGAATTTCATTCCTGCAAGATACACCACATTTTTGACTTGAGGCAACGTCCGTAGTTCGGATTCATTAAGCAAATCACAGGAAATTGCTTCGATTCCCCATTGTTCCAGTTGTGCTTTTGATTCGGGGTTGGAGAATCGTGAAACCCCAATTATCCGTCGCGTAACCCCTGCTTCTTCCGCACTATGTTTTGCCATGCGAGCCAGGGTCGGTCCCATTTTTCCACCCACACCAAGAAATATCCAATCACCATCCATACGCTGGATGACATCGATCGTTTGAGGGGATGGTTGGGAGAGCAATTGGTCCAGTTGCTCTTCTTGTTCGATATGATAGGGAAGTGTCATGGAAAAGCCTCGAGCTGATTGAACTGAGTCGTTGCATCCCTTCTTACATTTGCTCGATCGTGGAGCGTATAGTATGTATGTTTTGGAATAGAGGTTGCGAAAAAAAGAATGCCCTTAAAAACACGACATACACGCAGTAAAATAATGAAATAGCGTATTAAGGGGATGCTCGTCCGTATGAAAGAGGGTAACAAATTCTTGGTTGGATTTCAAGAAGCATGCGTTTGTTTTTTACCGATGAATTTATTCATCGGGATAGTGGTATGGGTAGTGAAAAACATTTTTTTAACTCGCACCCTTTTCTCCACACCTACTTTACTTTAGAAGAAGAATTTAATATACTATACTAGGGCTGACACGTTGGATTTATATCATTGCAGGTGTAGTTCAATGGCAGAACACCAGCTTCCCAAGCTGGATACGCGGGTTCGATTCCCGTCACCTGCTCAGGTCGAATGACTGTTTTTTTGTTTTGCAAAAC
>CAYPZJ010000140.1:0-11245 GCA_964414635.1 uncultured Spirochaetia bacterium
ACCTATTCTAACCAAGCGCAACAGTATATTCAAGCTACCTCCCATCGTATGGAAGATGAAAAAATGGCAGTACTTATTCAGGAAGTATTTGGTTCTACTCATGATGATTTGTTCTATCCTACAGCATCGGGTGTTGCACGCTCGTATAATTATTATGCGTTGGGGAATCATAAACCAGAAGGGGGAGTGGTAGAATTAGCTCTGGGTTTAGGAAAAACCATCGTTGATGAAGGAACGGGCTGGACTTGTTATCCAGAGGCTCCCCAAGCTCCTCCACCCTACAAATCTATATCCGATATGCTTAAAAATACACAAAATCGGTTTTGGGCAATAAACTTGGGAGACTTGGATAAAGCAGCCCCAGAAGATGAAAATGAGTATCTGATTCAGCGTGATTTAAAGACAGCCGAAGACCAAGGTGTTTTAAAATTTATTGCATCTACGTATAACGCAGAAATGGATCGAATCGTTACAGGAATAGGTACCCAGGGAGCACGAATTATTAATTTCGCTCCTCTAACCCATGCTACATGGGTAGAAATTGGTACGTATTTCAAGCAAATAATGGGATGTTGTGAGAACCACCTGGATACCCAAGTAGAGGTCGAATTTGCCATGGATTTTGATCCTAACCAAGCCGAATATGGGAGAATGGCACTGCTACAGGTACGTCCCATGGAAGTACAACATGATAGGGTAGAAATTCCGGATGATCCCGAGCTAAGCCAATCCATTCTAGTTCAGTCCAACCATGTTTTAGGAAATGGCGAACTGCATCAGATTCGGGATATGATTTATGTAATTCCCAACGAATTCAACCCAAAAGATACACCCACCATCGCATCACAACTGGAACAGATAAATAAGCAATTAAGAAAAACACAAACACCGTATGTATTAATTGGATTTGGACGGTGGGGAAGTGCGGATCCCTGGTTAGGGATACCAGTTGGATGGGGTGCTATTTCTGAAGCACGAGTCATTGTAGAATCCGTATTACCCGAGTTCTATATAGAAATGAGCCAGGGTTCGCATTTTTTTCATAATATTACAAGTTTTAATATTCCCTATTTTTCTATACGGCATGGAGACGAGGATTGGATCCGATGGGAGCGATTGGAACACCAACCTCCCATTCACCAGACCTCTCATATTCGACATATTCGTTTTGCCAATCCACTTATAATTCAAGTCGATGGACGCACCAACAAAGGGATTATCCTACTACAAGATACCTAACCATCGAGTTCTACCATACAATAGCAAGCAAAGGGGCAGCGTACACAGTGGGATCCTCTATTTCGGTTAAACATCCGTGCCTGAATCTGATCAACCAGGTGTTCTACTTTTTTTATCATTCCTTCCTTCCAGTAAGTATCCCAAGTGATCCATTGAATTCGAGTGGAGAAGAAATCAAAGAATCCTGTTTGTATGGCTGAGTCCTTAAACTGCTCACATGAAAACAGTCGATACACGCCAAGCTGAAATGGGTTCCCCCCAGATTTATTTGCTCCGGTTTTAAAATCTAAAATATATATATTGCTCTCATCCCGTATTATTAAATCAATACGACCTGTAAATAGGTGATTTTTTAATGGATATTCAAATGCGTATTCCGACGCGACAACTTCTCGGGGGTGTTCTTCCCACCAGGTTTTATATCGTTCAAATCCATTTCTAATAGTATCCTGATCCGTTTCGGTTAAGGCACGATAGATCGTTCGTGTAAATTGAGTTTCAAAAAAGGCGTGCAAGGAAGGAAATCCTAGCCCCTCTGCTATATGACTATGAATATAATGAAGTCCATGATGGATACAGTTACCAATCTGGTTGGCTTTCTTTTGGGGGGAGGGAAAGCGATGAATGAAACGGAGCTTATATAAAAAGGGACAATGAGTATAGGTTTCCAATTGAGAAAAAGTAAGTGTGAGGTGGTAGCGGGATATCGTTTCTTTCGTACGTTTGGGAGATGGTGCGGTACCTAAGGTCGTTGTGTTATTCCATATATGAAGTCGTTTTTGGATTTCCTTTATATATGGAGAGGGTATACATTCATTTCCAATTTGGTCGAAGGCAAAAGAGGATAGAACAAGTAGGGAACGAGCCCGAGTCATTCCCACGTAAAATAATGTCCGCTGTTCCTCCGAATGACGTGTTTGTTCATCAGTAAATAACTGGTGCTGAAAAGGAGGGATATAATATCCTGATTTCTTTGGATTCCCTGGGAAATTGCGATAGATTAAGTTAGGAAGGATAACAACCGGAAACTCCTGTCCTTTGGCATGATGATACGTCATAAATTGCACCGCATTTGTCGGCGTGGGTTCCCTCATTCCAATACGTTGCTGCTTTTCTTGAAACGTCCGACATAATTCATAAAAGTGATGCGGATTGGAATTGCAATACAGATCATATGAAGAAGCCATTTGAAGTAACGTACTAATCAGATCGATTTCTTCTAGCGTCTCCCCATCCCCATCGATGCCTCGATGAACCAGGGGCGCGTATTGAAATAGGCGTAGAATAAACTCTGTAACGGAAAGTTCCGACTGCTTGATTTGCTGGGAAAGCTGCACAAGATGAGATAGGAGGGTTGTTTCTGGGGATGTTAAGTGGTCATGATATTGCTGCATCAAGTGTTCTAGCTCAAGTGGAGGATGTTCTCGTAGGAATGAATGTTCCCAAATTTTTCCAAAACACATAAACGTAATCTCTGCCCAGGTTGAACCCGTTACCGAACCCGTTAATACGGTTTGTATCAAACGTAATATCTGATTCACATAGGAATGATTAAAATAGTCACCTTCACCTAGCTTTTGTACTGGAATACCATCGGCTTCTAGTAGGATCTTCATTTCATCATAAAAGGAGTTTTGTTTATTTAACGATTCGACAGGCGATTGCTCCAACAACCGAGGTGAAAAACCCGACGCTTTCCCATCAAATCGTACGGATTTAACTATAACAGCAATTTCACCCGGATGATTTGCCCACCCTTTTTTCAAACATTGTTGAATAATTTGATTTAATTGCTGGCATTGCTCTTTAAAATTACGAGTATGTACCCAGTATACTGGTTCAGAAAATGTATTGCGGGGTTTCGGCTCCTTAAACAATCGTTGGGTATTATGCCGAATCAGATCCGTTGAAACCTGTACTACCGATTGGGGATTACGATGATTTTCCTCTAATCGAACCTGTTTCACATTGGATAGTTTTGTAGAAAAATGAAGCATCGGTTCCCGTGATGCCCCGCGAAAACTGTAAATACCTTGATCATCATCCCCCACTACGGTTAGTTTCGCCCCCTGATCTGCCATAAATAAAAATAATGCTTCCTGAATAGGACTGATATCCTGATATTCATCTACTAAAACCATCTTGTAGTTAGCCAATCGATGGACCAGAATCGGATGATTATCACAAGCTAACCGATATACATATTTTAAAAGAAGCGCAAAATCTAAGGTGCGCTGACTCCACATCCACCTATTATAGTGTCCATAAAGGTCGCACAATTGTTCATCAGAGATAGGGGTTGTTTTCCCACTGGATCGATATTGTAACGCACGATGAAAGCCTTCTCGATGAGAGGGATCCATAGTCAGCTCCCGATAGATACGGGCTGTAAGATCGGGATGCTCATTAAGTCGATCAAAAAATGAAAGTAAGATACCGGCTTCATAAGAAGAAATGGAATCCAACGTCGTTTTCTTTGCAGAGTCCGGCTGAGCAGAAAATCCATGAATACCATGTGTATACCAAATCATCCGCTGCGTAAGTTCATCAATCAAAGAAAATCCTGGATACAAAGGAATTAATCCAGAGAGATCCTCTAAAATACGTTGACAAAACTGATGGATCGTGAAAATCCGAAGGTTGGGGATGGGTCGACCAAAATGAGCGTATACACGGCTATACAATTCGCCCACTGCAGCTCGAGTATAGGTCGTAAGTAATATCTGCTCGGGAAGGATTGCTTGTTCTAACAAATAGATATATTTTGAGAGCAAAAAATGCGTCTTTCCGCTTCCAGGACCGGCAATCACTTGAATAGAATGCTCCATATCTTCGATAGCATCCTGTATCGGTTCAGGAGGATTAGGAGAAGAGGGAGGGGGTGTCATCAGATTCTTTATTAGGAGTTGTTTTTCGTGTTGGAATTGGTGCTGCCGGTTTTTTCTTGGGGGGTTTGGATTTAATTTTTAGAAGGGTTAATTCGGGTGTGTAATTAGGACAGGATAGGATCCGCAACGTAGCAAGTTGTTTACAATCCTGAGTGCATTTTTTACATAAAGCATTAATCTCCACGTCTTTTTGGGGCATCATACTTGCCTCCTTTATTCTAAAAACAAAAGAGGCTGCCCCGATTGAATGGCATCCCCTATATGTATGGGTATGGAAGTAACTTTTCCCGCTTGTTTGGCTTCCACATCAATTTCCATTTTCATTGCTTCTAATTTAATAATGGGTTGTCCCGCGTCAATAGTATCACCCACATTCACATTAATTGCCAGTACTTTTCCTGATATTTCCGCATTCAATGGTGTTCCGCCTCCCGCTTCGGGTGCAGGCGCAGGTGCGGGTGTCGATGGCTTTGGCGTTGGTGAAGGACTAGGAGCTGCTGACGGTCGTGGTTTAACAACTGGAGCACGTTGAATACGAACCGGCTGAACCGAGGAAGGATCCCCTCCTACCTGACGAACACTGACATGATATGGATTATCATTTACTATGATTTCAAAATCCGTAAACCCCTCTGCTGTCCGATCGATTGGTTCTACCGGCGTAGGTGTTGGCTTCTCTTTAACAACAAGATCTGCAGCAGGTTTTGGCTCCACTTTCTTTTCTGGTGCAGGTTTTCCTTTATTTTCCAAAAATTGCTTCCCAGGTCCTGGGAATAAGGCACAAATTAGCAGCTCTTCATCCGTTTTTGCTATATGCCCGTACTCCTTTTTTATATTTTCAAACTCCGGTTTAATCAAATCCGCAGGACGACACGTAATGGGAGGGATCTCACCACAAACCTTTTTGATTAACACGGGATCTACTTCCCCTTGGGGTTGTCCATAATTACCCTTCACATATTCGGAGGTTTCTTTTGTTATCATTTTATAACGTTCGCCAGCGATTACATTCATAACGGCTTGTGTTCCTACAATCTGACTCGTCGGAGTAACCAGCGGCGGATACCCTAAATCTTTTCGAACTCGGGGGACTTCTTCTAATACCTGATCAATCTTTTCCGCTTGTCCTTGCTCCCGGAGCTGGGTTTCCAAATTGCTCATCATCCCTCCAGGGATTTGAAACGAAAGAACATTGGTATCCACCCCCGTAAATTGGCTTTCGAATTCCGTGTAATTTTTTCTAATTTTACCGAAATGTTTGCCAATCTTGGTTAAAAGATCCAGATTCATTCCCGTATCCCAAGGTGTGTTTTGTAATGCAGCGACAACCGTTTCCGTTGGAGGTTGGGAGGTTCCCCCCGAAAGGGTGGAAATGGCACAATCCAACACATCAATTCCTGCATCAATCGCTCGTACATAGGACATCAGCGCAAACCCGCTGGTGGCATGGGTATGCAATTGAATAGGAACTTTTAGATGCTTTTTTAAATTGGTAACTAATTCACGAGCGGGTTCGGGTGCGAGTAATCCCGCCATATCCTTAATAGCAATAGAATCCACTCCCATATTTTCTAGTTGCGTACCTAATTCCACGAATAACTCATTGTTATGCACAGGGCTGATGGTGTAGGAAATCGTGCCCTGGGCGTGCTTTCCGTATTTTTTGGTTGCTTTGATTGCGGTTTCCAAATTGCGTACGTCGTTGAGAGCATCAAATATACGAATGATATCAATACCATTTTCAGCAGACTTTTCAACAAATTTTTCAACTACATCGTCTCCGTAATGACGGTATCCCAGGATGTTTTGTCCTCGTAATAGCATCTGTAATTGGGTATTTGGTAATGCTTTACGCAATGTACGAAGGCGTTCCCATGGATCTTCGTTTAAAAACCGGATACATGAATCGAATGTTGCTCCACCCCACACTTCTAAGGAATGATACCCAGCTTGATCAAGCATTTCACAGGCTTCTAACATGTCATCGGTTCGCATTCTCGTAGCCAGAAGGGATTGGTGTGCATCTCGTAAAATTGTATCGGTAATTTTTATTGGTTTGGGTTGTGTACTCATGGAAACTCCTCGTCAGTGGAGATAGTATAGGTATTTGAAACGGTCTTAAGATCAGGTACCGTTAATTTTCTTTCTCGTGAATCTCAACTTCAGGTGGTTACATTTCCGATATATAAAATAGGAAAGAAACCTGTTGTCGTTGGTGTAATTGCACGACGTTATTGATGATAATGATTTTTCGGGTAGAATTCAACAGGGAGCCCTAGAAGATACACCGCTTACTTCACAAAAAGATGGAACGGTGTAATACTTCGCCTGAAGTGCTTTTTCAGTTGAACACAACCCTGCTATTCACATTGGTTCTAGCAATTCGACGATTGTTTTTTGCTGGATAATCATCCAATTGGGGAAACACGATGAATCGTATACCTTGTTGAAAAAAATGTGATGTTTTACATCCTGTTCCCTGTATTCTCTAGATGCACGTTAACACAGCATAGGTTTGGAGCTGGTAGTAGATGAACATCACAACGAGGAATCGTGTAAATTATGAACCCGACGAAAGAAAACGGGTAGACTTTTTTTTTATCTCTGTTATACTATATATAGTTTTGTTGTTCTGGTAGAATACTATGCGCTCAAGTTTGGTAATCATTTTTTTATTAGGTATGATATTGCTGGTTGCAGGTAATGCCGAAAGCAAACCGCGTCCGTTTGAGGAAACCCAGTTTGTTGTTGATGTCCGAGCGGGTTCCAGTACGGGATTTTCATACAGCCATGTTTCCGATGCAAAAATGGGTCTGTTTGCTGGAGCGGGTGTCTTGTTTCCCATTCGTCCGTTTTTCTCTATTGAACCCCTCGCATATTATAATCAACAACGTGTCGCTTTATTAAATGCAGAACGGAATAGCTATTCAACCTACCAGGCACAATCCCTTACCGTTCCGTTTTTATTTCGGTTTCATTCTAATTGGGATAACCTCATTGTACCTTATGCTGCCATTGGACCGCAGCTGGTAATTGCATTTCAGTCTGACTTGCATGTGCCAGAGAATGAGAGCATGGTTTCCGGGTCGTATAGCATACTGGATGAAGTGAATCCGGTAAATATTGGATTAACGTTAGATGTCGGTGCTGAGTTTAACAGCAAAATTGGACGATTTTCGCTAAATTTTTCTTATTTCCTCAATTTTCTTCGTACCATCCACGAAACAATTTTTGCCAAACCCGTCCGTATCTCTCAATTTTTCTTAAGTGTAGGCTATCAATTTGATGTGATTCCAGAACCGGAAATCTATGAACCCGAACCCATTGAACTACAGCCTATTCAGCCTGCTGTTGATCGTACGAATCCCGTTTTAACTGTCTCCACTCGGGAATTTATCATTGGTGGTCCTGATTCGGAAGCATTGGACATTCATGTGAAAAACCTAGATAAGAACCACGTGGTGCGGACTGAAATATCGATTTCTAATAAAGAAGGGCAAGAAGTCCGCTTGTTTCGTGGTTTTGGTGGAGATGACCATTTTGTATGGGATGCTTTCGACCGCTCGGGACGATATATAAATATTAATGAGACCCAAACGTTTACCATTACTGGATTTGTTAAATACGATGATGAAGCAGAACCTCGCCCCTTTGAACCGATCGATATCTCTGTTAGCCCCTACATTTATGATCTTCCTGAAGAAAAACCGATATTGAATGTTCAGAGTGAACTCTTCACCCCGGATGGGGATGGTTTTGATGATAGTGCTGTAATTGTGGTTGAAAACCTGTTCAAACCAGCAGTAAATAGCATTGAAATATATGTATACGATCAATACGATCGAAAAATTCGAACCATGGTACATCATAATTCCGATGAAATTTTCTTATGGAGTGGTGAAACCGATGATGGTTCGATTATCTATTCCCATTCGACCTATCGCGTGAGTGGCGTTGTAAGTTATCGAGGACATGAGGAAACCCACGAGCTGGATCCAATTACAATCAGGACGGGAGCGGCATTCATTGAATTTGATACCCGCACACGGTATGGATTCTACATCCGAAGCGAAGGATTTACATTCGGACAGGAATATACCTTAACCGATGAAACCCGTGAATTATTGGAAAAAGCGTATGCAACCATCAAACAGTATCAATTCGCGATGATCCAAATTACGGTATATTTTGCCGATGAGGATGTGTTCAACGCGTATCAAAAAGCCGAAGCGATCGAAAGCTTTTTCTATCGTAAGGAAATTCCAAACATCCAGATCATCAGTGGGGTTTATCCCAAAGATCGCAAACCAGAGTTCTCTAATATTCGTTCCACACTTATTGAGATTAGCATTTATAATATGATTCAAGGCAATACAACACAACCATAATAGTGCGTTCCCCAAATAGTAAGTCCATTTAACTAGACAGAAATTTTTCTGTAATGGTGAAAGGGCATAGATTAGAATCGGATCGTAATTACGCGACAGAACCTATACCGGTTGCATACGCATGTGTTAGAATGGGTGTATGCCTGAGAAAATCAATCATTGTAAGAAGTGGTAGGATGAAGCTATCCTTTTCGGTATTAGGTTGCTACACTTCGTTTCAAAAAGGCATCTCTTTTTTTTCGGGGTGTGTTTATCCTACTTGTTTTTAGTGTTTGATTTAGTGTTGTTATGTATATACCCGTGTAACGAGCCATCTTTTCGTTTATTTCAGATTCCTATGGAATGTGAGTTAAAGACTCACATCCATTAAGTGATAAAGACCTTGCAATAAGTCATATCACCTACAAATCGTTTGCATGGTCTCCTAGCTGGATCGTTTGAATACCAGCTGTATGTGTGTTATATCGAGGATTTAAAGAAGGAGAAGACTAAACACTTCCAATCTAACATTTTTAAGAGGTAATTGTATGAAAAAACGAGGTTCCATCCGTACCGTGTTGATCATCATTTTTATCCTCATGGGGCTTGTACCCATGGCAGTCATTGGTTCCATATCGACCTTTACTAGTTTAAGCAATGTGGCTGGTGCAGAGGTTGCATTGAACCATAAAATTTTTGATGAACTTGATGCCATCCGCACGATTAAAAAAAATCAACTGGCAGATTATATGAATCGCTTAGCTACGGATATCACCGTATTAAGTAAAAGCGAGGATGCCCAACGAGCATTTGCATTACTCCGTCACTATCATGATGAAAGTGGTGCTACTGCCACAAGTAATATTAACATAACAACAGCGGAGTATAAGGACATTTTTAGAGAAGTAGATGCCCATTTAGGAAAGTACGTGGAAGAATATGGGTATTATGACGTATTTTTAATTTGTGAAGCCCACGGGCATGTGCTATACACCCATGAGAAGGAAGCGGATTTAGGAGAAAACTTTGGTGTTGGACAATACAAGGATAGTCCTGCTGCTAAGTGTTGGAGTGGCGGACGAGATGCATTAACCTTCCAGGATTTTGAACCCTACGCTCCATCAGGGAATGTTCCAGCCGCCTTTATTAGTGCCCCAGTGAAAGTGGACGGAAAAACCGAAGCGGTAGTGATGATCCAGGTACCCTTGTCAAAAATCAATGCGATAATGAATGAACGGACGGGAATGGGTGAAACAGGTGAAACCTATCTGGTAGGTCCGGATCATTATATGCGTTCGGATTCGTTTTTGGATCCGAAAAACTACTCGGTTGATGCATCGTTTTCAAAGAATAATAAAATCGATACGCAAGCCTCACGGAATGCCCTTGCTGGGAAATCCAACAATGAGATTATTGTAGATTATACCGGACATCGTGTACTCAGTTCTTATGAACCCGTGGAAGTATTTGGCATCACCTGGGCGGTGATTGCTGAAATCAACGAGGATGAAGCATTTCAGGCTGTATATACCTTGCAAGCTGCTTCGATGCAAACGTTATACATCATAATTGGAATAGCCGTAGCAATGCTTGCAATCATTGTTGTGGTAGCAGTATTATTTGCGATGCAATTGATACGCCCATTACAACAAGCGGTTCGGTTTGCAGAAGAAATTGCCAATAAAGATTTAACGGTATCCCTAGACGTTTCGAGTAATAACGAGATTGGTTTGCTGGCAGATTCGCTCAATGATATGCAAAGGGAGCTATTAAAGATTGTGGAAGAGATGAGTGAAATGAGTACGCAGCTGGCTGCTTCTGCAGAAGAAATAAACGCGAGTTCACAATCACTTAGCGATGGTGCCCAGTCCCAATCTGCATCAGTTGAGGAAACAAGCAGCTCCATGGAAGAACTTTCCGCTTCGATTGAAGAGATTAGTGCATCCAGTCAGGAAGTAGGGAAAAATAGCAATCATCTGTTGGAAATCACCCAGGAAAGCCTGGCTCTAATCCAGGATGCTGTAGAAGCGATGGGGCGGATAAAAGAAAACTCCAATCAGATTGGGGAAATTATCAATGTGATTAATGATATTGCCGATCAAACCAATTTGCTTTCATTAAATGCCTCGATTGAAGCGGCGCGAGCAGGGGAGTCGGGAAGAGGATTCGCGGTGGTTGCCCAGGAAGTATCCAAATTAGCCGATCGTTCTGCAGAATCCACCAAAGAAGTAAAAGGATTAATGGAACAAACGATGAGCAATGTGGATCATGGTGTGGATGTGGTGAAGAAAAGCGGAGAAGCCTTCCAGAGTATTAATGAAAACGTTAATGCCAATGTGAATCAGATTGATGACATCATCAATTCAATAGGGCAGCAGAATCAAGGTGCTCAACAAGTTCAGGATGCAATGAATACAGTGAATGACGTTGCCCAGTCGGTTTCTTCCAGCGCGGAGGAACTCTCTTCTTCCACTTTACAACTACAGCGGCAAGCAGAAACCATGGCAGAATTAGTATCCAGCTTCCGATTACCAGATTCCAATCATACATCCGGCAACAAGGATGTCACCGTTGCCTAATTCCGAACGAACGCAACCGCTCTTTTAATGATAAGGGGTGTTTCTTTTGTGTAAACACCCCACGACCACCCAAATATATCACTCCCGTTGTGTGTTGTATGTACAATTAATGAAAACTTGTACTGACCCCCTATTGATTGGACTACTTTCAGGATAATTAAGGTGACAACGC
>CAYPZJ010000141.1:0-11228 GCA_964414635.1 uncultured Spirochaetia bacterium
GGGTATAATCTAAAACATAAAATCTATAAAAACCCAGAGATGAAATCGCACCCGCACACATTGACAAAATATAACAAAGGGATTATACTGATAATTGTGGATAATGCAATATTATTTTGAGGTATGAAGCTAATATACCTAAAAAAGGTTTATGGATAGAATGCGCGCACTAGTTATTCACAACAACTCACTTCTGACAAGGCAATTAGAGCCGCCATTTATAAATGAAGGAAGCATAAAATGAGTACCAAATTAACTATCAGTATTATTTGCATTGCTGCACTGGTATTTTTACTGGGAAGCACTTGTTCCAACCAATCTATATTTGAGTTTTTTGAACTAACAATGACTTCAACGGATTCGATTACCACGAAATCCTCCTCCTCTTCGTTATTTTCCACCGAATCATCCGATTCCAGCTCTCCCATTACTACAGCTACTACTTCCAGTACAGATACCAGTCAAGATACCGTTTCAAATGAATCATCCCAATCGACGAGTACTTCAGCTGCTATACCAACCGAACCTCTTCCCACGGATGCGTCGTATGCTTGCCCTCTTAATCCTAAAACATTCTCCTGGACGGGGGATATCAATGCAGATCAGTATGAATATAGGGTTGGATCTTCTGAAGGTACAGATGACATTGCTCCTGTTACAGAAATTTTCACAACCTCGTTTGATTTAGATCTAACGAGCCATGTGGGTACTACCCTTTATTGGGGTGTTCGCCAGCATGATACTACGTCTAATGAGTGGAGTGATTGGACGAGTTGGTCCGTCCTGGTCAGTTTTCCAACGGAACCGAGCACTCCTATTCCTGCGAATTCCGACACCTTTTGTGGAACAGCGTCGAGTGTATTAAGTTGGGATGATATGGGGGTTACAGATTATCATTATCGTCTGGCAACCACTTTTGAAGGCTCAGATATAAATACTGGACTTACAGGGGGTACTGCCCATTTTATAATTGATCTTACACCCTATGATAGTTTACTTTTATATTGGGGAGTTCGATCCCAAGATGCCGATGGATGCTGGAGTTCGTGGACAGCCTGGGAGTTTACGGTCACATCAACAGGTCCAGGAATGCCGACGGGACCCATTCCTGCCGATGGTGGAACAATCTGTGGGAGTATCATGGCTTCCTTTACTTGGGATGATATGGCGATGGCAGACTATGAATACCAAATTGGTACGTCGTTAGGTGGATCGGATATTCTGGGACCAACATCAACAGGTGGTACCGCTTCGTTTACGACTGATACATTCTCTTATCAGGGTGTGATGATATACTGGAGTGTACGAAGCCTGGATGGAAGTGGGTGTTGGAGTTCATGGGCAGACTGGCATGTTAATGTTACAGATCCAACCGAACCAACAACTCCCACACCTACGAATGCTGGTAGTGTATGTGAGACGAATGCGCTGACATTGGATTGGGATGGAGCAGACGGTGATTTAAGTTTTGATTATAAGGTAGGCACATCGGTTGGTGGCGAGGAAGTGGTTTCCGAAACGAATGAAACCGATTCGACTGCTACAATTGATATAACAGGATACTTAGGTGCCACATTGTATTGGAGTGTACGAGCGGAGGATACGAACGGATGTTGGAGTGATTGGGTGGATTGGAATTTCACCGTAGCGGATCCTCCAATACCAACAACCCCAGCACCTACGGATATGGGAATCGTGTGTGGGATGGTCTCTTCGATGTTTTCGTGGGATGATATGGGTATGTTGGACTATGAATATCGTTTAGGTACTATTGCATCTGGAAATGATCTAGCAACCGGATTAACGGGAGGTATGCAGTCCTTCACAACGGATCTAACTGTATATGAAGGGCTGACCTTATACTGGGGCGTGCGGAGTCAGGACGCGTTAGGCTGCTGGGGAGCGTGGAGTGATTGGCAATTTACAGTTTCAGACCCGACGGAACCAATTAATCCTAATCCGAGTGATGCGGGCACAACTCCTCCTAATGCAAGTCAATCCTTTAATTGGGATCCTGTAGCGGGAGCAATGGAATATGAATATAAATTAGGAACGTCCCCTGGAATGGATGATATTTCCGCTCCTATTTTAACTGGTGGGAGCACCTCTTTTGTTTTTGATACAACCCCTTATGATACCCAGACTCTTTATTGGAGTGTACGAGCGCAGAATGGTGAGGGATGTTGGAGTAATTGGGTGGATTGGTCGGTAGCGATCACCATATAACGTTCATGTTTTCATTTATGGTGATGGACACCAACGCAGTAAGTAAACATGAAGATTTATCTGATCGTTTATTAAAATTTGATACCCAATTTAGGATTTAACATTGCACATTTTTAAAAAATGTACTGCGCTTCTTCCCCGTTTATTTCAACAACACCAGATCCATTTTTGGTTACTTATCCAGCAGCGGGGTTGTTACGATCCCATGATGGATGTATTTGGATTTAGTGCGCTTCCTGGTGGTGCTGTTTGCATTTTATGCATGGAAGCAGATCAGCTCGCAGGTTCTCTTTGGGTGTCTCCATTGGATAAGGATATTTTCCATATGATGCCGGATTGGATGGATGGAATCGTGGTGCAGCAAGACATGCTGGATGATTCATTAACTTGGTTGGAGCATAAAATCTTTTCGGGGTCTGATTCCGATTGGAATAATACGCATCCATGTATTGCATTGAATAACAACGCACAGAATATTTATGCCAATGGGTTATCGGCATCTGTGTGGGATCTACTTCAGAATAGGTTTCACCATCATGTAAAATGGAAAGAAAGCAATCCTCTCATCACTGCGCTACGTACTCGTTATTCTTCTGAGGAAATCCAGCTATTAGAAACGTTAGTAGCTGATACCGAAAACGTGTTTGAATCTCTGCTTTCCGCTAGTTCGATCCAACCAGGACGAACTACCGAACGAGATCTGGCTCGAGCATTTCATAAACGATGTCTGGATTTAAATGCTGAACCTGCCTGGGGATGGGCTGGATGCCCGATGGTATGTGTTGGTCCAAGCCGCGAGCATTCGAACCCTACAGACCAACCTATTCAATACAAAGACTTTTTGGTGGTTGATTTTGGATTAAAGCGGGATCATCTTTGTACGGATTTGCAACGATGTATATATATCGCTCCTCCTGGAACACATGCTATACCGACTGTCATAGAAAAAGCGTTTAACGACTGTTCGCAGTATATTCAATACGCGGCGCGTCTAATTCGTCCTGGAGTTGCAAGTGTGGAAGTGGATCGAGCAATTCGTACTGCTATTGACCAAGCAGGATATCCTGCATATCCTAATGCGACAGGGCATCCCATTGGTTATGCAACCCATGAATTAGGTCCACCGATTTCCTGGCGTGGAACAACCGATCAGCAATTTGAACCCAATCAAATTCATACCTTGGAACCGTCATTATACTTTCAATATGGGGAAGAAAAAGCGTTACATCGGATTGGTTTGGAAGAAATGATTGTGGTAGAACAAACCGGGACGCGCTTTCTTAGCCATCCCCCCTCTGAAGTATGGATCTTGTAAGAATGCTTACATATTCGCTAAGCTAGGACACCATTAGATTGATCTTGATCGGTTGCGGGGGTGTATAGGGAGGAAATCGGTGGGAAGTAGTTTTCTAGAGGGGTATCGACAGATAAATAGTGCAACAATCTGATAGCAACAAGAAAAGGGAGAAGTCTGTACTGGATAAACAAAAGAACAACAAATAGATGGGAACGTATCTACCAACAAACAGGTTAAATCCCATGAGAAATAGGAGTAGCAAGCCGATATCAGGGGTAATTTTTCTTTATCTAATCACTACCCCTCTAGTGTTGTGTGGCTTCTTATATTGTTAACCATTTCGACTCCGATCAGTACTAGAAATCTAACAAAACATAAAAGGAATAATCAGATTCGTAAATCGTTCAGGAGAATCCGTATGAAGCTGTTCTATCAACAATCATCAACTCAAAGGTCCAGACAAGCATACATACACCCTTTATCGCAGGGTTTATGTCACTGTTTTTTGATATTCATAATCGGGTGGGTGTTGGGGATATTATCATGTGGACCAGAAAAACAAAGTACAGAAGGCAGTCAAGAGTCCGTTACGGGAATAGTTCTTGTTACATCCTCAATCGTATCTTTTCAGGAAAAAGAAGTCGCATCCATACAACAGACTACCGAGCAACATCCTACAGAACGCTTGCAATCCATATCTGCACCATCCCTTTCTTCTGCACCCGATCGCGTTCATCCTATGCCATGCAATTTGAACGCGTATGTGAATGATCCAGATCCCACAGGTTTAAATATCCGTGCTGGACCTAATAGTACATACGATATACTCACAACGTTGCCAGCAATCTCTAAAGTAGATGGTATAATGGTGCATGTAATCGCTACTTATAATAGGTGGATGCAAATTGATCATGCAGAATCTGTTGAAGGATTGGTGTTAATAGATACACCAGGATGGGTATATGGTCCCCTATTAAGTGTGGATCTTCGTGCCTATGCTCCAGGAGCCAAAACCAAACTTTACAGCAAACCCGATAACAGTAGCACGATAATTAGCGAAATACCAGGGGTTGTACAAATGGAGCTTTGGGGATGTGACAAAAAGGGTTGGATATATAGTAAGTGGGATGGAAATGCAGAAGAATCATTTTGGGGCTGGATTGAGCCAGCTGACCAATGTGCTAGTCCAGTCACGAATTGTTCCTGATGGCTGTTTGTATTCTAACTGAAGTTCCTCATTCTAGTTTTCCCAAGGCTCCCAAAAACGTGAATAGTACAGGTTAATACCCCTGCTAGTAAAAATTTGATAGCTAAACGTTAATTTGGGGTATTAGAAACCTTACAACAGGCTCGCTAATTAGAGTAGGATTTGTAAATTGCCAAAATCTCTTAGTAGTATGACCTGAAATAATACTTGTTTTTAGATAAAGCATTCACTATATTTATCAACGCTATGTTTATCAGAATCAACACTCAGAAAAATAAAGACAAATCCAAACACAAGTACATCCAACTCAGTCAATCATCCTGAGACCCAAAAACTAAGCGCTGTAAGTCTACAACAATCAAAGCCATCGGTAGATTCGATGATGACCAAACAAAAAAGCAACTCCTCCAATTGGTTCGATCTATAAAGAAAGGAAGGTGACAGAAGGAAAGTGTTTGGTAGGTTTTTCGTGATCCGAACAAACAGTCGGGAATGGTGGAAGGTTCTAATCTATAGTTACAAGAGTTTGTGGCAGGTAGAGCATCGGTTTCGAGATTTGAAGGCACCGTTGCGAATCACACCGACCTACCACTTTACAGGTCGACGGATCTATAATTATGTATTCAATAACTTTCTGGCATTGGTATTGGAACTGTATATGTTGGAGTATTCAGGAGTAAATTAGATGAAACAATGGCATAAGATTATAATCACTATGAAACCGTTTTTGCTAGAAAAAATGGTAGGTACCCATGAAGAATAAAACCTGGATTTTTATCCTGATTATATTATTAGGAGCCTTTCCTCCATTAAGTACAGATATGTATCTTCCTGCCTTACCCAATCTTTGCGATTTGATGAATACATCCCGTACACTTGTCAACTTAACCTTGATTATATATTTTGTGGTTTTTGGCTTTTTAACACTACTTTGGGGACCATTATCAGATAAATTTGGTAGGAAACCTACGTTACTGATTGGATTAGCTATTTATATTCTATCCATTTTTCTATGCGGAATAGCCAGCAATATAGAATCCTTAATAATATATCGTATTTTTCAGGCGTTGGGAAGCGCTGCACCTGTAGCCATATCTATGGCGATTGCGAAAGATGTATTTGACCCAAAGGAACGGATAAAAGTTCTTGCTATCATTAGTGCATTGATGATGATTGCTCCTATTATTGCTCCTATCATTGGTGGATTCATTCTGTCAGTTTCATCTTGGAATTTCATCTTTATTATTCTCGCAGGATTCGGTGTAATTTGTTTTATTGGTGTGATTGGAATGGCAGAAACCAAACAGGTTGATTCAGAAATGAGTATTGTGTATGCCTTACTTGGTATTGCACGAGTATTGAAAAAAGTTCAATTCACACTCCCATTACTATTGTTTTCGTTGATAACGATTCCCTTGTTTGCATTTATTGCCGGTTCATCATATATATTTGTTAATGGGTTTCACCTTTCAGAACAAGTATTCAGTATGTATTTTGCCATTAATGCTCTTTTTGTATCTATTGGTCCTATACTGTATTTACGTTTGGAAAAAATCATGAAAATAAACCACATTATTGTAGCTTCTTTTGCTATGACAGTTTTGAGCGGCGCTTTAATTATCATATTTGGTCCATTGAATCCAATTGTTTTTCTTGCAATGGTAATACCTGGAACACTAGCTGGATCAATATTACGACCACCCAGCTCGAATATTTTACTTGAGTTAGGAGGTATAGATGCTGGTGCCAGTTCATCTCTTATCTCATTTTCAGTGTTTTCTATAGGTGGTATAGGAATGATCATTATATCAATTCAATGGTTGAATCCAATTATCATATATGGAATACTGGCTTTATCCGCTGGCGCACTTTGTTTACTTTTCTGGAAACCTATTTGGAATTTGATTACCAAGAATAATCTTAAAATCACACCGCATTCGAATTAGAAGGGGTTTCCCCACAAACAGATATAATGTCCCACGGAGATCACCCTGCAATCCTTTTTCCATTCGAATTCATGTCTCTAATAAATTTCCCAAAATTTGACCCAATTTTCACTTGATTTTCCAGGAAGTTTTCGTACGGATTAATCCTTGTGTGAAACAGGCTAAAAAGCATTTATCCGTGAGACATTTTACCTGTTTGCGGGAAACCCCCCTAAGTACATCCAACTCAGTCAATCATCCTGGGACTTAAAAACTAAGCGCTGTAAGTCTACAACAATCAAAGCCATCGGCAGATTCGACGATGACCAAAAAAAAGAGCAACTCCTCCAATTGGTTCGATCTATAAAGAAAGGAAGGTGACAGAAGGAAAGTGTTTGGTAGGTTTTTCGTGATCCGAACAAACAGTCGGGAATGGTGGAAGGTTCTAATCTATAGTTACAAGAGTTTGTGGCAGGTAGAGTATCGGTTTCGAGATTTGAAGGCACCGTTGCGAATCACACCGACGTACCACTTTACAGGTCGACGTATCCGCAGTTATGTATTTATTTGCTTTCTTACCTTGGTGTTGGAACTGAGTCTGCGGGAGTATCTGGTCAACCTGGGTCAGCCGTATGAGTACAAAGCATTGCTCAAGTCACTCAGCCTTCTGGAAGTAACGATTGTGGAAGATGAGGGTCGGTACTGGGGTTTACGTCCTCTGCTTGACAGCGCTTCCCGTCTTGCTTTTAAGGCGTGTGGTTTTTCGTCTGGTGCTCGTATAGAGAATCTGACAGACTTCCTGAGTAAAGAATGGCTCCGTGAAACTAGTGTTACGGGAGAGGTGTGCCCTTCCGGGAGCCGCTCTGATACATAATTTTAATTATAGGTTGTCAAACTTGTGTTAGGAGTAGCAAACCTATATCAGGGGCAATTTTTCTTTAGCTAATCACTACCCCTCTATTGGGCGTTCGTAATAACAGGGGTTACGATCGCAGTGACGGCCACAACCATATAATTTCTATAAAGTATCTAAAGTATGCTTCAAAAAATTTGCTGTCGATTGGGGGGAATGCATTCCCCCCCAATACCCCCCTGATCCCTTTTAGAGACAAAGAGAGCAAGATATTAAGAGACTAAGGGCCGGAGACTACCCACCGATTCCCTCCCTATACACATCCGCACGCTACAAAAATCCATCCCCCCTGACCAGAGACCTTCCGGTCCCTTAAATATATAGAAAAAGGAAACCGTTCCACTGTTGGTATCACCCATTTAACATAGTCATACGCTTTCTGAAAAATCAGCAAATTCTCTACACTTGGTCGTTCTGTGTTGTCCATTCTTTCCTGTACTAATCCAATATATCAAATACATAAAAAGTATGCTTGCCAAAAATTTATCGTCGACAGGGGGGGGGGGGCTACAGCCCCTGTACCCCAATGTTTTTAGAGACAAAGAGGGCAAGAAACTAAGAGACAATCACCGAACCACGCAACGAAAGCCGAGGAGGCTGTTCCGATAGTACGGGACGCTGATGACCCGACACGCCGACTGCAAGTACGACGCATAGCTGTACCAATAGCCGCCCCGTAACACACGACCCGTGCTTGATCCTTTTTCTACTTTAGTCGGATTTACCCTATTTGACCAGCCAGCTCCATAATAGACTTCATAACCCGCTCCCGCATACTCAAACCACGTTTGCGTCCATTCCCATACATTCCCCGCCATATCATGCAAACCCGGATTCCCAGGCCAACCGGTCACACCCGTTAGGTGGCTGCCCACATCATCCGTCGCTCCCGTACACCCACTATAATTCGCAAGCGTACACGTAGGGCTGGTCGTTCCCCACGGATACTGATAACTACCGCTTGTCGTTCCCTTCGCCGCTCGTTCCCATTGTGCTTCCGTGGGCAAATCTCCATTCGCTCCATACACAAATTTACAATACGCTCGTGCCTCATACCAACTCACATAAATTACCGGCTTGTACGCTCCATTAGAGATGAGATCATATTCATACCCACTAATCCCACAATGCACATCCCACGGTGTGCTCGTCCCCAACGCCCAGCAGTTGAGCCTTGCGTTCCTCCATCATTTTTGGGGCCAGAACAGATTTGAAAAGTTTGGGTTGATCATTTGTTTCGTGATATTCCATGGAATGATCCTTCATTAACAGGAATGGTGCTTAGTCAGTAACCTGAATAGAATAACACCTCCAAACGCTGTCTGTTCATGACTTTTTCTACAAAACGGAGTTTTTCACTACACCTCTAGTGGAAATGAAACTTGACATTCTTCCTTCCTTTGTCGCTCTCATTTATATACATCCCCGCGTGTATCGCAATAATCAACGTAGATTCTTTTATATTCAAGGTCTATCCAGTACAGCACCCGAAGTTTTCCAATACGCGTTCGATAATACCCGCTCCATTCACCAACCATCTTTTTTACATCCACTTGGGAAAAGGGATTTTGCCGAAGCTGATCAAGTGCCTGTTTAATACGTTCTCGTTGTTTTGAAGGCAACTTTTGTATAGCTTTTACCACTTGTTTATGAAGTACAAGTTCAAACATCAAATGTCATCCAACGATTGATATTGATCCAATCGTCCCTGCTCTCTATCAAGTTTTGCGTTCTGAATCTGAGTTTTGGCAGCGGTGTCCAGATCTAATCCGAGTATTTCCACAATTTCCATAAAATCGCTCCATGCGATGATTGCTTCCACAGGCTCACCCTGTTCATCAACAATAATTTTTTTCTCCAATTTTTGCATTGCATTGCTTCCTATATTAGTTTCATTGAAAAACTTTCTTCATTATGAAAAGTTCGTTTCGTTTATCACACTCATGTTCTGATAACTAAGTTTTCGCTTTTCGATAACCACACGATCTGCGTTTGGAATCCGCATTCCATTATCCTCCTTAAAATATATATCAAAAAATAAAACTTGCCACCAAACATGAGAAATAAAGGGGTGATTTGGGGTAGGTGTCAAAAACTGCAAAATAATACACCCAATTTATTCGTGCGTTTCCAGGATTGTAATCCAGGCTACCTATTAGGGGAAAGGGTAAGGGGTAATGGAGAAGGGCAATTCTGTTTTTCCTTTTTCCCTTAACCTTTCCCCCTTCCCCTTTCCCCTTTAACCCTTCCCCTAATTTTGTAGCCCCGAATTCATTCGGGGAGCAGGTTAATCATCCCCATCACAGTTCAAAATAAGTATTCCTCACCCCACCGAACATTCCCTTGCGGTACTAGCCCAATGGGGCGTACAATTATTTCACCAAGTTCTTCACCTGATGAGGATCAAGACCAAATGGAACCAACCAGGCACGGACGATACCACCTTGATGATACCGTATCTGGCGATGAAGGTTCTTCTCACAGGGAAACACCGAGCAACGAAAGCCGATGTTGTTGTTCCGATTGTTCGGGTTGTTGTTGTTCCGATACGCCGACTGCAAGTTCGTCGCATTGTTGTTCCAATTGCCGCCCCGTTTCACACGATTCGTGCTTCAAGGTCTTCACCCTGACTTATAACGCATTATAAGTCCATGACTTATCTTCCGAACACCTCTTTTGGTATCCGTGTTAGTATATTTCTACGTAGCCTGTAAGAATTGGCTTGCTTACTATGACCAACCCAGCCTGCTATCGAAGATTGTATCTTATCCATACGATCATCCGTACGATGAACCCTTTGTTGTTTCAACAATTTCCTGTATCTTTTGATGAATCCCATACACGATGACTTTCTGACCTTAATTCGTTCAGGATATAAACGATACCCTACGAAATCTAAACCATCTTTCGTTGGAAAAATTTGACGTTTGGTTTCATGTAACTTTAGTCGCAAATGCTTTAACAGAAATAATTCAGATGCCTGCAACCACTCATGAAGTTTTTCTTTGGAATCACTAAAGAAAACAAAGTCATCCATATAACGCACATAACAGGCACAGTGGAGATCATCTTTTACGAAATGATCGAACGGATCAAGATACACATTGGCAAAGAACTGGCTAGTTAGATTGCCAATCGGAATCCCTATCCCCACCAAATACGGATGTTGCGTTTCAACTCCACTAGTAATGTCGTATTTTACACAATCACAAGGCTCATCTAAGAGTTGATTAATTAAAGTCTTAACCTTCTGGTCTGCAATATAACGAAAGACCAGTTGCTTGAGAATTTCATGATTAATGGATGGGAAATACTTTTTTAGATCACATTTTAAATAATAACGATTCTGGCGGAGATATTTATGAGCTTGCCTCATTGCTTTGTGTGTACCTTTGCCGATTCTACAGGCATAACTATGGGCGTAAAATCGAGCTTCAAAAATCGGTTCAATTACATTAATAATCGCATGATGAACAATGCGGTCACGAAAAGGTGCACGAGTAATAATCCGCTCTTTAGGTTCATACACTCGGAAACTATCGTATCCTCCAGGATGGTAGGTGCCACTTTTAAGTTCTTCGTGTAAATTCCATAAAACGGTTTCAATTAGATTATTGGAGTTGAAGTCCTGATAGAATTTGTGAAATTCGATTCCATCGG
>CAYPZJ010000142.1:0-11189 GCA_964414635.1 uncultured Spirochaetia bacterium
GGGTATAATCTAAAACATAAAATCTATAAAAACCCAGAGATGAAATCGCACCCTGTGTTACAACTATTCTTGGCATCACGCTTTTTATTTATTACCTTACCAATGTGGATACTGCACAGATTACAACAGTCGTGCATTTCACGAATTTCACACCATACTGGAGGAACCAGACAATGCGTATATCGATATACCTTACCATGCTATGCATGCTCGTTGCATTTATTGGGATTACAGCGTGTAATCAAAATGCAAGTACTAACCAGGAACAGGGAAAACAACAGGTTAATGATGTTAACAATCAAAATGAATCCTTAGAACAAACAAAACAAGAAAATACCGAAACTGTTAGTCAACCTACAGTTGAGGAAATCTCTCCAACCAATGCAACACCCACGCAAATACGGTGCAGTCATATATTAATTCCTTATCAGGGAGCATATCGTACAGAATCTGAACTATCTAAAGAGGATGCTAGAAAGAAAGCGGAAGCTTTATTAAAGGAAATAGAAGGGGGAGCCGATTTTGCTGCCCTTGCAAAAGAACATTCCTCCTGTCCATCCAGCCAAAAAGGCGGGGATTTAGGAAAATTTGGGCGAGGAGCGATGGTTGCCGCATTTGATCAAGCTGCCTTTGAGTTAGATGTAAATGAAGTTTCTTCGATCGTTGAAACCCAATTTGGATTTCATATTATCAAACGAACAGAATAACCGAATCATTTCATCAAGCATAACACCAACGTAGAAAGGTATTCGTATGAGCTACTTCAGAATCCCTTTCTACTTTCATACCTTCATTGAAAACAATACCAACAATCACAAACCGCCTTCAGAAAATAGAAACTATAAGCTAATACTTACCTACTAATGATGAATGATTTAAAAAAGAAATTTTTGTGTCGTATTAACCAAGCATTTTTAATGATCCGAATGATTTGGGTCAAAATGACCAATATATTTATTAAGAGTGGACGGTAGAACACTGGAATTCCTCCATATTCGATCGATCCAAACACGAATAAAAAAAAGTAATCAAAATCGATTAGGTTGGCACGCTATTTGTTATGTTGATATCATCAATAGTACGCTATTGGAGGAAGTGTATATGAAGTTAAAACCACTAGGCGACCGCGTTCTTGTTAAACCGATCGAAGAATCAGAACAGAAGTACGGCAACATTATTATCCCGGATACCGCGAAAGAGAAACCCCAACAGGGCGAAATCGTGTCGGTTGGACCTGGGAAGATGAAAGATGATGGATCCCATATTGCACTTACAGTTAAAACAGGTCAAAAAATACTGTATGGGAAATATGCAGGTACGGAAATTCAGCTGGATGGAGCTATGCATCTTATTATGAATGAATCTGATATTCTGGGTATCATTGAATAGAACGCATGGATAACCATCACTCCCACAGTCCACACCGGATTGGAGCATGGGGACACACAGATTGACAAAAGTATGGAGGAAATTATGGCAAAAGATATTACCTTTGGATTGGATGCACGCCAGGCAATAAAAATGGGGATTGACAAACTGGCGAATGCAGTGAAAGTAACGTTAGGACCGAAAGGTCGAAATGTCACATTAGAAAAGAAATTTGGATCCCCCACCATAACGAAAGACGGGGTAACCGTTGCAAAGGAAATTGAACTTGAGGATTCACTCGAAAATATTGGAGCACAAATGGTTAAGGAAGTTGCTTCCAAAACAAGCGATGTTGCTGGGGATGGAACAACCACTGCAACCCTTTTAGCTCAATCCATTTACCGAGAAGGATTAAAAAATGTAACCGCCGGTTCTAACCCCATGGCTATTAAACGAGGAATCGAACAAGGAGTGAAAGTTGTAGTTGATGAATTGGCAAAACTAGCCCAACCAATTAAAGGGAAAAAAGAAATTGCCCAGGTAGCAACGATCTCAGCAAACAACGATAAAGAAATTGGTGATTTAATTGCTGATGCTATGGATAAAGTAGGAAAAGATGGGGTTATTACCGTTGAAGAATCAAAAACAACGGATACCAATCTAGAAATTGTTGAGGGAATGCAATTTGATAGAGGATATATTTCCCCTTATTTCGTAACAGATTCCGACACCATGGAATCCGTTCATGAAGATTGTTTTATCTTATTGTATGATAAGAAGATCAGCAATATGAAAGATTTACTTCCGCTTTTAGAAAAAGTAGCCCAAAGCGGAAAACCGCTTGTTATTATTGCTGAAGATATGGAAGGGGAAGCCCTTGCTACGTTAGTAGTAAATAAGCTTCGTGGAACCTTAAAAGTAGCTGCAGTGAAAGCACCGGCGTTTGGAGATCGTAGAAAAGCCATGCTGGAAGATATTGCCACCCTTACTGGTGGAAAAGTAATTTCCGAAGAAATGGGTTTCAAATTAGAAAATACGGATGTAAATGATTTAGGACGTGCCAAACGGGTTACCATTGATAAAGAAAATACGACCATTGTAGAAGGGGCTGGTAAATCCGAAGATATCAAAGCGCGCGTTGCACAAATTAAGCACCAAATTGATGAAACAACCAGTGATTATGATCGAGAAAAACTACAAGAACGTCTTGCCAAGCTATCTGGAGGCGTAGCGGTTATTAATATTGGTGCTCATACAGAAACAGAGATGAAGGAAACAAAAGCACGGGTCGAAGATGCCTTGCATGCAACCCGGGCAGCCGTAGAAGAAGGAATCATTCCGGGTGGTGGCGTTGCTTATATTCGTACGTTGTTTGCACTTGAAAAAGTCAAAGCAGCAGGTGAAGAACAAATAGGCATTAACATCCTTAAAAAAGCATTGATTGAGCCTGCCAAAAATATTGCAAGCAACGCGGGTGTTGAAGGTGTCATTGTAGTACAAAAGATCAAAGAAGAAAGCGGGTCATTTGGATACAATGCCAGTACCGATACGTTTGAAGACCTTGTACAAGCCGGTGTGATTGATCCAACCAAAGTAACCCGTACCGCTTTAGAAAACGCATCCTCCATTGCTGCTCTATTATTAACAACCGAAGCAGTCATTACAGAAATTAAAGAAGAAAAAGATGCAGCACCTCCTATGCCCGGTGGAGCCGGTGGTATGGGGGGTATGGGTGGCATGGACGGGATGTATTAACATAGATGACGAGCTTCCCCTCCCCAAAATACATTTACTAAGCTCGCGTAAAACCCCTATAAATAACACCCTTGGCTGGATTCAGTCAAGGGTGTTTTGCTTTCATGTATTTCATGGGATTAGAAGCTGTTAAATTTACCGGTTTCGCACCCTTTTGTGTTACGTATTACACATAGACACACCATCAATTGGATGGTACAGGATTGGGGATTTTTTTAAGAACCCTTTAGGGAACTTATCAACGAACTGGAAAATCTGCTTTTGGAGGGAATCAATGAAAACATATCTGTGGTTGCGATTGGGTTTTTTGGGATTGTTATTTGTTTTTTGTAGTATGACACTCGCTGTTACGGTATATAGTCAACATCAAAGCTACCATCCTCTATTGGATATAATATTATCGGATATTCTAGGACCGGATCATATGAAAAATGGGGAAGTATCCATGTCTATTACGGATGAACAGATTGATGAACTTATAACTGGGATGAATACCTTTTGTTTTGATTTATTTCAACACATTGGCGAACAAGAACCCAACACATTTTTTTCCCCGTATAGCATGAGTATGGCTTTGGCAATGGCGTATGAGGGAATTGAAGGGGAATCTGCAGAACAAATTCGCTCTGTTTTGCATCTTACACTAAGTAGAGCTATTCTAAATCAGGCACTTGCTACGGTTCAACAAATGCTCGAACAAACAGAAGGTGTTCAGCTCGATATAGCCAATGCCTTATGGATTCAATCCGATTATCCATTTCGTTCTTCCTATTTGGAAACCATGCGAACCCATTTTTCTAATGCATTACAAATGGTTAATTTCCTTGAAGCATACGAACGAATTCGCATACAGATTAATACCTGGGTCGAAGAACAAACTCAATCCAAAATAAAAAACCTGCTCCCTGCAGGATCACTTACTCCCGCTACTATTCTTGTTATAGTAAACGCGATTTATTTTAAGGGGAACTGGGACATTTCTTTCGACGAGGAACTTACCCACGAAGCACCTTTTTATAAACTAGATGGAAGTACTAACGATGTTCAATTCATGAAACGAGAGGAATATTTGCTTTATTATGAAAATCGCGATTACCAGGCAACATCACTGGATTATGCTGGTGGTGATACATCTATGATTCTGATTCTTCCGAAGGAAGGAAAATTTGAACATGTGACTTCGTCATTAAATGAGGAACTATATTCACAACTAATTCGGAGAATGCGATCCCAAGAAGTACATCTTTTTATGCCCAAATTCGAATATACAGCCACCTATAACAATATGGTTCAAACGTTACAAAATATGGGGTTGACTGCACCTTTTCAATCTTCCAATCGAGATTTCTCTCGTATGGTTGATTACAATCGATTACCGATCGGGGATTCGGGTCCTTCAATCAGTCAAATTATTCACAAAGCATTTGTGAAGGTTGATGAGACAGGTACCGAAGCCGCAGCAGCCACGGCGATTATTACAGTTCGAACTGCCTCGATCGATTCCCGTCCGCAATACAAAATCATGCGGTTGGATCGTCCGTTTTTATTCTTCATTCGAGATAATGAAACCAATGCGATCCTGTTTATGGGTGTGGTTAAAGAACCCATTCAACCATAACAACATGTATACTCGAAGTTACACATCCAAAAAGAACGGTACTTCATCGAGAGAAGAAAGTACGGGAAAACCGGTTTGTTGAAGTTTATCATGGGGATGATGCCCGCTTGGAATGAGTATGGCTTTGCATCCCACGTTTCGCGCCACTTTAGCATCATGGGTTGTGTCTCCAACAAGCATAAGAGTAGTACAATCAATTCCCTGCTGGTTAATCCAATTTTGCACAAGCGTGATTTTACCATAAGCATAATGATTTGCAATGCCTTGAACGGTCTCAAAAAATGAAGCAATCCGAAACCGTTGTACCAATTGATTTAGAAGGGAATTTTCCATTGCTGATAACATTGATTGGATTATACCTGCTTTTTTGCAGCGTTGTAGAACTATCTCAGCATTGGGTTGTAGGGAAAGCTCTGCTATACGAGCTTGATACCCATGCATAAATTCAAGCCCAACTTCTTCAAATGGTTCGTGTGCGAAATCAAATCCCAACCGTTCGTAATATATTTTTACGGGGAAATCAAAGTATTGGGGATAGGTTTCAGTAGTAAGGGTAGGTAGATTCCGCTTTATGAGTGATTGATTCATAATATCAATACACAACCACGCATCATTCAATAATGTGCCATTCCAATCCCACAGAATATAAGAGGGATGTGTATTCATCTTTGTGTCCATTCTATTGATTGTTGTATTCTAATGATTAGAGGTGCAACCTATTTTTTGGGATTGCACTTTTGGATTCTGTAACTTGGTTACCAATATATGGTTCCACTATCGCATATGATACTCTATTTTGTTCTATATGGCAAGGAGTATTAAGATAAGATGTGCTAAAATATTGCAAAGTAAGCTAGTACCTTGGGACAACTAAAATTGTTCTACACTTCGATTACGCTCAGTGTGCGTTCATTGAGCGAAGCCGAAATGAATCCTGGACTAATTACTTTCATAATTTTACGTGTCCATTGGTTCTAGTTTTACAGCTGACTTCGATAACTTTTTCTCTTGCTTTTGTAGAACTATTAAGGAGAATTGACACTCTTGTCTTTTCTTATTATTCTGAAAATAGGCGATCGCGCTAGAATCTGTAACCATGCACATATCCATCTACAAAAGATAAAAGCAGAATCGTTCTTGTTATTGGCATAGCACACCGACCACTCAAGAGGGAATCATGAAAATGAAACCAAAACTGGCTATGTATTGGGCAGCATCGTGTGGAGGCTGTGAGATAGCTTTAACAAATATTCATGAGAAACTAATCGATTTGGATTCCCATTTTGATTTTTTTTATTGTCCATGCTTACTTGACACCAAAACAGAAACCATCCAAGCCTTACCTGATCAATCCATAGAATTCACGCTATTTAATGGGGGTATTCGTACCAACGAACATGCGACGATGGCGCATTTACTCCGTAAAAAATCAAAATATCTAATTGCGTTTGGTTCTTGTGCATCGGAAGGTTGTATTCCTGCATTGGGAAACCTAACCCAAGCAGCCTCGCACCTTCAAACGATTTATATTGATTGTCCAACGGTGGAGAATCCAAAAAAGCAGTTGCCTCAAGGTGAAACTTCAATTCCCGAAGGAACTCTGCACATTCCAACGTATCAATCGAGTTTACGCACGCTAAATCAGACGGTACTAGTGGATTATTTTGTTCCGGGTTGCCCACCGGAGCCGCATCAAATAGAACAGATTTTAGAAAAACTTAAGCAAAGTGATTCCCTACCTCCTATCGGAAGCGTGTTAGGTGGTGGAATTTCCAATGTATGCAACGAATGTAAAAAAATAAAGGAAAAAAAACCCATTAAACGGTTCTATCGTACGTATGAATGTATTCCCGATTCAGAACGTTGTTTACTGGAGCAAGGAATCATTTGTATGGGAATTGCCACACGCGATGGGTGTGGTGCCTTATGTCCAGAAGTAAATATGCCTTGTACGGGATGTTATGGACCTCCCGATGGCGTAGTTGATCAAGGTGCAAAAATGGCGGGTGCGCTCGGAAGTTTGTTAGATTTAGGTGATATCAAATCCTTATCAGAAAAAGAAATTGAAAAACGGATCCAGAATATTCTTGATACCATACCCGATCCTGTAGGTACTTTTTATAAATATTCGCTTGCTAATTCAATCTTACAAAAACGAAGGGAAACGGACACCCCATGAAAAAAATCTCTATTGATCCCATAACCCGATTGGAAGGACATGGATCCATTGAACTCTTTTTAAATGATGATGGGACTGTAGCGCATGCATATCTTCAAATACCAGAATTACGAGGATTTGAACAATTTTGTGTGGGTAGACAGGCGGAGGAAATGCCGATTCTAACTGCACGCATTTGTGGTGTTTGTCCCGAAGCGCATAGTATGGCAGCTGCGAAAACATTGGATCAGCTGTTTGGGGTAGACCCGCCTGCTACTGCAAAAAAAATTCGGGAATTATTATACAGCTCGTTTTTTGTAACAGATCATACTACCCATTTTTATGCGTTAGGAGGACCCGATTTTGTAGTAGGGCCCGATGCACCTTCTTCTGAGCGTAATATCTTCGGAGTTATTAGAAAAGTAGGAATGGATTTAGGCAAACAAGTTATTGCCTGCCGTAAACGCAATCATGATTTGATTCAACAGATTGGAGGAAGGGGGATTCATATGCCTGCTGCCGTTGTGGGCGGATGGAGTAAGACAATTACCAAAGAAGAACAACATCAGGCGGAAGCAATTGCGAAGGAGAATATAGCATTTGCCCAATTGAGTCTGGATGTATTTCGAAAAATGGTATTGGAAAATCCCACCTATAAAACCTTAATAACATCGGATCTGTATTATCATGAAACCTACTCCATGGGTACGGTGGATTCAAATAACCAGCTAAATTTTTACGATGGTACCATCCGGGTGATGGATCCCAAGGGAAACGAACGATTACATTATGAACCAAAAGAATATCAGAATCACATTGCTGAGCGTGTTGAATCATATTCATACTTGAAGTTTCCGTATTTGAAAGACATTGGCTGGAAAGATTTTACGGATGGAATGGCGAGTGGCATCTATACCGCCACTCCGCTATCACGTCTTAACGCAACCGACGGTATGCCAACACCGCTTGCCCAGGAAGCGTATGAAGAGATGTATACGACTTTTAATAAAAAACAAGTTGATGGTCATTATGAACCGATACATCATCGACTGGCTACCCATTGGGCACGACTAATCGAATTGCTTTACGCTTCGGAACGGATGCTTGAACTTGCTCAGGATCCCGAATTGACAAATCCTAATGTACGCGTGATACCAACCAAGATTGTTAGGGAAGGAATAGGCAGTGTGGAGGCTCCACGAGGTACCTTAACACATCACTATGTTTCCGATTCCAATGCACTTTTGACCCATGTAAATTTAATTGTGGGAACGACCAACAACCATGCACCTATTAGTATGTCCATTAAAAAAGCAGCAGAGCAATTGATTAAACCTGGAGAACCAGTAACTGATGCTATTCTGAATCAAATTGAAATGGCATTTCGCCCCTATGATCCTTGTTTTGGATGTGCTACCCATGCATATACATCTACCCCTTCTGTATCCCTAAATATCCGAGATTGTCAAGGACAATTGATACAAGCAATCTATCCATCGGATCAGCAAAGGCAGTCCAAAGGAGTGACGCGATGAAACTTGGGATTTATCTATGCCGTTGTGGAACGATTATCGCGGATAAATTGGAGCTTGATACGCTAAAGAACGGATTGGAACAATCTCTTTCCGATGAGTTTTACTTTAAAGAAGTTGGATATTTATGTAGTGAAGATGGAAAACAGGAAATTATACAAGACTTGGTTGCACAGAAACCAGATCGTGTCGTGTTTGCTGCATGTTCACCCCGGACCCATGAAGGGACGTGCATGCAAATCATGGAACAAGCCGGATTAAATCCGTACTATATGATGATGGTAAATATCCGTGAACACGTTACATGGGTTACAGAAACGAACGAGGAGGCAACAACAAAAGTTAAACGATACATTCAAGCTGCCGTAAACCGAGTAAAGTTGCATACGGCACTGGAAAGAAAATCAATGGAGATGAATCCAGATGTTCTTATTGTAGGAAGTGGTCCTGCGGGTTTAAAAGTTGCTTTATCGCTTGCGGAGGCTGGACGGTTAGTGACCCTAATAGAAAAGCAGCCTGTTTTAGGTGGACTCCCTGTAACATTTGAAGATGTTGCTCCGAGTATGGAATGCGGACCATGTATGCTGGAACCTTTGTTAAATGATATTCTACATGGACCACACGCTGATCGCATACAAGTGCTTACCATGGCGGAAATAATTGATGTGAAAGGGTTTATAGGGCATTATCAAGTACAAATTGAGAAACAAGCTCGGTATGTGGATTCCGATCTGTGTATTGGTTGTGCGGCATGTGTGGAAGCCTGTCCCGAATCTGCAGAGAATCCATTTAATTATGGTTTAAACGAGCGGAAAGCTATTTTTTTCCCTTTTATGGGTGGATTACCGAATGCTCCTTATATAGATATGGATCACTGTGTCAGAGGGAAGGGGGATTCGTGTACCCAATGTCAACAAACCTGTGAGGAAATCTGTGGGATGGAAGGAATTATACGATATGATGATACAAAGGAACTACTAGAAAAGCAGGTAGGTGCCTTGGTTCTTGCTATTGGAACTGAGTTGTATGATTGCTCCACATTTACAAACTTGGGATATGGAACCTATGATAATGTCTTCACCAGTGCTGAATTTGAGCGAATTACAGCATCCAATGGACCAACAGATGGACGGTTAGTAACTCCTAGTGGTGCGGAACCTAAAACTGCAGCGATTATTCATTGTGTTGGAAGTTTGGATCCTGATCATAAACCGTATTGTTCAGGAATCTGTTGCCAATACGCGATTAAGTATGATTTAATGTTACGGCATAACTATCCAGCAATACAAATTTTCCATTTCTATAAAGAATTGTGTCTTCCTGGAAAAGGAACCTATCGTCGTTTTGAGGAAGCTAACAGCGATTCCAATACGTTGTTTATACGGTATCAATCGATCCGCGATTTATCGGTAACCGATCAATCGAATCAAACGGTTTTAAAATTCATACACCCAAGTGGAAAACGATACCGAGCTAAAGCCGATATGATTATCTTATGTCCTGCTTCCATTCCTTCAAAATCAGCCGCAGACTTTGAACGCATGTTGGATCTGCCTATGGATCACTTAGGTTTTTTTGATGAACTACATGGAACGATTGATTCTGCACAATCGAAGATCAGGGGGGTGTATCTTGCAGGAAGTTGTCAAGCTCCAAAAGATATTCAAGGTACCATGAATCAAGCGATGGGAGTAACCGGCTATGTACTTTCTGAATTGGGAGAGGGAAAGCAAATGGAATTGGATCCAAAGGTTGCGGAGGTAGATGAAGAGCGGTGTTCTGGATGTGGAACCTGTGCATTTGTTTGTCCCTATAAAGCAATTGGGATGGATTCGGAGCGGAAGGTATCCTGGGTTAATCCGGTACTATGTCACGGGTGTGGAACTTGTGTTGTAACGTGTCCAGCTGGTGCGATAGAAGGAATTCATTTTACGGATGAAGAAATCCAAGCAGAACTCGAGGGGGTGTTATCATGAATAAGACTTCCGACACTGCATCCTTTCAACCAAAGTTAGTGGGTTTTTTATGTAATTGGTGTTCCTATGCTGGAGCGGATAAAGCAGGAACAGCACAAACCCCTTATCCTTCTAATTTATATGTAATTCGAGTAATGTGTAGCGGGCGAGTTGATCCCCAAGCTGTATTACGAGCATTTGAACATGGAGCAGATGGGGTGCTTATTTTGGGATGCCATTTTGGCGATTGTCATTATAAAGAAGGGAACTATAAAGCTGCGGGGCGTCATCATTTATTAGTACGATTGTTGGAACAATATGGCATCGAAAAAGAGCGCTGCCTTTTTGATTCCGTTTCTGCAGGAGAAGGAGATAAGTTTGTTTCGATTGTGACCGATATGGTTGACACAATAAAGCAGCTTGGTCCTTTGAATTTACAGCTAGCACAACCGGTAACCCCTCGTTAACATGATAGATGAGAAGGTGCATTTTAATGGAGCGATTCGATACATTTGCCATAAAATCAAATAATCATTGGAGGTATGTATGGCGGTTGTCACGATTGATGCAAAAGGATTGAAATGTCCACGACCCACTTTGGAAATGACGGTGAAAGCAAAAAGTATGAATACGGGTGATGTAATGGAAGTGGTTGCGGATTGCCCGACATTTGAGAAAGATGTTAAAGCCTGGTGTGAACGTATGAAGAAAGTATTACTTTGGATGCGTGATGAAGGGGAAGGCGCCAAACGTTGCCAGGTTCAATTTTAAATGGAACATACGCTCTCTTTCTGTTTGTAACC
>CAYPZJ010000143.1:0-11065 GCA_964414635.1 uncultured Spirochaetia bacterium
ACCTCCAAACGCTGTCTGTTCATGATTTTTTCTACAAAACGGAGTTTTTCACTACACCTCTAGTATCTTGGGACAACTAAAATTGTTCTACACTTCGACTCCGCTCAGTGCGCGTTCATTGAGCGGAGCCGAAATGAATCCTGAATTAATTACTCTCATAATTTTAAGTGTCCATTGGTACTAGGAACCCGGGTTAATATTTTGAAATGGGGAGGGAATCGGTGGGAAATAATTTCTATGTAAGAAAAAGTCAACCCCCTTCTTGTGATTTTTTGGTGGATTCATGCCGACTGGCGATGGTCTATTCCTTCGTATGCAACGCGCATAGGAGCAGATCAAAACTATGGGTTCCCCGCGTCCGTGGATGTTTGGGGGCCTGATTTTTTAGATGGCGCTGAGGACCCCACCGAACTGCGAGGTTCACAATAACTTGAAACAAGAAAGGATGGTGTAGTATTCTTAGTCTGAAATAGTTGTTACCCGTTGCTGGTTGGAATGCCCTGTCATAGAAGCATCCGCTTCGGTGTCTTCAATTTGAAATTCTCCGATTATAGAAGCCAAATTTTCTGCCTGATTCTGAAGTTCCACCGTTGAGGATGAAAGTTCTTCGGCACTTGATGAAACACTTTGAGTGATGTCATTAATATCATTCATCGCACTTTGAACTTGCTGCGCACCTTGTGTCTGTTGCTCAATGGCATCGACGATCGAGGAAATTAGATTTCCATTCTCCATCACATCACCATTAATCGAACGAAACGCATCTCCACTATCATTCACCAAGCGAACTCCATTATCCACATTGCGAATCGTCTCTTGCATCAGCACGGCTACTTCTTTGGTGGAATTGGCGGAACGATCCGCTAGTTGGGAAATTTCTTGCGCTACCACTGCAAACCCACGACCATATTCCCCGGCACGGGCGGCTTCAATTGAAGCATTTAAAGAAAGCAAATTGGTTTGATCTGCAATATCACTTATGACCCCCATAATATCTTGAATTTGGTTGGAGTTCCCTTTAATACGATTCATCGCCTGAATCGTCTCTTCCACAACTTCCTGGCTGCTCTCCGATACATTTTGAAGATTACCACTTCGATTGTTTAATTCGGTGCTATTGGAATTAATTTCTTCGATGGAAGCAGATAATTCTTCCATCGAGCTTGATGTTTCCTCTACACTAGCGGATTGTGTTTGAGAACCATCGGAAAGGGTTGCAGCACTGGCGTTTATCTGTTCTGCTGAAGCGGCTAAATGGCGGCTTACATCACCAATATTTTGTATCATCCGAGCAAGTTGACCATTCATTTCATTTAATGATACTGCCAATTCTCCAATTTCATCCTTACTTTGAATATCCAGACGATGGGTTAAATCTTTCGTAGCAATGGCATTCGCAAAATCAACTGCCTTACGCAATGGTACCGTAATACCTCGTGTGATTACAATGGCAATCATAATTCCAACAATCAAAGCAATAACCAAGCCAATAATCATAATCCATGTGGCAAAACCCAGGCTCTCCGAAGCACTTGTTGCAATATGTTGGGTTTGATTCATACCTGCCGCAGCCGTTTCTTGAACCGCTGTGAGTAAATCCGTTGCTACATCATTACGTCGTATATTTAATTTCTGTAGCGAATCCCAGCTTTCTAATAAGTTCTGAAGCGCATCTTTATAATCATTCCCCGCTATTCGAATAGCAGCTATCTGATCAAGATTGTATTGCTGAAAGGTAATCCCTTGCAGTTGGTTTAATAGCGTATGTATGGTATCAAATTGGGGCAACACATCTTCTATCAAAGAAGGATTACGGGTAGCTTGCGCTTTGAAGTTGGCTACACGTACGTCATAACCGAGGTTTAGGACTTGCGTGCAAAGTTCTACTTTCTGCCGGCGTTGATCCAATCCTGCTTTTCCAATACCTTGCGCAATTTCATGTTGAAGCTTGTTACTCTGATCATCAAAAAAGGCTTTCCCATTACTCATATAGTTTTCAGCCGCATTATCCAAATTCGTCCGTGCTGTAGTAATTTCCTGTGTGCGCTGAATCGTTTCATCCACAAGACCACGATACGCATCTACTTTGTTTTTTGCTATACCCAGCTGGTTATTAAGCTTGATTAACTGGGCATATTGATCCGCCAACGATTGGGCTTCCTGCAAAAATCGAAAAACCGATTGCAATGCTTCTTGCCCCTCTTTTAAATAGCCATCCTCTTCACTTAATCCATACCCGCGAAACCCATACATAGCAAGCAACGTATTACGTTCAATTTCATTGGCAAGGTTTACTTCTGATACGTACGCATCTGAAAGCTGGGTCGACTGGTTTCCTACACTTAGCATATTCCAAATCGCTAATCCTCCAAGCAAAAGCGCAATAATAATAAGAATACCGAACCCACCACCAATCTTCATTCCCATCCTTAACGTATTCATTTTCATTCCTCCAACCAAAACTATTTATAAAGAATGTAGTTAGTTGTATAGTGAATCATGATAACGATTCCCTTATCTACAGGACATAACCACAAGGTACATGTAAAATATCAATTTCCATGCCAAGTTTTTTTCGTTGGTAATAATTATATTTTTTTATTCATTTGATGCTTTTTTTTACATCCTCACACCAATCCAGGCTTTATTTCGTTATCTTACAACAAAACAACCGAGGTGTTATGCGCGATTTAACGCAAGGCAGTATCCTACGCAATCTTATCTTATTCTCCCTTCCAATGCTGTTTCAAAGCCTTTTCCAAAACGCCAATCAGTTTATTTCGATGATACTACTTGGGCAGTTAGGCAAAGAAGTTCTAGCAGCACTGACCGTTGCTTTTCCCGTCATATTTCTACTCATTGCACTCATCATTGGATTCGGTATTGGTTCAACCATATTAATTGCGCAATATCGGGGTGCGAGGGATACACAAAACCAAAATCATGCAGCACAGAACTCATTGGTAATAACAGGGCTTCTGTGTATTGTTCTCAGTATTTTGGGATATCTCTTTACTGATAGCCTACTTGCAGTTATGGAAACCCCATCCGATGTATGGAGTCATGCTTCTATTTTTTTAAAGTGGTCATTTCTGGGTTTAATCTTCATGTTTATGTTTAATGCAGTGGGATCTATCTTTCGAGGATTGGGAGACTCAAAAACTCCCATGATTTCTGTGATTGGGGTATCCCTATTAAACGTTGGACTCGTACCCCTTTTCGTGTTTGTTTTAGATTTAGGAATTGCGGGTGCTGCTATTGCTTCCATTGTTGCCTATGCGGTTGGTACGGTACTCCTTTGGATCTACCTTCATATGCGTCCTTATATTGCTGATATCCGCTTTATTGGATTTCGATTTAATTGGGAGATCATAAAAAAAATTCTATATTTGGGCTTACCTATGGGTATACAACAGGTGTTGCTAGCTTTGGGTGGGTTGGTTATTCTTCGATTGGTAAATTCGTTTGGGACTAATACTGCCGCTGCTTTTGGGGTTGGTCAACGTGTGGATATGATAGTTTTTATGCCGATTATGGCGATTGGGATGGGTGTTACAACCATGGTCGGGCAAAATATTGGTGCACGTCAGGTGGATCGTGTTAAAAAGACTCTGGTTTGGGGGAATATCCTTGCATGGGGCATTAGCGGGATTCTCATTTTTGTGATCTACATTCTCCTATATGACATCATTCATTTGTTTCTACCAGCAGCGCAGGATTACCATGATGTGGCTCCATTGGCTGTGGAATATATTCTCGTAATGTTTATTACGTATCCTATATTGGGTTCGATTTTCGTTCTTTCCAGTGGTATTCGAGGAGCGGGATCGTCAATCCCACCCTTAATCATTGTCTTAATTGCACAGGTGATTGTTCGATTACCGGTCGCTTATTTTTTTGCGCAACCCTATTATTTAGGAGTAAGTGCTATCTGGTGGTCCCAAGTCATATCCGTTAGTGTAGGATTTATCCTTGCATTACTCTATACCTTGTATGGTCCTTGGCTGCAAAAGCGTTTAATTAATGTGTCCAATGTCCCCCCCTTGAAACCAGATCCTGCAAATATCACCATTGTTGAGTGATTAATCGGGGGCTGTCACATTCAATTCCATAGGAGCCCGTGGATCGAAATCTATCCGAAAGAAACTTTGTTCGTGTGGATGGCGATCATTATAGTTAAAATCTTCTTCTTCACTGTGGAGCCAGTAGCCACGGTCCCAGCTTTCTTTCACCCAATAATCAACAAAAAAGGAATACAGCACGGTATTTCCATCCGCATTCCGAAAACTAAGCGCTTCCAATTGGGGGATTCGCCCCTCATGAATATATCTTTCCCCTTCATAAGTCGTGATCTCAAATGCTGTCGGGTGAAAATCAAAGCGCACATGATTGGTTCGTTCATCCGTAAAGGTCGAAAAATCCCGCTCCCGTTTGGTCCATTGTGTTATTTCTAACGTTTGAATATCATTGTACTGGATCGCTTTTACATACCGAATGCCATTCACCGTATGGGGAATACGTAGCGTGGTATGGTTCATTTGAATCTGCCCGGTGACCATTTCTCCTGAAGAAAGAAAAATCGTTGCTTCAAATTGATACACGGTAAAACCCACCGGCTGGAGTGGGGTGGTTGCATCGGTGTTTGCCATATCTTGTGCAAAAACGGGCAGGCTTGTCAGTAAGAAAACAACAGAAAGAAAAGAAATAAGATGATACATAGGTCCCTCCCAATTGCATGTAAATATACTAAGATTGAATGGAAAGGGCAAGCGGGGGTAGGATTTATTCACACCCTAGGATTCGACGATTTGAGATGCAAATACCAAATCAAGAAGAATCCGTGCTACAAGAAGTTAAACGTCGAAGTATTCATTTTAAAAAAGATATCCAAACCAAGGAGTTAAAGGGAGTATGTAATTAACATACTCCCTTTAGGGGTGCGAAGTTCCAAACAAAAAATGGAGGATAGTAAAGCCGGTTTAGTAGATCGGAGGATCCTCTCGGGGATCTTCTCCTTCTTCAATATAGTCGCGGCCGTATCGCTCGGGGTAATACGGAGTTGAACTATGTTCGCCAGCACTGGGGGATGTGCGAAGCGGCATCCTTCCCAAATCTTCTTCCGTGCCCCAACGCGGATTGTTTGGTTCAACCGGGGGTACGGATTGTCCGATTGGCGGTATTATATAATGGAGGGATCGAACTGCCGTAATATCGTTATGATCGCGCATATTGATTTCTATTTCTCGTTCCGTAGGCAGTTTCTTCAAGTAGATATCCGCCATGACGAATTTGCGTCCATTCACGTATAGTGATTCCAAAAGTATACACGAATCGGTCCGTATTTGAGATCGATCGGTAACATAGCCGATATCTCGAAATACTTCTGTTTCGGGTAACCGTCGAGGACTTCGGAGTATCTCTTGAATGGTAAAGTAGTTAAAGAATTTAGTATGTCCGGTAAAGATAGCACGTACTACAAAATATTCTTCTTCCCCAATGAGCACTTGAGATAAGCTATTTTCCCAAAGCTGAAAACGAAGGGCATCGCCACTTTGGTATTCATTCGGTCGAATCTCAAAATAATTATCTAAAAAGCGACCTCGGTAATCTGCATATTTTCGGAAATACGTGCGGATATTGATTACAATATCCTGGCGATCGGGTGTAATACGCATTAACCCGAAATTCTGACTATCATACCCGTATTGTACATAATTAGGAATGCGAATATGAAAACAATCCCCAAACAACGAATGTTGTTCTGGGGTTGAATCAATAAGAAACCACATTTGATCTTCTCGATTGAAAAACCGCCCATTGTAGTATCGCAGCTCATCTCCATTAACATCATTATATTTTAATGCACGGAGTCCATAGTCTACTTCATTTCCACTATAAGGATCTGCATAAACGCTTCCACCTTGGTTTTCCATCGTTCGATCCTTCGGGTTCACCAGTAAAATGGAATTGATGTATGGTTTTTTTCGCACATAAAGATCAATAAATGATTCACCCGCTTCATTTTCATTTACAATAAAAATCACATCGTTGCGGGTTAAAGCCAGGGGGTCATCCGGTTGAGCATTTTCATCTGCAATCAGGCTATGATACATATCTCGGACATCAATATCATGTCTTCCCTGAATAGAAAATTCTTCAATGGGATCCGCAGTCGCAAGCATCGCTATCCCAAATACCAAACTTACCAGTGTAAGGATGGGGATGATTCCTTTTTGTAAGAACGTTACTGCGTTCATAGTATCCTCCATATTTTCGTTGTTTGGCATCATGCCAATACACTACTCCTATTAATTTGTCGGCATACACCCCACTTTCCATAGAAAAAAAATGAGTTGTTCTGTTTCATTGTATAAAAAGCCTTTCCAATATTTTTGAGTCACCCCTTGAACCGGCGTGTTTAATTATTATATTCTAGACATCATTGTCCAGAATGATGATAACCGTAACCCCATTATCAGCCGAATCTTCGGCGTAGATATCTAAAGGTTTAAACACATTATGATGAAACAACGAATCCTTTTTAGAACATACGTCAGCCGATCCGTTATCTGGATTTTTGTACTGCTGACACTCACAGTTCCTCTATTCGCCCAAAATGAAAACATGGATTATAATTTAAGCCTACAAGATTGCATTGATTATGCAATGCGCTATGCACCGGGTATTCAAGCCGCGTTTTCACAAATTGATGCGCAAAAGGAGCGTGTTCAAGCAGCGAAAGCCGATCTATGGTTTCCTTCCATTACCCTCAATGCCATGTCATCCTATAAATGGCAAGATATGAATTTTTCCGCACCCGATTCAGAACCTGCTCCCGAACCCGAACCCCCAGACCCTTCTGATTATCAATTTTTACCAGGCTTGGATCCCTATTCGGATCCCATTACCCAGGCTCAAGCCCTTGCACTCCTAGGAATGAATTCGGATCTTCTATTTTCTGGTATGGATATGAGTTCGATGTTTGATATTAATCAGATCCGTGGAGATATGGTAAATTCCTATGAACCCTTTTCTGCTCAAGTACAACTGCAAATTTCCAAACCGTTGTTTGCTGGATTTGCGTTGGTTAATCAGGTGGAATTGGAACAGGTTAAATTACAGAGTGCCCGGTTAGATCTGGAGAAAACCAGACGGGATCTAGAAAAGCGGATTATTGAATCCTTTTATGGCGTACTGTTTTTGCAAGAATACGTCCGTGTTACCCAAGAATCGCTGGAAGTAGCACGGGAATCCCTTGATGGAATGGAACAAAACTACGAGCAAGGTTTGGTAGATGAGCTCACCTACCTTCGTTTTCAAATTAATTATGAGGAATTGGTTCCCCAGTTATTAAGTGCACAAAACCAGCTCAAAACAACAAAAGAAAGCTTATTAATTCTAATTGGTTATCAAGGGGTGGTGGAGGATCCTACGAAATTTGAACAAGTGAGTTTGGTTGGGGATTTTGATGATGGCGAATTGGGGATGGAATACGAGGAAGTAGTAGATGCGATGCTACTGAATCGTACTGAATTACGGCAGTTAGAGGAACAAAAAGCGCAGTTAGAGATTTCCCAGGATCTGGCTCGCTCAAAATTTTATCCCACCATCAGTATATTTGGCAATGGTGCCTTTACATCCTCAAATCATTTTGCGGATGAACGGGCGTTTTATGGGTTCAATGTATCCGGTGGGATTCAAATTGCTTTTTCACTTTCGGATCTAATCTTCCCGAAAAATCGTACCCGATCCTCCATTCGAGCAGCGAAATATGGAATGGAAGCGATTACTTCACAGCGTCAGGCTATGATTGATATGTTTACCATTGATATTCGCAACAATCTACGGACCCTCCAGGAGTCTCGCGAAAATTTGTCGGTTAAAAAGCGGGTGGCTCAACTTACCGAACGTACGTTTGAACTGGCAAAAGAACAGATGAATAATGGTATCATTACCTTTTTGGATTTTCGTGAAATTGAATTACAATATAAGCGAGCCCAGCTTGCTGTTATTCAAGAATTGTATAACTATAGTAAGGCGCTACTCAATTTGCGTTATACTATGGGAGATCGCTTACTTCCCACTGACTAGGTATGCATGAGAAAAGGAATACTATTCATGAATATACATCGTTCCACCGTTCTAACCTTGAGCGTTTATGGATTGCTCTTACTTTTAATCTGTAGTGCACTGTTCGGGACAAGCTGCGCCCCCCCCGAAACCGACTTACCTTTTATCCGTCCAGTTAAAGTGGATATTATTGATAGTACAAATATAGCCCAAGTATTAATCTTGGAAGGGAATGTAGAAGCCGAACGGGTTATTGCAATTCCACCCTATCGATCGGGGATTGTAAAAGATATTCGGGTAGAAGTTAACGATCAGGTAAGAAAGGGAGAAATTCTCTTCACCATTGACCAAGCCACGATCACCGGTGGAAATTTTGAGCCGACAGCTATCTATTCCCCTATTAATGGGGTAATCTCTGAAATCAACGTAAAAGAAGGGGCGACCGTTGCATCCACTTCTTCTTTAGGTACCGTGATTCAGCAGGATATTATGAAAATTCTTTGTGACATTCCTGCAGAAAAGGTGTTTGCATTAGAAGAACGTTTGAAGGAAGCCCGATTAACGGGTCATCAGATGTTGTGTTGGATCAAAGTGCCAGCACATGAGGACGAGCTGATAGGATGGGTGGAGCAAATTTATCCAGTAGATGAGAAATTAACGCGCACGGCGAAGGTCGAAATACGCTATGATAACGCAGATCGATTGCTTCGTCATAACATGTTCGCGCGGGTAGAACTGTTCATGGGTGAAGAAGAAACCATCCTCATTCCAAAGGATGCTGTGATTGCCGAACAGATGCTCCGGTATGTGATGGTATACAAACCGGTTGCAATGGAACAGAACGTCAAAGAGAAAGCTGAGGCGGAACAGTTCGGAAAAATTAGTAAGCAGGTTGTACAGGTTAATGAAAACCAATCCATTGTTCGGGTGAAGGTTCATACGCTGGAGTTGGAAGGAAATACCATTGCCAAAACATTGGAATTGGATGATCGGGTGGAGTTGCTACGTGGGGTTGAAGAAGGGGAATTAATCGTCGTAGAATCCCAAAAATGGGTATCAAACAAAGAAATCGTAGTATTAACCGAACCTACATTTGAAACCCTACAAGCCATTAGCGAATATCCGAACCCTGAAACCGTCACGCTAGAAAACCTATTGGAATAATCCTCACTGAATAGGCATGATACCAACTTTTGAATGACTTAGGAATTGGAACGGATTCCAATTCAATTTTCGCGCTGCGGTTCGTATGCTATTTATTATGCAGCATCATACCAACCGAGGGCTTCGTACAAAGGGTTGAAATAGTATGATTACTTTCATAACAAACCTTCCTATCCGGTTGATTTGGTACTTCCGATCAAAGACCGCCTGTTTTTTTTGTACATCACTTCTATTTGGTTTTAGTCTTATGCTGGCAGGATTTCTTTTGTTGGCTACTCCAGCCAGCTGCCAAGATCGCATTTCCTCAGAAGATTCGACCACACCGGAACGAACAACGACCTCAGATGAAATCGAACCGATTGAATACACCGGAGAATGGCTGGAGCTTAGACAACAATTACGAGTAAGAAACTATGAAACCCGATTGAATGCGGTTACATCCTTGGAAGGAAGAAATGAACCCGAAGCAATCGCGTTGTTAGGTATTGCGCTAAAAGACATGGAATACGAAGTCCGTAACGAAGCCGTTCGCATTTTGGGACAATTGGATAATACGGAAGCACGGGAGTTACTCATCCAGGCATTAAGCGACTATAATGATTATATCCGTCGTAGCGCGGCAGTCGCGTTGGGGAATTTCCCGAGTGATCGAGCGCTTGCTCCCTTATATAATGCGATGTACTATGATGAATCGTTGGAAGTGCGCTACCGAGCAGCGTTATCCTTAAAAAAAATGGGGATGGAGAACATCGGGCATATGTTAATCGAAAGCATGTATGATCCGGAGATTACCATCCGTAAAAAAGCAATTGAATTAGTAGGAGAATTACGGGAACCCTATGCAGAAACAGAATTGCTCAAAACACTCGAGGATCCCGATCCAGAAATTCGATTTCAATCCATCATCGCACTCCGCAAATACAACAGTCCGAAAACATTCGAAGCGTTACTTGTTACCATGGATGATGCGGATTTTAGGGTTCGGGAAGCAGCCATTCAGGGATTCCGAACGTATGTAACCCAAGAAAATTTATCCTATAGTGAACGGATAATGATGCTTAGCACGGTACTGGAAGCTACCCAACCTTCGAATTATCCTAATGCACCCATTGTCCGATCGGAAGCAGTTTGGGCAATGAGTGAGGTGGGGGTTGGGTTTGGGAATAATATTCGAGGATATGCTTCCGAATATATTGCCCCCCGACTTAAAGATCCCGTACCCATGGTTCGAATCAATGCTGTATGGTGGGTTGTTGCAGAAGTAGGGAATAGCATTCCAGAAGAAGAGGTTCCTACATTCATTGAAAACCATATCGCTCCCCTGCTTAGTGATTCAGAAGGAGTGGTTGCTTTAACGGCGATGGAAGGACTTGGTGAAATTGGTGATCCTGCTGCATTACCTTTGTTGCGCCCATTTTGGGACCATGATATCCTTACCGTACGTAAAACAGCACTAGAGGCAATTAGTAAGTTACGGGATAATGAAGGGGTGTATATCCTGAAACTGGCGTTGAAAAATCAGTATGAAGAAAGCGAAGAAATCAAACTTATGATTCTGAAGATCTTTGCTGAAAAAGATATTCCGGATGTTGCCAGTGATGTCTTTCCTTTTTTAAATAATGGATCCAGCCAGGTTCGACTTGCTGCGATGGAAGTATTGCGACGATTGCAATGCGACCGGTGTACGGGATATTTAATCCGCCGATTAGACGATTGGAATCCTGAAATCCAAATTCGAGCGATTGATATTTTAATGGAATACGCTGACAAAGAAGAATTGGTTTCCACCTTTACATTTAAACTAAGCGAGGACTCCAAGGAGGTACTGACC
>CAYPZJ010000144.1:0-10981 GCA_964414635.1 uncultured Spirochaetia bacterium
AACCACCATTAAGGATAATGAGCGATTCACCAAACTCACTCGCCAGAGTGAAATTGTAGGAGATGTTTTTATTTATGCGGATGTTCAAAAATTGCAGCAATTACCTTCGGTTCAAGATGATTTTCAAGATCTTGCCAAGGAAGTGGAAGCCATCCTCCTAGGTGTAAATATTGCTCAATCAGCAGTCCAGGCAAATTTAGCAATAATTCCCGCCCGCGTCCAACTCACAGGAACAGGACTTGTTTCCACCGTCTGCGCAAGCAATACTAAATTGCTTGCACATATCCAAGAAAAACCTTTAGGCGTACTTAGCTTTTGTGTGGATCTTTCGACCTTGTACACTTATGTATTAACCCAAGACTCCTTTTCTAGTGTTCCCCAGGATTTGACAAATTCCGATTCTCCGAAAGCTATTTTAGAACAGATGGAACAGTTATTTAATTCCGATTTCGCGCCACTTACTCTTAAAACCGATATTATTGATTCTATTCAAGGTAATTTACTGCTCACATTCTATGATATTCCTAATTTATCCGGGATGGAGTCGTTGGATTTTGTTTTGGAATTGGGAATTAAAGATTCAGAAAAAATAAATACATTGCTTGGAGCCATTTTTCAAAAAAACTATGTACTCACCAGTGAACGGGAATTCGGAGGGACAACCTACCATATACTCCAAACGGAATCCCTCGGATTTACACCGGCGCTTGCTGTAAAAGATGAAGCGCTGTTATTGGCTTCTAGTGAAGATCGGTTGAAAAAGCAATTATCCAATACAGACACATCACCAGAATCGGTGATTGAAAGCGATCGTGCGAAACAAATCCTGAGTCAGGATGGGCTATCCTTATTTATTGATAGCGAAGTGTTAAATCAAAAGTTTCCAGTCGTTCTTTTTCTAAGCGGGTATCAATTAGCGCCTTTATATAATACGCTCCGTCATGCCACCTTGTCGTTGGGTTCCGATGATCAATCAGAAACGTTTATAGTAAATCTGACACTGGAAGGTACCGATGCAATGTTGGAAAAATTAAAGGAGTGGCTGATTAACCGAATGGGAGGGGATGCCAAAGCAGGCGATCAATTGACGGGCAGAAGATTTCGTAACACTGAGTAATTCTACAGGAGCAGGATATGCGAGTTGGAATAGTAATCTGTTTGGTCACCATATTTATTGGAACCAGTACACTACTCTTTTCTCAAGACCACCCTTCATCACCAGAGGTCGAACCGGATAGCGATGAGTCCTCCATTGAGGAGGGGGTAACAGAGGATCCAGGTACTGATAAGCGTGAAACAACAGAATCACCTACCACTTCGGATAATCAAGGTGATATGGTTGAATTAGCGTCTGATGAACAAGAGGGAGATGGCGATCAAACAGAAGTTGATAAATCACCGATAGCGGAGCCTTCTGAAAAGACCGATGCACCGGATTCATCACACGTTGTGGAGCAGGAATCGTCCAGCGATCAAAAAACGATGCACTTACCTCAACGTTTTGATGTAGGGATCCAGTTTACTATTGGAAATATTTTTGATTTTTCCATTGCTTCCCTAAAAGGCAGTATCGGTGCGAAATTTATGCTGTTTGAATGGTTAGCCCTCCGAGCTCGGTTACGTCTAAATATGGGAAAATGGACGGATCAAACTGATTTTGAAGGATCGAATACAGTCAATGAAAAAGATGTGTTGCAAACCATCGGATTTGGAATCGGAGCGGAATATCACTTCAGAATGCATCCCCGTCTCTCTCCGTATGCAGGTTTAACATTTCATTTGACTAGCGAACAAAGTCAAAAAACCGTTCCTGGAATTGTTGACGGGGATAAAACCGTTACGACATTGAAATCCCTTACCTTAGGTGCGCGAGCAATCATCGGGATTGAGCTGTTACTATTCCGTCACTTCGGATTTTTTCTGGAATATGGATTAGGATTTGATTATTTCAATCGAGAGGTGAAAGAATCGGTGGTTGAAGACGAAGTGGTTCAATCCCCTCAGGTGAATTCAACAGCAGGATGGATAGTACAAACTGCATTAGAAAATGAGGGACTTTTAGGATTTAGCTTATATTTTTAGATGATTTGGATAAGATACGATCCTTATATTACTTATCACAAAAACAATTCTGAAAAAAACCAGTGAAGCCGGTAAAGTGGAGTTGGCTACTATTTTGTAAAAGTAATGGTAGGAACGTATGGCAGGTAGTGTTGAATATTATTGAACCAGGTATACTGACTTAATAGGACAGGCGTAAAACCTCCCACTGCATTAATTCTTGTACGGGTAGGTCTTGCGGGAGGGTTGAAAAAATCAAAAATAATTCGATCTTTGTAGGGGCGACTATTGTGGTCGCCCTTTGGAACAGGATATTGGCAGGGACAGGCGCAAGACCTGCCTCTACATTTGCGTTTTTCAACACCCCCTTGCGAGTTTCCCCAAAAAACTCGTATGTCAACACAGTTGGTAATACAACCCAACCAAAACAAATAACAATTTTAGATGTCCAAGAATACTCGGCATGATATATAGAAATACATAACAGCGGTGATAAAAGGAATATCCATGAAAGCGCTATATTTTACGCACGACTCTTTTGTCAAGCCAGGTAGTTTAGATCTCACATTCCGGGATTTAAAGTGGGATACAGAGACTGTTTATTTTTTCGAGAAGTACCCCAAAAAAATCAATTGGAATGAATACCAGGTGCTGATTATTTTGGGTGGAACAATGGGGGTCTATGAGGAAGCGATCCATCCATTTCTGATAGACGAATTCCGGTTGGTTGAAGATGCAATGAAAAACGACATACCCATTATGGGTATTTGTTTTGGTGCGCAGGTTCTTGCCCGGGTATTGGGAGCCACGGTTCGTAAACATCATATTCCTGAGATTGGTTGGCATGAAGTATTTATTAATGAAGCAGGACAACGCGACCCCCTTTTCAAACCCTACGGGATCAAATTGGATGTAATTGAATGGCATAGCGATGTATTTGAACTACCTGCGAATACGATTCATTTAGCATATTCTCGTATTGCTCCGAATCAAGCATTTCGTTATGGGAATCGAGTATATGGAGTCCAGTTTCACTATGAAATGGATCAAGAAATTATTGATGAATCCTTCAAATTCAACAAAGACGAAATGAAAAAACTGAGTTATCTGGTAGACTTTGAGGCATTTTACCAAACAACCGTACAAAAAATGAACCAGTATCAGCAAGACGCCAAGGCTTTTTTCAAACGTTTTATTGAACTCATGTATCCGCAGTAACTAAGGATTTGAACCGATTTCCCAATTCCCGGTTTATAGAAATCACATTTTAGAAATAGAATCTCGTCGACGGTTAAAATTTCTGGAAAAAAACTCCGTTGACTCCCCTTGTTCAATGTTGTATATTTCTATACAGGACAGTGAAAATCGAGTCCTGGTAACGGAGACTAAGGAGCAAATATGCGTGTAGCTGCACTTATCCTTCTCACTTCAATATTATCTCTTGTAATCTGGCTAACCTGTATCGATCTAAGCGATGCTGAATTTGGAGGAATCGCAATCGATCAGTACGATGTTGCCGATAAATATGCGGACATCTATGGGGGATATGCTGGAACGAGCACTACGACCACCGCAAAAACTTTGAGTACTACATCCGCAGCCGATGTTCCGGATGATTTGAAAAAATGGAAAAAAAGCCTGTCCAATCCAGTCATGACCATTTCACCTAAAAGCAGAGGAACCGATGATGTTCGTTTTTTTGATGAAATATCAGTTGGGGAACCGGTCATTATTAAGGATGCAGAAGATGGAATCTATAAGATGTGGTATTCCGCTGGTGATGGAACATCCAACGATGGGAGTCTGGAAGATGATATCACAAAAGATCCCGGACATAGAAATGATGTACGGGAAGGATTTAATAAATACATTGGATATGCATACTCGGTAGATGGAAATAGCTGGACGAAATACTACGATCCCAACGTGGTTGAACCCTCGGATAAGAATCCACGTCCTGCAACCGCTGTATTGACACCAACACCCAATTCCTATGATGAGGGCGGTTGTATTTCACCTACGGTGCTTAAGGACGGAAGTGTTTATCGTATGTGGTATGTGGGAATTTATTTTGCTCATGAATCGGAACCGGATTTAGTAGATTGCGAATCGGGAGATCCCGTTTGCCCTAACTTCCCCAATGAGGACCATCCCTATATTCATTCGGTTACACGATTATTTGCGTTAATGTATGCTGAGTCTCCAGATGGGATTCATTGGGAAAAACATGGTCCTGTGGAAGCGCTTATGCCAAATGCAGAATTATGGTTTGAATATGGCGTGTGGGGACCAGATGTAATAAAAGATGGTACTGATGGTAGTGGAAATCCTCTTTATAAACTCTATTTTACAGCAATCAAATCCCAAATTGTAAATACGTACATCCGTGAAGATGGACAATTTAGGAATCATGATCCGGTTGAGGCCGAATGGGATGGCACATGTGACTATTATTGTTTTTATTTACCCAATTTGGTTAGAAATTTCACCGACTCCTTCGCTATCGGGATGAAGGTAACGACTACACCATCAGATGGGACATCATGGGTTGATCCAGATTTTACAAATACGGGTACCCCAGCAAAACCCAATTCCAATCCGATTTGGTCAGGTTATTATAATCAATGGGATGCTACTAATCGGTTAGCTAATTTGGAATCCTTAGGTGTGCTGCGTTTTCATGCAGCTACCGAAGTTAGTGTGTTGAAAGATCCCAACACAAATATCTACTATATGTTTTATCATGGCAGCGGGTTGAAATCCCAAATTGGATTTGTTTATTCTAAAAATGGAATCGATTGGACCTATGACGAAGCGTTGGGTCATGGATCACGAATGATTGTGGATAAAGGTAAATTTTACACTTGGGAAGGGGGTGGTGTACGAGCTCCCTCCGTAATCCTTGATGACAACTTATTCCGTCTGTGGTACATGGGGATTCAATTTGAAAATGGGATTCCTCAGCGAAATAATTATAATCTTAGCGGGATTGGATATGCTCAGATCCATCGAGATTATATCATCTCTGCTGATGCGATCACCAACCTATTTGCGGATTAATACACCTGAATATTCTTCCCCCAAAGAGCGTTACTTTCATCTCGTAACAAAAAATGGATCACATTCGCGACAGCTTCAGGCTCCATAGTTGGTTGTACGTGTGGGAGATGAGTACGAAGCATATCGGTATTCACCGATCCTGGACTCACCGCATTAACCCTAATTCCATAAGGTTTCCCCTCCAAGGCAATCATTTCTGTCAATCCAACGACTGCATATTTTGATGTTACATATGCACCCATCCCAGGATATTTTTCTGGACCATATACTCCCGAAATAGATGCTACATTGACCATCGTTCCCCCACCCTCTTTTTTCATCCATTGGAAAGCTAGCTGCGCTATTCGGAATACCGTACGGACGTTTAAATCCATCTGTTCATCCCACTCACGCATGGGAATGGATTCAAACGGGCGAATTTCTAATCTGGCAGCATTATTTACCAGGTAGTCAAGTTGGTTCCATTTTGATTGCAGGGATTCAAATAAGGATAAACGGTTGGATTCGTCTGTAATATCCATGGGAAAGAAATAACCAATTCCGCCTTGGTGTTCAATCTTTTTATGAATCGAAGCAAGTGCAGCAGTAGAACGTGCGACTAACGCAACCTCTATCCCTTCGTGTGCTAGCCGAAGTGCCGTAGCTGCACCAATACCACTGCTTGCACCCGTAATCAACGCAGTTTTAGGTGCCATAATATTCCACAAAGTTATCTTCTGTTTCGAATAACCGGAGTCGGTATAAGACGATGGGATCAAGTTTAGGTTGTAATTGCTCCCAAAAAACGATGACCATCTGTTCGATAGTCTGAACTTTCCCTTTGAACTCGGATAGATAATCTAAATGATTGTGATCCACCCGATTCACAATTATTTCGTTTACAATCCGTTTTAGATCTTTCAGATTAATCACCATTCCTGTATTTGAATCCAAATTACCGCGAATCGTAACTTCCAACCTGTAATTATGCCCATGATCGGAAGCGCAGGCACCAAAGAGTTGATCATTTTCCTTTTGGGATAAATTGGGTTGATACAAGCGATGAGCAGTGGAAAAATGAAAGCATTTGGTTACATATACCATTGATCCTCCACAGATTGTTTTCTTCCAATCAAGATTCTAAGTAAATTGGGTGAATCACCAAGATCGTATGATCCCGCCCCATACCCGATTAAGTCGGGATGCAAACTGGGGATATTAATCACATGGGAGATAGGTACACAACTACTCAATATGGCAGCTCCCGTAGGGGTTGTTAATTCTTGTTTTGTCCCGTTTGAATAAATGGGATATCCCCGTAATAGCTCTAATGTAGCGGGTGTAGGAACAGGTAGGTACCCATGTGCACATTTCACCGTGCCTTCTCCCACATTAATACTTGTGGAATAAAAAGTATTTATCTCGAAATATTCAAACCCGAAAACGGTTCCCAACACGTCAATAATCGCATCCACCGCTCCTACTTCATGGAAATGCACTTTATCAATAGGTACTCCATGCGCTTTTGATTCTGCTTGGGCTAGTCTATAAAATACCGATTGGGCAAGTTCCAAATAGGTCGCATTTAATTTGCAACGTTTGATTATCTTGATGATGGTTTCTAAATTACGTTGGGGCTGATCCTCCACGACTTCCACATTAAAAAATGTTCCCATTAAGCCGCCCCGTTCTACTTTTTCATGAATTAAACGATATCCAGTCAAAGGGCAGGATTGTAGCTTTTCTTCCAGATACTCAAACGGAACCCCTGCATCCAACAAAGCACCAATTATCATATTTCCCGAAATCCCATTGAATGGGTTGAAAAAGAAAACATTCATGGCATACCTCAGCATTAAAGCCAATTAGCCTCTCTGTACCAACGGTACGTTTCTCGTAATCCGTGCTCTAATCCCCACTCGGGTTTATACGAATAAGCTTGCTCAAACGCACTGGAATCAATCAGCCAGCGTTGTTCCTGTACTTCCCGCATTTTGTCTTTATTGATGATATTGGGTTTACGGGTAATCCATGAACCCAAGGAAAACAAATAACCCGCTGCTCCAACTAAAAACGTTGGTACTCGAATGACCTTTAAGGATCGTTCCATTGCTTTTTCTAAAGCGTGTTTAAAATCATACCAACTATGCTCACCAGGACCTTTTACAAAATAGGTAGCAGAGGTTTCAGGAATTTTCCCTTCCACTACTCTAAGAATAGCGTGCACAAAATCAACCACATATAGAAAGTTTAATAGCTGTTTCCCCGAACCGGCAATAACAAATCTTCCTTTTAATGCTTGCTGAAATACCTTGAAAAAAGACGTATCCCGGGGACCATAAATGCTACAAGGTCTAAGGATTGTCAACGGTATCTCGTTACTGTATTCCCGAAGACACTGCTCCGCTTGCCATTTACTTGCCCCGTAATCTACAACGGGATGAGGAATATCCATTTCTGTTAAAGGGCGGTCGGGAGGTGCAGGGCCCGCCGCTGCTTGCGAGCTTATAAAAATAAACTGCCTTAATCGTTCCCGGTTGGAACAAGCTGCTTTCATAAGATTAACACTTGCTTCTACATTATTCACATAGAAGGCTTTACTATTCAGTGCCGTAACCACTGCTGCATTATGAATAATCATATCAGTGTTTGCAATATTCTTTTTTAATCCATCGATATTAAAAAGGGACCCCGTGACCGTTTTAATCTGTATAGAATCCAAATAACTCGTATTGCTCGTTTCCCGAACAAGTACGGTAACGTGATGGTTATTATCAGCAAGGGTTTTCGCCAATAGGGACCCTACGAACCCGGTTCCACCTGTTAGGAAGATATTCATGCCTAAAGGGTAATGTAGAATCCCGTTTTGGTCAAGTAGGGTACCGACACAACCGATGAACCCTGTACTGCGGAACTAAACAGCGAGTCATTGCAAACATGTGAAGTAATCTCGATTCAAAAAAGATATTGTTTCGTCACGCTGTTCTTTGCAATGACTTTTCCTTCTGGATTAAATCATCCATGCTTTTCTGCTATCGTTGTTGAATGGAACGGTTTTTCTTTAGAGCAACTAGATTAATGACTAAAAATTATTCAGCGGTTGTTACATGTGCGGGGTTCGCTTGGTCATATACAAAAATCGCGACAATCCTACCATTGAAATTATAAAACATTTTATCTGCACTCATACCAAATACCATGGTGGACCAATCATTCGTTTCCAGATTTACATATCCCGAACAACCATTTTCCCGAACCGTCTCCTCGGTATAGGGTACACTTTGTTCTGTGAATTCGGATTCTACAATATCTAATTCTTCATTGGTTGGTCCATAGAAGGTATCCCACAGCTTTCTCCAATACGCCTGTACCAAATCTGGGTCACCACCAACCTTCCACGTATATTTCCCAACTACATAATCCCCAGGTTGGAGTTCGAGACCGGATTGGTTAGATTCCACCCCAACTCCCCCTTCCCCCATGCAGATGGGATCTCCATACAGACTGAATGCTAACATGGGTGTTCCAGGTTGTATTTTATTGTCGATGTAAGCAGCCACTTCATTATAAAATTCCAGTCGGTTTTCCAACCCAAAATCCCACAAACCCTGTGCGTCCCCAGTGGGTTCTGGAAATTCAAATACAATGTATACAGAACCTTCATCTACCATCGAATCACTTGATGCTTCAATAAATTGATCCTCTCCAAAAAATGCTCCATCCATCGTTTCTTCAATTCCCCATTCCTGATAATTTTTTATAACCGTAGATTCAATATGACATGGATTGGCTTCTTCATCCCGTAAGTCAACATGGAGTACACATCCATTTTCTACCGTACATTCAATATCCCATATTTCGGGAATCTCGCAATTGTTATCAATAGTATCGCGAGAGGACGTCGTTTCATCTTCGGGTGTGTTATTCGCACAAGTAAATAAAAAACTAAAAATAGCTACCGTTAATATGGCCAAGGCTATTGTAATACCGAATCGCATAAGTTCCTCCAGGATAGGGTTCTGACAGGCGTGGTTGCTTTTTTGCAACACTTAATTATAATGTAACACAGGGATACCATTTTGCCAACCCTATTCATCTGTACGAACAAAAAAGATGCAGTTCCACACTTGAGGTTTAGTGAATCCCATTTCCAATATTTAGGTAAAAAAAGATAGATGAATCCCATTGAACCGGTTATTGCTCGTTTATTAAAACCCCGACTATCCGGTCTGCCACATCCAAAACAATCCCAATTAAAACATTTATATCGATTATTAACACGATCCCAACATACTGTATTTGGAAAAGATCATCAGTTTAGCCAATTATTATCCTCATGTACGTATGAAAACTACAAGTCCATAACGCCCTTGCGTTCCTATGCGGAATACGAACGAGGGTATGGGGAGCGTGCATTTGCAGGGGAACCGAATATTATTGTACCTGGTATCATCCCGTATTTCCTTCAAAGTGGTGGGACAACGAGTCGAGAGAAATACCTACCTTTGACCCCGCGTGGAATTCAATCCACTAAACAAGGATCGTTTACTACCACACTTGTCTACACGCATACTTCCAAACAATATCATATTTATTTGGGAAAATGGTTGTTTGTGGTAGGTTCCCATCAGCCACTGAACTTGGAGAATGGCAGAGTAGCATATCGACTGAGTGGTTTTATGGTGTCGAAGATGGCACCTTTTTTAGACTGGTTATTCCTATACCCTCGTAAGAAAATCAATGCAGAACGCCATTTTCCAACTAAAATGAAACAATTAGCTCGCAGTGTAATCCATGAGCATATCCGAACGATTTCTAGTAATCCAGCTTGGTTGGTGGAGCTTCTCACCCTAGCTCGGGAACATGCAGAATTATCTCCAGAGCAGGGGCTAAATACAATATGGAAGCACATTACCTGTGTGTTCTATTCTGGAACAACAATTGAACCATATCGAGAACCATTGAGACAGCTACTTCATTCACATATTGACTTTTTTGGTTCCTATGCCAGTGCTGAAGGTTATTTTGCTTGTCAGGTTTCATCTACTGAGGAATTGTATTTTTTTATTCCATCCCAAGAAATCTTTTATGAGTTTGTTCCCTTCTATGCTTATGGGAAAACCAATCCTCCCCGCTTACCCCTCTGGGAAGTAGAGAAAGATGTGGACTATGTGGTCTACGTGAGTACCCCCAATGGTTTGTTTTCATATTGTATGGAAGATATCATACAATTCAAATCTACGTTTCCCCATCAGTTTATCATTACAGGACGCTCTGCACTTTTTCTAAATGTAGCAGGAGAACATTTAGGCGTATCAGAGGTGGAACAGGCTGTGTCCCGAGCTGCAACCGATTTCCAACTAATAATTCCATACTTCACATGGGGTCCTGCTCCCATACGTCCACACAGCAAACACGTAGGGCATGAATGGGTCTTTGCAAACACCCATCCACCAAATCAATCCAATGAATTTGTTGCACGAATCGAAGCATACTTAATGGAACTAAATCCTAATTATAAGATTTATCGGGGTAGCGGATTTCTCGCTCCCCCTTTGGTTCGATGGGTATCCCCACGGGTTTTTACTTCCTGGTTGGAACGAAAAGTTACCGTGGATGTTCAGAGTAAAATCCCTCCCATTAAAAATGATCGAAGTATCCTGGATACGTTGCCTACAAATTAATCTGACTGGGATTTGAAAGAAGCGGCAGCTTCTTTTACCAGTTTAAAAAACCGATCCACATCTATTTGTTCCAAGTCTGGATTCACACATACCAAGCGAATAAAGGATTGGTCATTCCATTCACCGTATCCTACTTTTAAAATTCCTTTTCGATCAAGGTAACCACATAATTCATCGGCAGCAACACCCGCTACTGA
>CAYPZJ010000145.1:0-10975 GCA_964414635.1 uncultured Spirochaetia bacterium
ATAAGCATATTCCATGCAGTTTCAGCATTTTGTAACGCAGGCATTTCAAGTCTTCCTGATGGATTGGCTGGGTTTTCCAATAAACCGCTTGCGTTAATCCTATTAACGTTTACGTGCTTTTTAGGCTCCACAGGTTTTATGTTAATATATAATGTTGTTGAATTAGTCAAAAACAAATTCCGAAAACCCTCCAAACAGCGTCTGGAACTAAACCGTCTGAATGAGACCTCGAGACTTGTTCTGTTAAGTACATTCTGGTTGTTTGTTGTCGGATTTGTGTTTTACCTCGTAGCGGAATTTTCTGCTTCGTTTGATAAATTGAATCTTTTCGAAAAATTAGCAACTGCATTCTATTACAGCAATGCAGGGCGTACCGCAGGTTTTGCTCGCACCGATTGGTCAGAAGTTCGACCCGTTACCACAGTCGTCACCATTCTTTTCATGTATATTGGAGGAGCACCTGGGTCGGTAGCAGGAGGAATAAAAGTTGTTGCAGTCTATATAGTTATTAGTTTCTTAATACAATTATTCAAGAAACAACCCGTGCGTTTAATGAATCGAAGTATCTCGACCATCCTGTTTCTCCGGGTTCTTGTATTTATCTGCTTATCAGCATGCTACATTGTCCTTGTTTCCGTGTTGCTGCTCATATCCGAGAACAAACATTTTCTACCTATTTGTTTTGAAGTAACCTCTGCATTTGGGACATGTGGACTCAGTCTAGGAATAACCAGTGACTTATCTGATTTTGGAAAGGTATTAATAAGTATCACCATGTTTTTGGGGCGTGTTGGACCCGCAATATATTACATGTCGACTGAATTCTATGGTTTTAGTAAAGGGTTGCAACGTCCGAAAGCAGATATCTTTTTGGGATAACAGCCGTGTTGGTATCCTCATCATTAGATTCATCCCTTCATAATCTATTCACTAAGCGGATATCTCATGTTGCATGTATGACACACCTAAAGGGATAGTCAATACAAGCACAACACCATATACGATGCTTCTAAACATCATCCTACCTATGCAATTAATCAATCTTGCACGCTAATTTTGTTGACAATTCATTGAAATCCATTACTATTTTAAAGCCTGTATTGGTTATATACTTGAAAGATTCAGTTTTGACATGGGTGTCTGTGGCGCAAAGCGCCACAGACACTCCAAAAAATATCAAACCACTTTCAAGTGGGTACATATGATGTAAACAATGCACAGAAGCCTTACTACAGGTTCCATGGTGAAATACGTTGGGTATTTCCTGCCGTCCGAATAGGATGCGGTTAGAAAAAATCATGTTAAAAAGGAGCTAAGTATGTTAGACTTAGAATCGCTATCGAAAGCGGAATTAATAAAATTGATTGAGGCGTATGGGAAAAGCTGGTTGGCACACGATGGATGTTGGTTTTTAGCTTCTGAGAAGAAATATGGAATGGATGTGGCGATTGAACTGGATACCGAATCCTGGCGGTTATTTACCGTAGCGGAAGCCAAACGAATCATGAGTACGTTTGATATCCCACAGGATGGCGGTTTAGATTCCCTTTCCAAAGCCCTAGACTATCGGTTATATGCTACCGTGAATAAACAAAGCCAATCACGACCGGATGATCATACTCTTATTTTCACTATGGATGAATGCCGTGTTCAAGCGACCCGCCGGCGAAAAAAACTACCTGATTTCCCATGCAAATCAGTCGGGATCGTCGAATATCAAGGGTTTGCCCATACCATCGATCCTCGTATTAAAACCGAATGCCTGGTCTGTCCTCCCGATGAAGAAGAACGACCGTATTATTGTCAATGGAAATTTACCATATAAAATACAATAGGAATCATGGTTTCATATTCTCCGCAGGAAATAGCGAAACCAAATAGAATCGAAGCAGAATTGCTACCTGGAATACAGACCCACCTTCACCCCATTGATCTGGGTTGATATAGTCAAAGAACCCTTTTGAGAAGGTTAATTCAATTCCTGGTTTGAAGATAACGTGCTGCAGAGCTAAATAATCAAAAAAGACACCGGCTCCCCATACCAGATCGATCCCAGTTCCATTCGCTTGTTCCACTAATTGTTCGGTATACCCAGTATTCGCACTGGTGATTGCGGATGAAATTTTTACGGTAACTTGGGCACCCAAAAAGAGATGAATGGTAAGGAAATTAATATTCAAAGCAGGTTTAATAAGTAAAGGCATCGCCAATTCTGTGGATCGAACTCGAATATCGTGGAGTAGGTTGGTTATATTATCCACGCGATCAAAACCAATTTGCCGTGTCTCTAGATTAACCCCCAGGTTGGTTCCAAGAAAAACACGACCAAATCGTTTACGCATTTCAGCAAAGACGCCCAATCGGATCCCCGGTTTCATTTTGCTTAGGGGATTAGATATGGTAGTAAAACCAGGACCAAATACCAGCCCAAAATCAAAAACGCGGTCAGAAATCACTAGAGAAGATGCTTCTTCCTGTGCATAGCCAGGATTCCCTACAGAGAAAAGGAGTAGGAATATGATCGCACATGGGAGGATTATGTTCGGGATAAATAAGCGATAGGATGTGATTCTATTCATTGTTAACTCCATAATTATAGCATTGATTCATAGTAACGTAATTCTGTTCTTTCAAAAATCGAATATCTCAAAAATGCGCTTCTCGGAATCAAACTTAAAAAAATCATTCCGCGCCGATACATACCATTCATGTTCCCCATAGGTTGAAATGCTTGGATCAGGTGGCTCTGTCATATCGACCTCAAAATCGGTATCATACTCGGTTTCATAAATGGAGATGTCATCTAAGTAGAGTATGTATCGCTCCGCTCCTTGTACCGTATGCCACGAAAATTCCAGATCGGTGCCCATCATAGAATAGTTATCCGGTGGGAATGTAAGTGTTGGTGGTTCTGTTATGCTTACATAGGCACTCCTCGGCATACACTGCAAATTGATTGCGATAACTACAAGGAATAGAAGAAAAAGAACGATTCGTTTACTAATCATAGATTTTTCCTTACTAATATAAGAATAGTGTGGGTATCACCAGATGGGTTTGGTCGAATCCCATCCATCACATTCCTAATGTGACTGGCTTCTATGATACCCGACCATGTTAATCTCATTGTGCTAACAGCACATATCAAATACAAAAGCGTTGCTCATCTAGGATTATCAGGTTTTATCCATAAATGGTACATCTACTTCACAATATTTGCGAAAAACTAAGAAAGGTTTACACCCTAAATATAAAAAAAAATAGATTACATCGTCCACTGATTATATTTAAGAAGTATTACAAATGGAGGTTATAATGAGTCAACAACCCAATATTCTGTTTATTCTAACCGATCAATGGAGAGGGGATTGTCTGAGTGCACTGGGGCATCCTGATGTAGAAACACCAAATCTTGATATGGTGGCTCGTCAGGGCGTGTTATTCACATCCACATACTCCACCTGCCCGTCCTGTATTGCTTCTCGCGCGTCACTATTTACAGGATTGCGACCAAAAACCCATGGACGAATTGGATACCAAGATCAAGTTCCCTGGAATTATAGCGATATGCTAGCCCATCTGTTGTCACAAAGCGGATATCATACACATTGTGTTGGTAAGACTCATTTCTTTCCACAACGAAAATTGTGTGGATTTCATTCGCTGGATTCCTACGAAGGGGCTCAAAATTTTGATGGAAAATACGTGAATGATTACGAAGAATGGCTAAAAGATGAATTGGGACATCAGGTACGAGAATTGGATCACGGTTTGGATTCGAATTCATGGACAAGTCGCCCCAGTCATTTGCCAGAATCACACCATGTAAATACTTGGACTATCAATAAAGCCATTGATTTCTTGCGTCGACGGGATAGAACCAAACCCTTTTTCCTGAATGTATCCTTTATCCGCCCCCATCCGCCGCTTGATCCCCCAACAGTATACTACACATACTATCAGAACAAATCCATTAGTACAATTCCCGTGGGGAAGTGGGCAACCGTGTACGATCGACCAGTACAACATATCAATGCGTGGTGTGGGACCCTACCAGATAACGTATTAGTTCAAGCCCGTCGAGCTTATTATGCTCAGATATCCCATATTGATAATCAAATAGGGCGGTTACTCATTGCCATGCGTCAATTAGGGATTCAAGATACGTGGGTGGTGTTTACATCCGATCATGGAGAGATGCTTGGTGATCATCACCTATTTCGGAAAACCTATCCTTATGAAGGCTCTGCCAAAGTACCTTTGATTATCAAACCTCCAAATAAAACCATAGGAACAACCTGTCCGCAAATCAGTTGTTTGGAAGATCTCTACCCTACCTTTTTGGATCTGGCAGGTATCCCCATCCCAAATCGATGCGAAGGTGCAAGTTTACTTCCATGGTTGGAGCAATCGAATGGAGATTCCCCTCCATGGCGTGAATACATCCAAGGAGAACATGCCTCAACCTATGATGGGGATGAAGGCACGATGTTTATTACGGATGGACGTATCAAATATATTTGGTTTACGGAATCCGGTAGAGAACAACTATTCGATTTGGAAAACGATCCCCAGGAATATGAAAATCTAGTAGAAGAGCCGAGCTATCAATTACGCTTGGAAATGAGTCGGAATAGGCTTATCCAAGAACTATCCAATCGAAGGGAATATCCACTTACGGATGGATCACGCTTACTTCCGGGAGTACGTCTTCCCTCGGTGTTGATGGATAAGGCTACAGCGGAATAAACAAATTAAAATATATCCGAGATAAATTAATCTATTCTTTACACCGTTTTTATCTTTCCCTTTTACTATTTAGTGATACGTACTTAGTCGCCTGAGGTTAATGTGATTTCAGTTACCCGTTTTTTTATCCATGAACAGCGTTGTAAAGCACTTCTAGTAATAATGGGGATAAGCTTGTTTGGTGGTTTGGTTTCCACATGCCAGGGAACCACCCAAATTGCCCAAGTTGTAGACTATCATATTCTTGTGATTAACTCATTACGTGGACAAATTTTTCCTGAGTCGTTGGAAAATGGAGAAGAAAAAGTAGGCGGGATATCCTTACTCAGCAGCCAAATTGAAACGTTATGCGATCAATATGGGGATGAGAATGCAATTATTTTACTGAACTCCAATTTTGTTTCAGGAAATGCTGTGAGCCATTTTACCTCGGGATCGGCTATCATTGAAATGCTCAACAAACTATTTAAAAAAAATCGGAAAGGCTTAATGGTATTGGGACATCGAGATTTTTATTTTCTACCCGAAGGAGTCGAAAACCTTTCTAAACAAGCAACATTTCCATTTGTACTGGCGAATATCAGTGAAGGCGATACCGGGAAATTACCCTCCCCTTTTCAACCATATTACATCGATGAGAAGCGACGTATTGCAATTGTAGGAATTGGTACCGACCAAATTAAAGAAAAAACCCAGTCTATTCAATTAGGAAATTGGACTGTGTTACCCCAACGAGTGGTGCTTAATAATATCCTTTCTGAATTGAAGGATAAAGGGATCGAACATATCTTCATTGCGGGGGATATGATTTTCCCAACAGATACCACCGATTTCCCAACGAATGAATACGAAGATATCTACCAGTTGATTCATCCTGATAGTTCGGGATTGTTTGCAGTCAGCCAGGATATTAATCAAACTGAACAAGTGCAATTGAGTTTAGCGCATCCTTCAGGGTTCAAAAATCAAGTATACTTAGGAGGAACTCGAGGCTACACGTTGGGACACTATGTTCAATTTCACGGGAAAGAAACACCAGACTATACCTTATATCAAATCACTTCCGATCGATTACAACCCGATATTTCGTTAGCAGCGGATCTGCATACGTTGGAACGTAATTTAAAACAGGTTTCCCATAAACCCATTGCATATGCACTCCAACCGATAGAGCACATTGAAGAGGAATATCATTATGATCAGTCCCCCATGGGCACATTGATAACACAAATAGCCAAAGAAGAAACGGAAGCGGATGTAGTACTTATTAATAGTGGTTTTTTTGTTTCGGGATTACCCGAGGGTGTAATCACTAAAAAAACCGTATTCAATGCAATTCCCTATCATGATTACTTTGTGAAAATGCCGGTGACGGGTGAATTTCTCTATCAGCTATTAGAGCAATCTGTTTCAGTGGTGATGGCAAAGAAAACAAAGAGTTTTGGACAAGTTGCAGGGGTACGATTCAGTTATGATAGCCGCTTGGAACCCTATCATCGGATTAATCCAGCGGATATTATAATTAATGAAAAACCATTAAACCGGAATGCCTATTACGATCTAACGGTTACACGTTTTACCTTTGAGGGGAACGATGGGTATTCTGTATTTAATGAATATGCAGATGAGCGAAACGATGAAAAAATGATTGAATTTGCGTTTTCGGTTTATAAAATGGTATCCCGTCGTCTGGAAAATGACTATGCAACCGGACATAACCTAAATCGTACCACAACCGATGCTGTTTTCGATCGAAATCCTGAGCATAAACCTTTGTTTGAGTAAGGTGCGACTATTTCAAACCAGGAGATGAATGATGACTTCCCCTACCCCCAAAGCCCGATTTAAAATCCTTTATAAGATTATCCTTACTTTTGTTATTGGGATGATTATACCGATTACCCTGGTCTACTATTACATGACCAATCAGGCATTCAATAACGAATTAGAGAAACTACTATTACGGTTGAATAATGGAGAACAATACTTAACCCAGCTCATTTTTCACAATAAAGAAGAAGTGGAACTCGCTACCCAATCCATGGTCGACGATTTGAATTTCCGGCATGATTATGCTTCGGACAAGCAAGATAAAAAAGATTTAGAAAAGACCTTCTACCGTTACATCACCCAGTATCAGTTTGATTCCATCCAGGTTTTTGATTTAAAAAGCCCAAACCGTGATTTAATCTTTCATCTTAGCAATGATTTACATCCCGATTTCTCAGTGGATGACGAATTTATTATGAAAGGAAGTACAGGACAGGCTACCACAATTGACTTCCTGGAAGAAGGAATTATTATCCAATGCCAGCAGTTAATCTTCCATGGGAAAGCTCCCGCTTTCTTATTGAAAACAAAAACCATCGTACCTCCAAACACCCTAGACGTGGCTAAACGGATGCTTGATAAGAATCTGACCCTTGATTTTTCTCTTGCAAAAAATGACCGTTATATAATCACCTCCATGTACAACGCGTATGGTGAAAATTTAGTAAATCAGGAACTAATCAAAAGTGAACCCAAACCTTTTTTAAATTGGAATACAAGCGAAGATGAAGAGATATTCCTAATTGAACATCTGAATCAAACCCACCTAGTGCGAACCATCACATTTAAAGATGAAATCTTTGCCAACCCGATGAAAGCACAAATTATGATCCCCTATTCCTTTTCCAATGCAGGGATGGTTCAACGTTTTCTCTCCATCCTAACTGCTGTCGTTATTTTAATCATCATTCTTGCCAGTATCTTTCTCTCTCGGAATATGGTGAAACCCATTTTTGAGTTAATGAAAGGGATAAGCTACATCCGACGACGTATAAAAGAAGCCAATCATTTCTATCCTTTGGAAATAAGAACCCGGGATGAATTTGCGGTACTGGCTCATGAATTTAATGATATGGGGGTGCAGCTGACCCATGCGTATGCGGATTTAAGTCAATACAATGCGCGATTGGAAGAGGAAGTAGAAAAGCGAACCTATGAAATCATCCAAATGAATAAAGAAATGGTTCGGGAAATGAAGGTTGCGCAACAAGTGCAGGAGGCGCTTCTACCAACCGAACTCATTAACTATGAAGATACGTTTATGACCGCACATCTAAAACCGATGACGGGAACCAGTGGTGATTTTTATGATATCATCAATCTGGGTAATAATCGTTATGGTGTATCCATTATTGATGTCTCTGGTCATGGTGTTCCGTCCGCGCTGATTACGACCATGGCGAAGGTTGCATTTGGGAATGAGTTCACACCAGATAAAACCACAGGCGAGATATGTACCAATGTCAATGCGAATCTCCAACCCACGCTGCTATCATCGGGATTATATTTTACGGGTTTTATCTGCAAGTTGGATTTTAATCAAAACCTTATTGAATATACCAACGCAGGGCATCACGCCGGAATTGTATTCCGAAAAGCAACCAAAGAAATCATCGAATTAAATACGGATGGTTTTCTTATTGGGGTTGTGGATGATATGGAGTATGAAACGGGTTCGTTTGATTTTGTTTCTGGAGATCGTCTTATTCTATATACCGACGGTATCGTTGAAGCACGGAATGCAGATGGGGCTTTTTTTGGGGAGGAACGCTTGCTTCATTTGATTCGGCAGTATCCTGAGCTATCTTGCACCGAATTAGAACAGCTGATTCTCGAAGCGTTGGATTCCTTCTGTGGGGATCGGGCTGCCACCGATGACCGTACCCTGATTTTAATCGATATTCAATATAAACAAGCAATAGATCGGTATCTTGTTACGGAGATACCCCAAACGGAAGATATGCCCGTCAGCTTGTAGAAGTCCGTATCGATATAATGTATTTCTATCGCTATGATTTACTTTCCAAACGCCACCTTGGCAAAATCCTGTTTCGCATTCGGCAGGATACGGCGATAATCCTCGATCTGCTTGACAAGCAAATCCACCATATCCTCCATAATCGTTTGTTTACCAAGAATCGAACGTAAGTTTTGTGTATGTTTGAGGAATGTCTTATCAATAGCAGGATTATCCCCCAAAAATTCTTGATATTCCTTTAGTTCCTCAGCCGTGCGGATTCGTTCTTTGTAATGTGCATATTTTTCAAATATTTGATCGGCGAGAATCACTAGATAATGGGTTTGAAGGGTGGTGTTAAGATTTTTCCCATTCAACTGTTCCACAGGTGATGCGATAAGTGGCTGCCCCTTATCTGCTCGTCGAGGATAGGCTACAAAGGAAGCGTGGTGATGATTCGTAATAATCCATGTAACCGGATCGCTATCGGGCCATTCCAGTTTCCGTGCGGTTTCACGACCAATTTCCGTATGATCATACCCAAAATTCATTTTCTCGTACTGTATCAGTTCCAATGAAGTAGCAAAATCCTCAAATACGTTCTCCTTTCGAGGATAGGCTCGAGACAGCATCATCAAATAGGGATGCCGATCGCGTGGAGGACCCGCTTCCTGGGAGGCAAGAAAATTCGCTACGTATTCAGCAAGGAATACCGATCCCACATTATGCATCTGAATGGCAGTTTGGAGCAAATCAGGATCAATATCACTTACTGCATTATTCTTCCGAAGGATTTCGTACAGCTCTTTCGCCACTTTTAGTGTATATACCGTATGGAGGTAGATCCCATCAAAAATAGGACGAAAAGCTGGACCCAACTCTATTCGTACAGCATTGGCTTGCCAATTAAGGAATATGCGGAGGTTATCCTCCCCCAAAACCTTAATCGCATTCACAAACGCATATTTGTTATCGGATAAATCTGCAGAAACGCCTTCATCCCGTATTTTCGTACCCGCTGCACCGATTAGTTTTGAGACGAGTATCGTATCCAAACTCAATTGATGCGCAAGGCTTTTCCAATCCCACTTTTTCGCACCCAACGCAGCAAGCGCCCGAGATATCAAGGTTTTAGAAGATGACACACTTCCCACCTCCACCGCGTTGAGTACTAAATCCAACCCCTGTAGCCCAATACGATTGGCGGATTCTTTCAATTCCTCTACTGGGTTGGTTCCGGTTTCTTCCACACCAATCGCCTTGTTTAGCACCTTCATCAAAGGTGCCAGATTAGAAACAATCGAAATGGCTTCTTTCAAAGGTTGATTTATTTCTGCAAGTTGTTTCAGCGCTTTACGTACCGAACGGTCAATTTGTTGAAGTTCTTCATTGCTCTGGATGTTATCAATTTTTATTTCCAGTAACGGATCCGTTGTTTTTAGTAGATCATCCAACCGGCTAATCACATTGGTTGCAATCGGTTGATACTTCTTCCCTAAATTCACCACCTTCATAAATTTAGGATTGGAAGCAAGTACCTTGGAAATCTTTTCTAGTGTCTTACTCAATTCTTTCAGGTTATCGCGGGTAAGTACTAAATCAATATTCAATTCGGATCCGGGACGAAGCAATTGCGCTATCTTTACATACCGTTCGCGGATTTTACTCATGAGTCCCAAATTAGGGACAATAATCATGGCATCCCGTACCCAGCTCCAAAAATCTACGGCTTGTTCCTGTAAATCATCCACCATGGTTGCTAAACAGATGATGACTACAATTTTCCCGTCATTCCTAGGAACAAATGCTGTATTATTCAAAATCGAAAACGCTTCTACTTTCTGACGCTCCACTCCATACACCACTAAAATTTCTACATCCGAAAGGCTTTTTATCATATGAATGTAGCGTTCTTCCGTGTTGAAGCTGGTTCGATCCTCGGGTTCCAATTCCTGCCCCTCTTCAGCTGCTTCTTCCGATTCTGCTTCCTCATCCCCATACTCAAACATATCATAGGGAATAGGGATGTATGGCGGGTAGGAATCATCGAGCGGCTTCTGCAACGCTTCTCCCAACAACTCCCCAATTCCTGCAGCTTCGTCCATCGTTCGAACAGAAATGAGGACATATCCACCCCCATCCTGCTCGATTTCTTGTATTTTCTTTATGGTTTCGAGTAAAATTTCCTTAGCTTGGTCTGATATTTCCACTAGTAACTCCTCTCCTAACAGGGATCATGGCACATTCCCTTTTTAATGCTCGTGCTCGCCCTAGTGAAGGTCTTCGTAGAATCGTTGTTTACTGCTATCGTTCTTACCCATTACAACAGTCCCTAATATAGGAAAGAAGATAATAAAAAACAAAACTGTCACCAAAAGGGGCAAGGCAGGGTGCGATTTCATCTCTGGGTTTTTATAGATTTTATGTTTTAGATTATAC
>CAYPZJ010000146.1:0-10944 GCA_964414635.1 uncultured Spirochaetia bacterium
CAACACAACCAAACCACGAACCAAACTTCGGGATTATGGCTATAAGATTTTGGATACTCTTCCTGTTTCTGGGGTCGAATTGCTGCGTGACTTTGTACAACCTATTTTTTAGGATATAAATGGACGATTTAGCCTGGAATGAATTTATGAAATTCAGAAAGCGGGTTGACATTCTAATAATCTACAATGAAGCAATTCAATTGTTTATATAAATAGTTGCTTCTGATTCCTATATGGGATTAATCACAACTATCCGACCCTGTAAGTTTTAATAACGCACGACATGCAGCATTACAGGTAATAACAATTGTATGAATCATTGCAGTTTTTTCTGAAGCCAATTGTTCCACTGCCGCTCTATTCCGTGGATCAGAATAATCATTATGGGCAGGTGCATCTCCAATAAGAATCAAATGATGATCGGTTCCTTCCCTCCAGGATAGATCCGTTAGAGCTTGATATAACCCAGCATAGACATGTTCGCAAAAATCGCCACCACCATTGGCTTCTAATGAAGCAATGCCTTCCTGTAGGGATGCTGTGTCGGTGGTAAAGGCAGTTGCAACCCGAGACACATAGTCATCTTCTAAATCCCGATACGCTACGAATGCGGCTTGCCAATCCGTTGTTGTATTACTTAGCTTGTCAACGATCTCGGAGAGGGTATTTCGCACCTCGGCAATATGATCACCCATTGATCCTGTGGTATCTACTACAAAGGCTAAATCTACAGGATTCCCACTTCCCATCGCCTGTTCGATGATCTCCATAATGCGTTGGGGAACTTCCTCCGATGATGTGGCTTTCATTTCCAATCCCCCAGAAAAACGGGCGATCGCAGAGAACGAATTCATAGCGCCTTTGACCATTCCTCCCGCGGCAATCATACCTGAAATGTCAATACTACCTGATACATCTACAGCACCTCCTACCGCTCCTGCCAACATCCCTCCTGCTGATCCGCAGGATTGCAGGTTTATAAATACAATCAGAACCAAAGGGATTAACCCCAAAAGCATGATCCGTTTCATATCATCCTCCTTTGTGTGATACCCGTAAATAATACAAATAGCGCTTGAAGTCAAGGAGCAAGTTCTACTATGTTGACGAATATACCCAACCATATTACCTTAAAATATGGAACCACTTTGGATACCATTTCGACAAACCCACACTAGTATTGACACTACCTATATTCAAAACAAATTGCATCCAGCCATAGTGTACATAAGGAAATATTAATGCAAATAAACAAAGGATAGGTGTAGCATATGAAGAAAATTATAGATACAGGGTTAACGTTCGACGATTTGCTTCTATTACCTGCTTATTCGAAGATTCTTCCGACAGAAGTAAATGTGAAAACTCGTATTACAAAAAATATATCCTTAAACATCCCAATCCTATCTGCTGCGATGGATACGGTTACCGATGCGCGGCTTGCCATCGCCATTGCTCGGGAAGGCGGGATGGGAATCATTCATAAAAATCTTTCTATCGAAGAGCAAGTTAACGAAGTCACAAAAGTGAAGCGTTCGGAATATGCTGTGATTAAAGATCCAATCACGCTGGCTCCAGATGCAAAAGTTGAAGATGCCGTGCGCATTATGAATGATAAGGGGATTTCCAGTTTTCCTATTGTGAAAGGGAACAAACTGGTGGGAATCATTACCCATCGGGATCTCCGATTTCTGACCCGGTTGGATGATTCCATTGCCGATCATATGACAAAAGACCATCTGGTTACAGCACCGGAAGGGACTACCCTTGAAAAAGCAAAAGGAATGTTACAAACCCACAAAGTGGAAAAACTGCTTTTGGTAAATGATCAGATGGAACTTCGTGGATTGATTACAATCAAAGATATTACCAAAACGACGCAATTCCCTCTTTCGTGTAAGGATTCATTTGGACGATTACGGGTAGGCGCTGCGGTTGGGGTGACCGAGGATGAAAAAGAACGAGCGTTTCACTTAAAAAAAGCAAATGTCGATCTCCTGGTTGTAGATACGGCGCATGGTCATACGCAATCGGTGTTTGATATGATTCAATATTTAAAGACCACATTTCCCGAAGTAGATGTCATGGCAGGGAATATTGGTACTGCAGAAGGATGTCAATTCCTCATCGACGCGGGAGCGGATGCAGTTAAGGTAGGAATTGGACCGGGTTCCATTTGTACAACCCGTGTTGTAGCTGGGGTGGGTATTCCTCAATTATCTGCCATTATGTATGCAGTGGAAGTGGCTGATAAGCATAAAATTCCTATCATCGCTGATGGAGGAATCCGTTATTCTGGGGATATTCCGAAGGCTATTGCAGCGGGGGCTTCTGCTGTCATGATAGGAAATTTGTTTGCGGGAACATTGGAGAGTCCAGGTGAAATCATTCACTTTCAAGGAAAAACATATAAAGCTTACCGTGGAATGGGTTCCATTTCTGCTATGAAAGAAGGCGGAAAAGCACGCTATCAACAACAGCATGTGGAAGAAGTTGGGAAACTAGTACCGGAAGGAATCGAAGGACGGGTTCCCTATAAAGGTACACTTGGGGAATATGTATATCAATTGATAGGGGGATTAAAATCAGGGATGGGATATTGTGGATGTGAGGATATTCCAGCGTTACGAGAACATGCACAATTTATCCAAATCACGTCTGCTGCTTATCAGGAAAGCCATCCCCATGATATTTTTATTACGAAAGAAGCCCCCAATTATGGGTTGAATCGATGAGAATCATATACGGAAAGCATCCAGTTTATGAGGCACTGCAAAACGAATCCATCGCATTGGAAATGGTCTATTTGAAATTAGGGTTGATGGATGCGAGTGTTGATCATATTCTGAAATGTTGCAAGGATCGGAGTATTCCGTTTCGTTGGATGGAGGATCGTTTTTTTGCAAAACAAGCACGGGGGCGGAATCATCAGGGTGTGATTGCATCCATCAAGGAATTAGATGTTCCTGTCTATGAGAACCTCCATGCTTTTTGGGAAGAAGAACAACCTACCGCACCTTATATTCTGCTCGCTTTGGATCAGATTACCGACGTTCATAATATGGGAGCGATTTTGCGTTCAGCAACTTTTTTTCGGGTAGGCGGAGTAATCTTTGAGTCCAAAAATAGTGCCAATCTATCGGAGGTTGCGCACAAAACCAGCAGCGGAGCGATTGGGAAAATTCCGCTAATTCGGGTAGATAATCTGGCTACCGTTCTAAGAGAAGCTAAAACGCATCTGTTCAAACTCATAGCAACATCATCAACTGAAGGTATACCCATTCACAAATCCAGGATCGACCAAGCTAAAGACCAAAACCTTATTCTAATTCTGGGTTCAGAAGGGAAGGGTATCCGTAAAAAAATCATGGAATTAGCAGATTCTATTTATATGATTGAACGACGTGGGGATATGGATTCCCTGAATGTTTCGGTAGCTGCTGGAATTTTCCTATCTTATCTTACTGATCAATTAGATGCTTGATGGGGCTGCGGCGTATCGTCGTCGGGATGTTGAACCCACTCAAAACGTGTTCCTACCTCGATGCCGTGCCGTTCAAACCAACCCTGATTAACTTCCAATGCATAGATTCCCCATTTTGACGCACGTACCGAAGATTCATCAAACGGTTCCATCTGATGAATATCATATAGCGTACGGGAAGCGTCAAAGTATCCAATATCCAAGGGGACTTCCGTGTTTTTCATCCAGAAGGAAAGGGGTTGGGTGGATTCAAAAATGAAAAGCATCCCGAAATTTTCTGGTATGGAAGGGCGGTACATCAATCCTAAGCGTCGATTCTCAGGTTTCCGAGCCACTTCAATAGGAAGGATGATATCTCCTATCCGAATGACTCCGTGCTCGAAATATTTTGAATAAACAGAAGTGTATTCGGAATTAGTATTCATATTACTTTGGTTTTGCGCTGTGGAGCAGGTGGCAGTCAAGAGAATAAAAAAAACCAGAATTCCTGTGAATAAAATGGTTTGGTATATTCTTTTTTGTGTATTGTAACGTTGTTCTACAGCATTCATAGGGACTCCTCAACGTATTGCCGTTTCGTGGATTTGGTACTAAAATCGAAGCGTGATTTCCTAGGCATGTCTGCTAGGTAGGATCACATGCTTTACTTTACATAAGATAAACTCAGTTCTAAGATTTAGCAAATGGATTTTCTATTGCGGATGTCTGTAAATAATTCCAACGCTACCTTGTAATGGGTACACAAGGCAATTCTTTTATATAAGTACGCCAATCGGTTAACAGTAACCGACGTAAATCTGCGTAGCTGGCTTCATATCCACTTTGTACACGCAGATCCCAGCGAAGCTGCTCGGATGTTTCAGGATCTAACCAAAGTCTGCCCTCTGCAAATACTTTGCCTTCCACAAATAGTTGAGCAAAACGAAACAGAGGTCCATCAGTTGGTTGCACATACGTACCCATATCTTGCTCTACTAATGTATAATAGCTATCCACAGAAAAGCCTTCATCTCCCAAGTATTTTGTATACATCAAACGCGGATGCAACCCTGATCCACCCATTACATAAAGATCCACGCGTTCCCCATACCAAACCGGTTGGAATGCATACCCCTTCATATCAAAACAAAACGTTTGTAGCCATTCTTCTGATGGTTCTATCGATTCCCAGGAACGACCATAGACATAATATCCCCAAAACGTTTCTGGTTCCCCTGTATAACTATCCATCATCTCTTGTTTAGTAATATCACAGGTATCAAGGATGCTTCGAACCGTATCTCGAATTTCTACAATTGCTTTATCCATATAGTCTAAGCCGCTAACTCGTTGTTCATACGTGGTTAATGGGTTATTTGCATAGAGTCCTATGGATAATAATAATAGTGGTATGTAAACAAACCGTGATTTTCGCATCGTTTTCTCCAAAAGGGCTGGGTCTGAACACCGTTTTAAAAAAAGGAATAGGCACTGGTGTCATTTGTTACAAGTATACCACATCTAGAAAATATGGCGATAAAATCATCAAAAACGGGGGATTCTGTATCGGATGAATTTCATACTGATGAAACAAGTACAAGGTCATTGCGAACAATGTGAAGCAATCTCTGTATAAAAAAGATTACTTCGGCGCTTCGCTTCTTGCAAAGACCCTTTCTCCCTCTGAGGTTGTCTTAAATATTTTGCATTACTTTCAGATTCATCCTTCTATAACAAATGGTTGGAGTCTCGATTATTCTTCGTTATGTTTTACTATGCTGGAAATTTGGTTCTAGTTCCAATGGACACTTAAAATTATGAGATTCATTAGTTCAGGATTCATTTCGGTTCCGCTCAATGAACGTGCACTGAGCGGAGTCGAAGTGTCGAACCATTTTTAGTCGTCCCAAGTTACTAGCGCGGTTATATAATCTTTTTTGTACGGGTTAACACAACATCTATGTTGCAAAAGGATAATATCAAATTATTGAATGAGTATTTGTATGAATAAAGAAATCAATCAATCACCCAATATTTTGTGGATTTGTACTGATCAGCAACGATATGATACGTTACGCTGTTATGGAAATGAATGGGTTCAGACCCCAGGATTGGATTGGTTAACCAATCAAGGTGTCGTGTTTGAGCATGCCTATTCCCAATCTACGATTTGTACGCCGAGTCGCGCAAGTTTTTTAACCAGCCGATATCCACGAACGACACGATGCAGACAGAATGGGCAAAGTATTCCTCCCGATGAAGTATTGATTCCTCGGATCTTAGCCGAACATGGTTATATCTGTGGTCTATCGGGTAAACTACATGTATCAGCCTGTCACCCATCGGTATGTAAAGGTATGGAAAGAAGGATAAATGATGGGTATCACGATTTTCATTGGTCCCACGATCCATATCCAAACTGGACAACCAATGAATATCTGCTTTGGTTACGAGAACAGAATCAGACCTTCGGCAGTCAGGAACATCCTTGTTCGTCTCACGTGCGATATGGGATGCCGGAACCGTATCACCAGACCACGTGGTGTGTTCAGCAAGCGCTGAATTTTATTGAGGCGCATCAGGAATCAGAATCCCCATGGTTATATTCCATCAATCTGTTTGATCCCCATCATGGATTTGATCCACCTAAAACCTATTTGGATAAATATTTCGATTGTATCGATTCCATTCCATTACCCAATTGTACTCCTGATGAATGGGATCGCAAAACAATATTCCAAGAACGGGATTCACATGGGGCGTATAATACGCCAGGATACCTCGCCTACCAAGAAATGACCGACCAAGATCATAAGTGGCTACGAGCTGCTTATTGGGCAATGTGTGAGCTAATTGATCATCAGGTGAAACGGTTGTGGCATGCTTTAGAACATACCAATCAGCTACATAATACGTTAATAATCTTCATGTCCGACCATGGTGAAATGCTTGGTGATCACGGGGTTTACCTCAAAGGACCCCATCTATATGATCCCGCCGTTCATGTCCCATTGCTGATGGCAAAACCAGGTTTGATTCCAGCAGGAAAACGATATTCCCATTTAGTAGAATTGGTCGATATAGCGCCCACCGTGTTGGATATCATAGGAATCCCTCATCATCCTGGAATGCAAGGGAAATCCATGCTACCTTTGTTTACCCATAATATGCAAGCTAGCCATCGAGAGCATGTGTACTGTGAATATTATAATGGGATGCATAACCATCAGAATCCTATGTGTTATGCCACCATGTTGCGTACCGAACAGTACAAACTGATCGTTTACCATACTTTGGATGCCGGTGAATTGTATGATGTAATAAATGATCCAGCGGAACAAATAAATTTATGGAATGACCAAGCCTATCATGAAATCCGATTTGATTTGCTCATGCACTTATCCCACCGTATGGCTTTTACAGCCGATCCACTCCCCGAACGGGAGGCACCCTGGTAAAATCTTGTCATATGATGCAGTGTTATATCATGATCGTCTACACACGTTTTATGCGCCTTCCATAATAGACTGGACATCTTGTGGAGGATTACTGATAACTTTTAATCCAAACTCTGAAATAAGAACCGAAGCAACATCCTCGGAAAGAAATGCGGGAAGGGTCGGACCGACGCGGATCCCTTTAAAGCCGGAAGCCAATAATGCTAGAAGTACCGCAACTGCTTTTTGTTCGTACCATGCGATATCAAAGGATAACGGAAGATCATTCACATTTTCCAACCCAAATTTTTCTTTTAATAGCAATGCGATCTGTACCAGTGAAAAGGAGTCATTACATTGTCCCGCATCCAAAACCCGCGGAATACCCTGAATATCCCCAAGTTGTAGTTTGTTATAACGATATTTGGCACATCCAGCGGTTAATATGATCGTATCAGGTGGCAGTTGTTCTGCTACTTCGGTAAAATACTTCCTAATTGGTTGCCTTCCATCACAGCCTGCCATTACAACAAACCGCTTGATCGCACCGGATTTAATCGCATCCACAACTTTATCTGATAGCATACGTACCTGGTTGTGAGCAAATCCAGCGGTTAATGAACCGGTTTCCAGCGCAGTGGGTGGATCACATCGCTTGGCTTGTTCAATGATACGGGAAAAATCTTTTGGTTTTCCATCTTCCGGTTCTGGTATATGGGGAATCCCTTCAAATCCCACCACACCCGTTGTATATAACCGATCTTTGTAGTTTTCTGAAGGTGGAACCAAACAATTTGTGGTCATGAGTATGGGACCGTTAAATGCTTCGAATTCTTTTTTCTGGTTGTGCCATGCGCTGCCGTAATTCCCAACCAAATGATTGTATTTTTTGAATCGTGGATAGGAATTGGCAGGAAGCATTTCGCTATGGGTGTATATGTCGACACCGGTTCCGTTTGTTTGTTCCAATAGCTCCTCAAAATCCTTTAAATCATGTCCCGAAACTAAAATTCCTGGATTTGATCCAACCTGAAGATTGACTTCAGTAATTTCGGGATTGCCATATGTTTTTGTATTGGCTTCATCCAACAGTGCCATAGTATCAACCGCAGTGGATCCGGCTTTTAGCACCAATTCTACTAATTGTTCTTGAGTGAGTGATTTTGTGGTTTCTGCCAACCCCTCTATAATAAACTGATAGATCGATTCTTTCTCGAACCCTAAAACCTTTGCATGATGTGCATAAGCGCAAATACCTTTTATCCCATAGGTGAGTAATTCACGCAGGGAACGAATATTTGGTTCTTCCGTGGAAAGGACACTTCCTGTGCCCATTGTACCGATAATATCTTCTTTGGATTTTGGAAACCAGAGCGCAGCGGGATGATTAATTGGTGTTGCAGCATTCTGGACTCGATTTTTAAGTTCTTCTTTTAACGTTATGCCTTTTTGAATGTAACGTAGCATGTCATTTGTATTAAAATTGGCGTTCGTAATCGTTGAAAAAATCGCTTCGATCAAATAACGCCCAATTTGTTGAATGGAATTAGAATATTCAGCTGGTAGCTGCTCTGCAAATAGACAGATTCCTTTGGCATTATAAATAAGCAGATCTTGAAGGTTGGCTGTCGTTTCTTCTTTCCCACAGACACCCCGCTTGGTACATCCTTCATTTTTCACTGTTTCCTGGCATTGAAAGCAAAACATACTCATAGGCTCTCCTTAAGTTAAGCGATATAAATCACTTACGTTATATATATATTAAGGTACTACTATACCTCAAATAAGTCAAGTCTTTTTCTTCGTTTGTTTTTATAAAACATCAGTTAACTGAATGCTTCTTCAGCTATCCACGAATCTTAGACTGCAAACTGCTGATCGCTACCCGTTATTGCCTTCCAACTACCCACTGACTGTTGGCTTGTTAGCTTTTTTATTCAGTTCAGTACGTATTTGTTCTTTTTTCATTTCCCACTGACGATCTGCTTTCGGTTTTTTTTCCTGAAATGATTCGATCCATTTTTTGTTAATTGTATCATTATAATTGAGATAGAGTTTTCCATCGTGGATATACCAGGCTGTCGGATCACTCGGTGCAGGCGGGATATAATTGTTTTCTGCTACGGACCAGGCACAAAATCCTCCGTACTGAGGCAGATATGCTTCAGGGTTGTCTTTGAACATTGCACGATGTTCTTCATTTGCAAAATACCAGATTGCATCTTGATAGATATACGTATATTCAGAGGTTCCCTGGATTGGTTCCCCCATAGTAAAATATGCCACGGGGTCATAGCCTTCGATAGCAATTCCATCCATCGTTTGATACACGGAATGGAGGCGTTCTTCATCTTTTACCCAATAGGTTCCTCCTGATCCACATTGTATAATCAATAGTGCCAAATACGTAAGTGCAAACATCATTCGGACGCTCATTGAAGGTTGTATGAATAAGCATCTTTGTTGTTGGTTCATGAATGCCATCCTTTAATCAAATTTTTCAATGGTTCATCTGTGTAAAGCGTATCAGAAAGCGTAACTCGGTATGCGTAGTGGAACCGGAGTCGAATCATTAAAGAATAGCTTGTGCTATCCTAGCTTAATTAGATTGAACCATGCGTACTATTGGACAACACCAACAATTATGTTCAATTCCATTTGAATCGAAACAATGGATTTTTTCCGCTGGATTTTATTTTATGCGATACGGTAGGTGTTTTTGAACTACTGGCTAGCAAATAAATCGTGTTATGGATAGACAATTTCTATGGATTTCAGTATATTTGGATTGAAAAAACCAGGCGGTTAGATAGCATGAGTCGAGAAATTTTGGTTGTTGATGATGAACGGGATATTGAGATCCTGTTTAAACAAAAATTCCGACGAGAAATAAAACAGGGTACGCTTAGTTTCCAATTTGCTTTTTCGGCGAAAGAAGCGCTGGAATATCTTTCAGCAGAGCAACCTCTGGATATTGTTCTCATTCTATCGGATATTAATATGCCTGATATGAGTGGGTTAGAATTGTTGAAGATTATCAAAGAATCCCATCCCCAGCTGCATGTTTACATCATCACTGCCTACGGTGATGACCGCAATTATAAGCTAGCTATGGAACTTGGTGCAGATCACTATATTACCAAACCGATTGAGTTTAATCAATTAAAGGAACAAATTCTACAGCTCACGAATCCATAAATCAAATCAAGGCATGCCATTTAGAAATTAAGGAAGGATTGCAGCATACTATCACGTGTGCGCTCCCATCAGTTATGGAATTCATTTGGGAAGACAAGCAACAATCGTTACAAGCGTTACAACAACCTCACCCCATTCAATGTCATGTCGATGAACGGAATAGTCTCATACCTGATAACTGGGATAATCGAATCATGGTAGGTGATAATCTAGATGGGTTACAACATTTCCGTCCATGGTTTGAAGAAACGATAAAATGCATTTATATTGACCCACCCTATAATACGGGCAATCAATTTATTTATAACGACTGCTTTAATAACACCCAAACGATTCATTCAGGATCCTGGTTATCTTTTATGTATACACGCTTATTATGTAGTCGGGAATGGTTAGCACCGAACGGGGTTATCTGTATTAGTATAGATGAGAACGAAGCCCATACGTTACGGTTGATTTGTGATGAAGTATTTGGAAGGGAACATTTTCTTACTCAAATTTGTGTTCAAGTGCGTCATCCGAACCGTATTTTAAAAGGCGATAAAGCATTTCACGAATGCTATGAGTTTGTATTGATTTATCGTAAAACGGATCAGTATAAACCTTCAAAAATTCTACGGGTTCGTGAGGATCAAGACGCCTATTGTTATCGCATTTATGAAAGGACTGAACCTTCTGAGATCATACAAGTGGAGGGGAAATCGGTTGCAGTGTTTCAACCAGGTTCCTATGAAATTATCAAACAATCCCCCTCGCCTGAGTTATTCAAGAAAATCAATATTCGTGGCAGTTTGAAAGATGGGAATTCCAGTGGACGTTTTTACATGAATCATCTTCATAATCTAT
>CAYPZJ010000147.1:0-10941 GCA_964414635.1 uncultured Spirochaetia bacterium
TCTTCTTCCGTATCAAGATTCTCGGTTAATTGTTGTTTAAATAGCTGATACATGTTTTCAAGCGATTCCGATTCGATGGTTTCTTCTGGAGGTTTCGGCAACATCTGTTCCATAAAGGAGAAAGCAGCGGTGAATAATTGACCTCCTGCTTGTGCAATTTGTTCCTTGCGAGCTACTCTTCTTGCTTCTTCCTCAACCCGCGACTTCTCACTTTCATCCAGGCTCGCATCCGGCTTTGTACCCAACAGAATTTCCATCTTGCGTTTGAGTTCTTCCATATTGGATGTGAGATTCACTTGAGTCACATCGCTATCTGGATCGAGTACAGCCAGGGATAGGTTGGTTTTCCCTGCAAGCGTTCCCAATAGGCTTTCTTCTAGGGTATCCATGGTAACCAATAAATATACACTTACCGGTTGTTGTTGCCCCATTCGATGCGCCCTAGCAATCCGTTGTTCCAAAATTGCTGGATTCCATGGTAGATCCACATTGATAATAGTATTCGCAGCTTGCAGATTTAATCCTGTGGAGCCTGCATTGGTTGTTAAAAATGCTTTACAAGAAGGGTCTTGTTGGAAAGAATTCACCAGGGATTGCCGTTTTTTTTGTGGCACCGAACCATCTAACCGTACAAAGGATATGTCCAATTTTTCCAGTATGGGTTCAATCAGATCTAACATGGTAGTCCATTCAGAAAATAAAATCATTTTCCTGTCATCATCCATACTAAGCTGTTCCAGTAATTCTTTCAATTCCTGTAATTTACTGGAATATCCTGGAAGCTGCTTATCCACAAGAAACGTTCCATTTGCCGCAAGCCGACACATGAGTAAGGCTTTCTGAAGGCGGATCAAATCCATTTCGTTTAAATATTTTTTTGTAAGAATGCTTGCGATTATACGTTTTTGTTCGTTATGTACGATGCGTTGCTCTTCGGTTGGTGGAATTCGGCGAATCTGATTCGTACGTGGTGGCAGTTCTTTCATAACCATCTTTCGATGCCGTCTTAAAAGATACGGTTTGAGTTGTTCCCGAAGCTGATCCAGATTTTTGTACCCTAAAACCTTTCCTTTTTCATCCACAGTACGATAGGTATTAAAAAACCGGAACATAGGCCCAAGCACACGGGGCTGGATAAATTGCATCACCGAATATAATTCCTCTAACCGGTTTTCCAAGGGTGTTCCGGACAACACCAATGCAAACCGACTCTTCAAACCCTTTATCATCCGACTGGTTTTTGCTTCCCAATTCTTTATTCGTTGCCCTTCATCCAGAATGATTAAATCAAAACAGGAAGTTTCAATGGTATCAATATCTTTTAATATTTGTTCATAATTACATATGGTAAAAAAAGCATCTGTTTTGTATTGATCCACGCGTTCCTCTGGATTTCCCATAACGACCAACGATGTCAAATCAGAAAACCGACGGATTTCACTCGCCCATTGTGATTTTAATGACGTAGGGCAGATAACCAACACTCGTGTTATACCTGCTTCCTGCTTGAATAACGCTGCAGCTCCAATCCCCTGAATGGTTTTTCCCAATCCCATATCATCCGCAAGAATGGCACGTCCGGCTCCTACAACAAATGCCACACCATCCATCTGATAAGGTAGCAATTCGGTTTTCAGAAGGGATTTTCGGAGGGGGTGATCTGCTGGATCCTTGCGTATTTGTTCCACCAATTGGGCAACCCGTTCTTTGTATAACAATTGGTTAATATATTCCTCCGCGTCAGGATAGATACGGATTTCCTCCCCTAACTGATACAAAGAGTGTATCCGCTGCATCAAATCTGTAATATTCGTAATCGGACGGTTCTTAATCGGTTCAATAATGGTATCCACTTCGGGTTTGATTTCATGTGGAAGAAGTAAACGAAGATTCATTGTAACACCATATTCAATATGCAATCCTAACGTTTTCCGCTTGTATGGTGTGTTTAATTCTACATCCGAAAATGAGTTCTTTACATAAGTGCTTACAGTGATGATGTGTTTACACGTACCCAGGGTATTTAGCCGGAAATCCGGACAGGAACAATAGGAAGCCCCGCGTTCCAGTCCTCGTAGGGATACCCGATAGGATTTTCCTGTTTCCTTATTAGTAACCAAATAGTCTGTCCAAGCCATATTTTTATCCATTGGTTGGATTTCCATTTTTTCCTTAACAGCTCGTTCCTTCCGGTCTTTTAAGGCTTGTTCAATTAGTTCTTCTTCACTTAGGCTTTCCACCGGTTCTCGTTCAGGCGGAGGTGCGGCTAGACCTAATAGGATTTTTTCTTCTAATATAAACGCTAAAGTAGCACCCATTTCCTCATTGGGCGTATCCAAAAAGGATGCTTCCATCTCTAATTTTTGACCATCGTCATCAGATAACCGCAGACGTACGAAATCCTCCCCAAACTGGGCTACAAATTCCTCCTCGGTAAACCGGATTTGTGTTTCATAATCCAGCGTGCTTCGTCCACCTTCTCGTATGAGGGTTTCCCCGTTCGGTCCTAGTAGTTTACATGCTTCTCGGTAGGATAAATGCGAGAGACGATCCTTAAGAGTTATCATGACGCATACCTCTGTCCATAACAATTTAGGGATACACCCTTAGTGTTTAATATAAAGAGGTTAGAAGCAAGTGTCAAATACTTTACAACAGGTTATGTTCCATATTAAAATACTGCCCTAAATCGGTAGGACGTTAGAAAAATAGATATTTTTTTGATTAATGAATATTTTATACCTTCGTATAAATCTATTTAGATAACGCTATTGGAATTGGCATATCCTCAATATTATATATACAGACCGTTGTAGATATTCATATTGGAATTGACAAATCGAAGTATTTTCTTTATCATATTGGCAGGAATTTGTTTTGATGGTTGTTATGGTGTATTCAACCTATTCTTTTTTCCATTAGGTTATACCTATAACAGCAAAGCATCATAGGGTGGAACCCTATCAAAGGAGATGAATTATGATAAAACATAGCCTTAGTATTATTACAGTTTTAACCGTCATTATTTTATTACAACAATGTTACAACCCACGTATGATAAATGAAGATATCGATATGCAATCTGATGCTTGTGATACGCTTGCTGAAGCAAACATTACTATTGTGACACAACCTTCTGATGGATTTTCTAATCATTCATTTGAACTCGTTTGGGAGAGTGTGGAGTACGCGAAGGATTACACGGTATTATTAATTAATGATCCAAACGGAACAGCATCCATTCGTGAATCAAAGACAACATCCGATCTTTCTTGGACTACAACAATTCTGATTCCTGGGGAATATGCGATGCGAGTACAGGTAAATCATGATTCATGCCAGACGTTACCTGAGGTCCAATCTAATTCATTTATGGTTGAGAATGAAATTTGCGAAACCTTCTATGGGAAAGAATTGCATATTCTTACACAACCGGAAGACGGCTATTCTAACAATCCTTTCACAATCCAATGGGAAGGAATTGCTCAAACCGAGTATAGCGTTGAATTAATCAAGAATCCTGATACTTCCCAATCCGTAATTCTTGAGGAAACCATTACCGATACTACATGGAATCCAACAGTCACAGAGGATGGAACCTATGGCATCAAGATTACGGCAATCCGAACAGATTGTGGGGAATCATTGACTGTTATATCCGACTCCTTTACTGTGACTACTGTGAATTGTCCGGCCTTCTTATCTAGTAGCTATAGTATATTGACCCAACCAACATCGGGTTTAACGGGTGATTCATTTTCAGTAGACTGGAACCCCAACCCCGAGTCAGAGACCTATACTGTTCAGTTAATTAGTGATCCATTCGGAAGCAAAACAATACAAGCAATGGAATCCACAACCAATACAACGTGGGCACAGACGATTAATACGGTTGGAACGTATATGTTTAAAATTTTAGCGAAGAAAGCAGGATGTCTTGGTAGCGTGAATATCCAATCTTCTTCATTTACGGTTGAAGACGCCGTCTGTGCTGGATTTTTGGGTGGTAGCTTAACAATAACCAGTGAACCTATTGATGGACCGGCGGGGAATTCATTTTCTGTGGAATGGTCTGATGTAACCAATGCTGAAGATTACAAAGTAGAACTCATATCAGATCCCAGTGGTTCAAATACGGTTGTATCCTCTTCTGTTGAATCAACCACGTCATTTAATACGGTAATCAATAACCCAGGAGAATACATATTTTATATTACGGCACAAAATTCAACTTGTATTGGTGGTCCATCACCATCAAACACTTCTGTTGAGTTTTCAGTAATTGATTACTGCACTTATTTCGGTTCACTCGCTGTGAATATTACTTCACAACCAGTTGGTGCTGTAGCTGGCAGTACATTTTCCGTAGAATGGGATTCCGTAACCGATGCAGAGGATTATACCATTGAATTAATAAAAGATCCACTGACGACTCCAAGCGTGGTCAGTTCGAATACCCAGGCAGCGTTAACCTATGGTGAGATTATTTCGACAGAGGCACAATACCAGTTTAGAATTACAGCTAATCATGGTAGCTGTGTAACAGGTCCTATCCAAAATTCATCTGTGTTTGAAGTATCTTCAGCTCCTTGTCCTACCTACTATGCTAGTTCCCTGACAATCACGACACAACCGAATAACGATCTGCGGTTGGAAACCTACAGTTGTACGTGGGATGCTGTTGTGGGGGCTACAAGTTATACAGTAGACCTCTATCAGGATCCCGCTGGAACCAATACATTAATCCAAACCTATCCCATTCCATCTGGTACAAGCTGGAGTGATTCCATCGCGGATAGTGGTGATTATAATCTTGTCATTACTGCAGATAACACTAGTTGTACAACAGGCACTGATCCAGAAGTCACTTCCAATACATTTACAGTGACAGATGATCCTCCAACTTTTAGTGGTGCAACATCTATCGACTGGACAGCCAACCGAAGTGATTCCCAGGTCACGCTAACATGGACAGCGGGGAGTGATGATGTGACCGCCACAGGGGATTTAGTATATAATGTTTATGTGGAAACAACTCCTAATAACCAAAATTATTCCACACCCTATGATACAAGTACAGCAGGGGCAACCCAGATTAATGTCACCGATCTCGACCCTGACACACTTTATTATATAGTCATTCGTACAGAAGATAATTACGGACAGTTGGATTCTAGCCCCATCGTAGAACTCTCGATTACAACGGCGACCCTAGCAGGAAGTATGTGGACCCGTACAAGCTTACCCTTAAGCCGAACCATTGATGCGCCTTGTTTTGGTGAATATACCGCAGATGTTGATCAAGGAGAATTAACACTTACGGGTGATGGCTATGGCTCTACGGGGACTGCATTTCAAAGGGCTTTTACTAATAACGATCCCTATGGTGGAGGGTTGGATACCTATTCCCAAATGGATGATGGAGAATGGGAAGCAGATCATATTACAGGTGTTGTCCAAATTAATGGAATCGATGGGCGGGTTCGAAATAAAAATTGTGACGGAGGCCTATTATGTAATTTTGCCTGTAACGCTTTTTTGGATGATTCGGATTGCAGCACCGCACCCACTGTACCTGGAAGTGGGGGCGCATGTTATGATATTGGATCTGATGGTGGATCGGGGAAGGATCAAGTGGATAACTTTGATACGAAAAATGCCGGTGGAAGTTTGGATTTTGTTGATTATGACATTACCGTATCCGGAGGGATGGATTACTTGACAATTCATCGGTTGGACTATGTGGAATATTATGAGCGGAGTCACTAATTTTCGATCCCAATACTATGGATAGTGTATCTAGTTGTGCTTGATTCCGTTTTGGTTTCTGGGTGGTATAATTGGTTGAAGGCAAATACAGAAGGATAGATGCATTCTTTCTGGATTGAGGAATACGATTCAAAAATAGTTGTGGATACCAAGCCATTTGAGTTATGATACAATATTCCCACTTATTATCTACTTGAAAAGGAGTTTCCACCCATCGCAATTAATAAGGAGGTAATATATATGCGAAAGTGTTGGTTCTGGTTAATAAGTTTTTATATTAGTGTGGTAATATGGATCGCAGGTTGTGGATACACCGATTTTGTAGCTATAGCGGATGAACCCAATTTGTCGATCCCTTGTGGGGGAAATGCATATTATCTTCCTGGAACGATTCAATTGTCCTGGGTGGATGTGGAAGGGGCTGCTAGCTATGCGATTTTTATAGATGATGAATCTATGCAGGAAGAACCTTATGATACTACGTCAGATCATACCCTTGCCGTTCCTTTTGATGGGCGGGATGAGCCTTACTCTATTCTCATCCGTGCTGAAAACAACTTTGAGTATTTAAAAAGTCAACAATGCGCTATTACGGTACTTCCCCGACCCGAATTTGATGAGACGGTTTGTGGTCCTGCCTGTGGGAATCCCGTACTCACCTGGGAATCCATTGCCGATCTCACTCAATATAAAGTTCAAATTTTTGAAGGAACCGATACAACGGGGTCCCTTCTTCAATCTGGTATTGTAGGAGATTTGCAATTTACTCCGAATCCTGCCTTGTCAGAGGGGGACTATGCTATACTTCTCACCGGTATAGCCAGTGATACGATTATGTCAGAACCCAGCGAGATATGTCAAATTACCGTTACCGATCCGGCAATACCCAATCCAATTCCTTTAGACAATCTTTATTCTCCTCCAGCAGGGATTAGTCCTTATACTGAGGAATTACGTTGGGAAGAGACGAATCCGGATGTGGGGTATGAAGTTCAGTTATTTGAGGGGGAATGTGATTCTGAAAAACCAGTGACTGGCTGGGATACACCTGTTACAGTAGATCCTGGAGTAACCACGCTTTCTACAGGCGAAATTAATCCCAATTCGTTAACGATATATTCCTGGAAGATTCGCCCTCGAGTAACCCCTGCTTGTCCTGATGGATACTGGTCTGAGTGCAATTCATTTTGTGTGGGTTCCAGCCCCTGTGAATCCTTATCGTGTCCCTTTGATTTGTATGCCCCTGCGGAGGGGAGTGAAATATGCAATCATCCTGATGTAGGTACATATCCTAATGTGGATTTATCCTGGGCAGGTGTCGCGACAGCTGAATATTATGAAGTGTGGGTGAGTACCTCTGAGGCGGGAGGAAACGAGTGGTACACAACTACAACAACAGAATTGCAAACAACAATCAGCGCAAATCAATTTGGTACGTTTTATTGGCAGGTACGAGCGATGCGAGATGGATGTGATGGGGGGGCATGGTCAAAAAGTACTTTTATTAGTAATTATTGGAAAGATACAGGTCCAAATGAAGAATACCTCCGTGCAGAGATGGTTTGGAAAGGGGAAGAGGTGGAGTTGAATATGGAGTTGATGTTTTTCCCAGACGATCCTGCAAAAAAGCGCCAGCAAATTTATTTTCTTACCGAAGACCGTGCTTCTACCGGCTGGGTAGGAAGTGATACACTGACGGATAGTACGGGACGAACAGCTATAGCTAAGTATTATGATAACTGGGAAGTGTATAATGATCCTACGCCTAACCCCGATTGTACTTGTCCTATCACCGAATCGGGTCCGCCAGACACGTTGATAGATACAGCGGGTGGGTATTCAGAAATTGTAGTGGTAGAAGGGGAACCTGTACACGGAAGGTATGTTTTCTATGTACCATTTTATCTCAATGCATCTTTCTCTACTCGACCGGAAGCGTGTGTTCGGATATATCGAAATGGAATTTTAGTTCAGGATGAGCAAACCGATGAATACCAGAATTATCGGCATCAATTTGAACAGAAAGATGATTTGGCATTTCATAATTTCAATTTCAATACAGATAATGTGTGGATTGTAGCAGATTATCACACCTGCCCAGAAACTTTTACTCACGTTGATAACGCGAGTTGTCCCACCTGTGAAAAAGCTACATTTATCGCACCTGGACCGTATCCAGAAAGCACCCATCCACTCGTCGCTGATGGGAATCCTGACCAGGTTTGTTCCGATAACATGCAGGTATTTTATGCTCCCGAAGCAGCAAAGGGAATGTGTATTACCTTTGATGATTCCTATTCATCAGCGATTTCAGGTGGATTTGTGGGATTGTTGGATCCAGGTGAAATTTATCTTTACGACAATGATACCTGTACGGGTGAATGGGCGTATTATTATATTCACCCTTTTTATAACCAATCCATCGAGATTCCCGGTAACGTATTCTGTATTTGTGGTGAAGGAACGGCACTCCAAGAAATAAAAGGATGGAAAGTCGATGAGGTAAAATATTATTAGATTATGTTGGAATTGGCATACGTGGCGAGTACAAAATATTTGGGATTGGGGTAAAGAAAGAAATGCCTCGAAAAAGCGAACCTGAAAAGAAAGAGCGGATCATCCAGGCAGCAAAACATATCCTTCTTTCGCGAAGCTTTCATGATATGAGGATTGCAGATATTGCAAAGAAAGCCAATGTCGCAGAAGGCACGATATATCGATATTTTAGGAATAAGCAGGATCTCTTTATTAGTGTACTGTACAACATTAATTCCTATTTGGTATCAATCTTTTTTGCTGATATCTCTCCGGCAAACAGTTTTCAAATTAATATTCAACATATGGTATCCAATTTTTTTACTAAGCGTAACAAATTTATTGGATTGTATAAAATACTCTATAAAGCCTTTGCTGAAATGGAAGATGCACAAATTAAGCAGGTGTTGGAGACGTGTTTCGGTACGATTCACATGCGCATGCGGGAAATTTTTCAATGGGGAATTGATCGTAAAGAAATTACAGAAAATAATATAGATATCGACACCATGTCGTTACTCATCTATGGGGTGGGTGAAACCCTTTGGAAAGATGATATTCTTTCTTCTAAATCGCCCCAGGAACGGGAATATAATATCACTGAATCGGTGCAGAAGTTTTTTCAGCTACATCCATTTAATCAACTTGGTTTTGAGAAAATCATTGAAAACATAGCTAGCAATGGTTAGTATGTTGACTAGCGTGTTCGCTTTCCTGCCCACGTTCCCAGCATGGTGTCAATTCCCCATGTTCCCGTAGCCTCTTCCCCATTAAAATCAGCAGTTAGTGGATCGGGTTGAGGGAAACCAGCAACCCATTCAAATTCACCATCTATGTAGTCTGCAATAAATTGTCCATCAAAAGTGCCGCTGTCATACGCTCCATAAACCCGATTATTTTGCATGAGCATATTCCAGGCTCCCCATGCATCACCTGAATAAGTCCCTTCAAAACATTTAACCAAACCCGTCGACGTTTCTTTTACACTCACCGCAAGTATTTCATCTGAATCAACTGTAAACGTTGTTTCCTGCACTTCACCATCATCTTCTAGAATTATGATGAGCGTGTATACCGCGCTTGCAAACGTTTTTGAAAATGTATAGCTATATTCAGTTCCTTCAATCTGCTCCGTGGTATCAGTAGTCTGAAAGGTGTATGAGCTATCCATATATGTCATATCCACACTATATTCACTTTCGTGAATAGTGATTTTATATGTTCCACTCTTGGGTTCATTGAGTGTATAATCAAAACCGGTAATCACCCCTTTATAAATGCCAAAGTGGGATGTATCATAAATTGACTGGGCTTCTGGTTCGGTTACACACGTAGCGCAGGTATAGATCTGCTCTCCGGGAGTATCGTCACACGATATAATCACGAAAAACCAACCCAATCCCAGGGTTATACATAGTATTAATCGTATCCAAGTCATTTGCATGCTCCTTATTTTTTTATATTTTGTTTGGTGGTACACCTACTGTTTCAATTCTTCCGCGTGGTATTCAACTGAATAACCAAGCCTAGTTGAAACATAATATTCATGTAATGATTCGTGTTAACAGCATAAATTTCGGTAAACTCATTGAGGATACTGAAATCAAAACTGAGCTCAGGAATCAGTTGGAAAGGGATATGTTTTATCACAAATGGAATGATAAATCCCAACTGACCCAAAAAAGATATGTTAACAACGCGTCTGCCATAACGATCTTCTTTAGTAAAGACGACATGTTTTTCCTGGGTTTCCCCATTGATGGTAGCTTTTTCATCGTATGATCCATAGAAGTTAACATTGAATGCCCCCCCAATTCCAAAATGAAAGGAGCCCATACGAACGAGAGCTACCAAGGGGATCTGCCCGGTCAATAAATGTGTCGCCGATTCAATATGCATCACGATATGATTTCCATCCTTATCATCATATTCTGCGTCGGTTGTGACGCGAAATCCCCTCCGTTTTATAGCCAATCCACCTTGCAATGAAAATCTTGGATGTATATGAAGATACCATACGGCACCCCCTGTATATCCAAACCGTCCTTTTTTTCCTGATATCTCATCCCATTTTGTTCCCTGCGCATCGGCATAACCCCATCCAACTTGTACACCTAATAAAAAAGACGGAGGGAAGACGGATTCACTACACCAAATTACCGAGGAAGTATAAAGCCCTATGAACAAGACAAATAGAAAAAGCGGTCGAGACAATCGATGCAAGAGATTACTCCTGAATAAATGAATTATCTTTTTATGAACAATCAGCTTATTCGGTAAGCTAACCCATATTCCTACATATAATAATGAATATCACTGGTTTTTCAAAAGGTGCGATTCTTGTTTCGAGATGAAATTTGGGGTGGTTGTAGTGTTTCAATTATTATTTTATTTTTGTGGAGGGACAGTGGTGCTATGTGCGTTGGGAAGGTTTTTTTTGGGGCGGCTTTATGTTTTTCTGGTTTTTTGTGGGAGTTTCTGCGATTTTTTCTATAATACTTAAGGGACCGGAAGGTTTCTGGTCAGGGGGGATGGATTTTTGTAGCGTGTGGGGGTGTATAGGGAGGGAATCGGTGGGGAGTAGTTTCCTAGGAGTTAAGTTGAATCCTTCCCCCGAATGAATTCGGGGCTACAAGA
>CAYPZJ010000148.1:0-10933 GCA_964414635.1 uncultured Spirochaetia bacterium
AAAAATTCTTCTTTTTCCAGAGCAGCTCGCATGTCAGATTCCAAACGGAAAAATTGCATCGCACTTGCTGTGAGCTCTTCCACATAAAACTGAAGCGTATCCCCATCATGCTCTTTAGCACGAGCAAGGGCTAATGCTGCCTTCTGCAGTAAGCTTTCTGGATCTTTTCCATCAGACGGATAAATGCTTACCCCAATACTTGTACTTATCCGAATTTCATTGGCTTGAATAAAAAATGGTGCCCGGAATCCATCTAAAATCGTTTCAGCAACGGAGATGATATTTTGGATCGCTGTAAAATTCGTTAGAAGTAACGCAAATTCATCCCCCCCAAGTCGCGCAATAAAATCTCCAGCACTCATACAATTAATCAATCGATCCGCTGATTCCTGGATTAATTGATCCCCTACGGTATTCCCCCAAAAATCATTTATTTTCTTGAACCGATCCAAATCAACAATCATCACCGCTAAGCGTGCGTTTTCTCGGGTTGCATACGAGAGCTCTAATTTAAGCCGATCTTGAAATAAACTTCGGTTAGCTAAACGGGTAAGGGGATCGTGATGGGCTTCATATTCAATTTGTGCTTCATTAAGCTTATGCAAGCTTATATCAGAAAAGATACCCAAATAATGATGGTAATCGGACTCCATATAAAGCTGTGTTAAAGTCAACCAAACCGGGAATGCTTCCCCATTTTTTCGACGTCCCCAAATTTCCCCTTCCCAAAAACCTTCTTGCGTTAATCTAGAAAAGATACTCCGATAGAATGAAAAATTGGGGTATTCCGCTTTGAAATATTGCGGTAGCCGTCCAAGCACTTCTGTCTCATGATAACCTGTAATTTTTACAAACGCAGGATTAATCGTTAAAATATGCCAGTGGGAATCCATAATCATAATTCCCTCAATGGTGTTTTCAAACACTGCCAACGCTAATTGCAGATCGTGCTCGGTCCTCCGTTGTTCCGTTATTTCTCGTCCTATTACATTAATGCTTTTACCATTCGCATTGGAGATAATATAAAAGGAAAAACTTCGCTTTTCTAATTCTAATGTTTGAACTGTTGTTCCTTTCTCCACCAACGCTTGTTCAATCCAGTCGGTCCAAGGTTCCTTTAGCGTATCACCAACCTGAAGATTCATTGCATCCAATAATCGCCTACTTCCAGGATTAGCAAATAAAATCATACCTTGAGGATTAACCAGCATTACGGGTTCCGGATTTGATTCGGGTAGCTTGGATAGTAAACTCAGATCCACTTGATCTGTTCGTTGGAACCCAACGAGCGTATTCGATTGGATCAAAGAAACGGTAGCCCATAATAATACGATAGGTAGTATTCGTAATAAACCGTCAAACCAAAAAGCAGGAAGAAAAATAACAACCGGAGAATGCAAGTCGAATGCAAGATAAACCAACAGCCCAATACCACACCACATTATCACACTTCCAATTAATAGAATTATGATAGTAGGTATGCGCCAATGGAACCTAGCTTTTGCCGTTTTATTCAATATTAATCCTTCATATGCATTTTACACGCACAATCGTGGTTGTAATATGGTATTAGCGGGACTTCGCTACAGTTTAAAAGTTAAGAAGTTCCTGAGATGACGTCAATGAAATCCGATCTTGTCTGTTTTGGTTCCTTCTGTGTTTTTTTATTATGTTATGCACAAGGTATGCGATTTGGAAGGCGTTCACAGTACCACGTCCCTAACCGTAAGCAATGCAAATCGTAATAAATCATGTATTTAGGGTCTTCGTAACTTATTATGATATATAGGGTAACCGTTCCATGAAAACAATTCTATTTGTTTGCCAACATAATGCCTCCCTAAGCATTCTAGCACAAGCCTGTTTAGAAAAAATACAGGTTAAAAACCTACATATTAAAACAGCAGGGATTGATCCACAACCGATCCATCCTGCAACCAAACGGATTCTTAAACAATACAAACTCGAATTGAAAGATCACACCCCCCAATCTGTAGAAAAAGTCCAACTAGAAGAAATCGATTTGGCAGTATTATTTGGTGATAGCATTGCGTCTCAGTGCCCTTTGTTTTTTGGAAACCCCGCCAAGCTAATCTGGCAAATGAATGATCCGCTTTCCTCTACGGAATCTTCAGCTAACTTGGATCACTTAATGGAACAAGCGTTTCAAGAAATGGAGCGCCATATTCATGAATTGGTTCATTTTGGGTATCTTGATTCCTTTATCAATATAAAAAGTGTTTCTGAAACCATTTTAGACAGTTTATCCGATGGTATTCTAGTCCATGATATGAATCGAAAATTTTTTTATGGAAATAAAGCTGCGGAGCGGATTACTGGCTTTTCATTAACGGAAATATCCGGACAGGATTGTCATTCGGTATTCTCCATGGGAATTTGTTCTCATAATTGTCCCTTACAAAACAATGAATATGATCCTGAAAAAGACATTCATCACCACCAAACAGAAATCCGTAGTAAGGATGGAAAGAAAAAGCGTTTGCAGATAACGCGCCAGGCATTGTTGGATTCAAAAGGGAACATAATTGGACTAATAAATGCATTTCGCGATATGACTCGCGAGTTTGAATTGGCTCGTCGATTAGGTAAGGAAGAGCATTATGCTGGGATCATCGGAAAGCATAAAAAAATGGAACTCATATTTGAACTCATTCATGATCTGTCTCATTCCCACATCCCAGTCATGATCCTCGGTGAAAGTGGAACGGGTAAAGAATTAATTGCATCTGCCATTCATGAACAGGGCATACGTGCAAAAAAAAAGTTTGTCCCGGTAAATTGTAGCGCTCTTCCTGAAAACCTTATCGAAAGCGAATTATTTGGACATGTAAAAGGGAGTTTCACCGGTGCTATCCGCGATAAAAAAGGACGGTTTGAGCTGGCTGACGAGGGCACCATTTTTCTGGATGAAATTGGTGATATTTCCCCTACCATTCAGGTCAAACTACTTCGGGTACTGCAGGAGGGGGCATTCGAACGGGTCGGGAGCGAAGATTCCATAAAAGTAGATGTACGTGTTATCTGTGCCACGAACAAGGATTTGAATAAAGAAATACGGGAAGGACGATTCCGGGAGGATCTCTATTATCGCTTGTGTGTGATGCCTATCGAAGTACCTCCCCTTCGAGAACGACGAACGGACATCCCGTTAATTATTCGGTATTTTCTCAAACAGTATCAGAAGGATTTTAATCATACTAACGTTGTTCTATCCCAGGAAGTGCAGGATATCCTTTATGAACATGATTGGCCGGGAAACATTCGAGAGCTTCAGAATGTGATTCAACACGCACTCATTAAATGCAAAGGCGAAGTCGTCCATCCCGATCACCTTCCCACAATGCTAACTCGACAAGCTGCACCTAAATTTACTGTCCAAAAACGTAAGAAGAAGTTGGATGTAGAATCGGTGTATAATGCACTTAATGAAACAAATGGCAACAAAGTTCGGGCTGCCGAATTGCTTCGGGTTTCTCGTGCTACGCTCTATCGGTTTTTAGAAAAAGAAGGGCTAACCGTGTAATGTCTCATTGTATCATTATTCTTTGAATCAATTCTCTTCCCCGGTAAAACAGACTCCAACCCAGATTATTTATATTTTCTTCAATATTATATGATTCGTTGTTACCCATTTAGGGTAGACAATTCTGCTTCGATCACTCGAAAAATCTATTGTTTGTTTGAAATCCTTTGCGATCGGAAATAACAGAATCCTTATTTACACAGATTTTCACGAGGGCTATCATACCGTTTCACATTTTATACGTATGAATCAGCTATTTTGGCATAAACTTTGCTCAATAATTTATCAAGTGCGCACGGGGGTATGATTTGGTACATACGATATACACAGACCAAATCCCGTACCATACCCCCAATAAAATAGATACGTGACGATTAACACATGCAACAACAAGATTTCCGGAAATTGGTGGATTCAATCCAAGGAACCTACTGAATCTGTTATGCCTGAGTTATACAAGGGGTGACTGTATGATTACATTAACGAAGGATTTCATACAGGAAATAAGCAATCAAAGTGAAGCGCTTTTAAAGTATATCAGCGCTCATGAATTGGAAATAATAGACGACGAATGTTTGTTATTTATCTATGTTGCAAAGGATTGTGCTTATAAAATTTGTAACGAAGCGAAACGTCTATTGGAAGAGGGTTCCCTTCCTGAATCATAAACAGCGTAAGATTACTTGATTGATTTCCTGTTTCCCCTAAAGCGACGAAAACGGTTGACAAAGACAGAAAGTAATCTAACTTGTATGGCAATCCAAACGATCCATAAGGATTTGAAACATAACACATGAAAGGAGAACGGTCTGCATAAACATCATACACAAACCTAAATACGAAATCCTGAACGTTAGTGTGATTCTTAAATGGATAGGCATTTTCAAAGGATACAAGGCTTTGGTGTGATGGAGATCTGGAAACACGGCTTTTTTTTTATTACCTTTGTAATAGGGTCATTACTGAATAACCTAGTGAACTATGGAGGAAACTATGGCATCTCAAAAATTAGTTGAAACGCTGAATACGCAAATCAATGAAGAGCTAAAATCTGCTTACATTTATCTATCCATGGCAGCATACTTTGAATCTATCAATTTAAAAGGATTTGCACATTGGATGGAAATTCAGACGAAAGAAGAATATGATCATGCGATGCGAATTTATAAATACTTATTTGACATCGCAGAGAAACCCGTAATGAAGCAAATCGATACACCCCCCAGTGAATTTGCATCACCATTGGAAGCATTTACGAAAGCCTATGAACATGAAAAATACATTTCGAGCAAAATCCATGATCTTGTCGAGCTTGCGCATTCCGAACGGGATCATGCGACGTTTAATTTCCTTCAATGGTTTGTCAGTGAGCAAGTAGAAGAAGAAGCTTCTACATTGGAAATCGTTGAAAAACTAAAAATGCTGCCCGAAACGAGCATGGGGATATTCTATTTAGATCGGGAGTTAGCGCATCGTGAAGAATAGATGCAAACAACAAACGTTGTCTTGTTTATAACAAGCAGGTTAATCAGAGGAAGGAGTATTCGAATTGGCTTGGGACTATACGGATAAAACAAAGCAACTTTTTCTTGATGCGGTACAGGGAAAACCTGGAACGCATATTGGAGAGATTGAAAATCCAGATGGATTAGGAGAATATGGATCGATTACCTGTGGGGATGCAATACGCTTCACGTTCCGCGTGGAAAAGCATCCTTCCGATCCCACTCAAGATGTAATTACGGAAGCTAAATATCTGACATTCGGCTGTACTTCAGCAATTGCTTCCTCCGAAGCATTATGTGATCTTATTGAGCAAAAACGATTGACACCAATCGAAGCGCTGAAGATATCGAATCGAGATATTGATTCCTACCTGGGTGGTTTACCCCAAGAAAAACTTCATTGCTCGGTTATGGGAGCAGAAGCACTGGAAGCAGCGGTATTTAATTGGTCGCAAAATCGAGGGGTGGACTTGGAAAAGATGGGTGTCGTGATTCATAAACAAGATGACGATGAAAGTAGAATAGTCTGCCATTGTTTTACTTTAACCGAAGACTATTTAAAGCGCAAAATACGAGAGTTGAATTTGAAAACGCTCGATGAACTTACCAATGCGGTGAAAGCAGGTGGAGCTTGTCAGCATTGTCGGTATGCACCGGGTGGCTTGCAGGATATTCTCGATGATGTATGGGGTAACGAATCAGAAGAATTACAATCCTCTGGAGGAATCCAATCTAACGAGCAATCCAAAAAGGAGGAATTAAGTCCTTATCAATTAGCCAAGAAAATTGAATCGGTGGTCGATAGAAATATCCGTCCTTCTCTTCAAAAGGATGGCGGGGATTTGGAGATTATCGATATAAAAGATAATAAGGTGTATGTGGAACTTAAAGGTGCTTGCTCCACTTGTGCTTCGGGCGGATTTACTTTAAAATATTCTGTAGAAAATGAACTCAAGGAATTAGTGGATGAATCCATAAAAGTTATATCTATTAAGGAGAATCCATAATCCATTCCCTTGATTAAAGTATTTATCGCCCTTTTTCGTCGGAAACGATTATATAAAAAGCTCTGAGATGGATTTGGGGCTAAATAGATGAAAGTTGAATAAAAAGTATGAATCAAACAATCTACTTAGATAATAATGCTACTACTAAGGTCGCGCCGGAAGTACTTGAAAGCATGCTTCCTTATTTTACAGATGAATATTTTAATCCGAGCTCCCTTTACGATCAGGCGCGCGTGGCAGCTGATGCTTTAAAGAAAGCACGAAAAACGATTACACGCTTTTTAAACGCGACCAATGAAAACGAAATTCTATTTACATCGTGTGCCACTGAAAGTAATAACACGGCTCTTTTTGGTGTTCTTCGAGCACAAAAAAAACGCAGACATGTTATTACAACTGCTGTGGAACATCCTGCCGTTTTAGAGGTATGTCGTGAAATCCAACGGATGGGCTACGATGTGACTTTTTTACCTGTTGATGAACAGGGCAGACTTAGCGAACGAGATTTTGTAAAAGCATTACAGAATGATACAGCAATCGTAAGTATTATGCACGGTAATAATGAGACAGGCGTTCTATTTCCAGTAGGGGAACTTGCTCGTATTACAAAGGAAACGGATCCATCAATTGTTGTTCATACAGATGCAACTCAGACCGTTACCAAACTGCCTATACATATGAATGAAACATTTAAGCATGTGGATCTATTATCCTTTTCCGGTCATAAAATACACGCTCCCAAAGGGATTGGAGCGTTGTTTATTCGACGAGGAACTCCATTCCGTGCATTTATGATGGGTGGGCATCAGGAAAAACACCGACGTGCAGGTACGGAAAATGTACCTTACATTGTGGGTTTAGCACGAGCAGTCGAATTGGCGGAAGAGCATATGCACTCGGAGAAGCAAGAAATTCAAGCGTTGCGGGATCATTTGGAACAAGAAATTACAATACAGATTCCGCGTGTACGGATTAATGGAGCTGAAGCACCCCGCCTCCCAAATACATCCAATATGGCTTTTGAATATATCGAAGGAGAAGGGATTCTTCAAATGCTGAATGAGCAGGGTATATGTGCATCCAGCGGATCTGCTTGTACATCGGGAACATTAGAACCTTCACACGTTCTGAGTGCTATGAATATTCCATTCACAGCAGCCCATGGTTCTATTCGATTCAGCCTAAGTCGATATACAACAAAAGAAGAAATCGACCGGGTGATTCAGGTGTTTCCTGATATTATAGAACGTATAAGGAAGATCTCACCTTACTGGAAAAAAGAATATGAAACAAGTCTGAATGGATGATTTAAACATCCTTTCAGAGCAATAGAAAATGACAAACGAAAGGGAATAAACCTATGGTTATTAGTGTACAAGATAATATCTATTGGGTAGGTTTTGTTGATTGGAAGATACGCGATTTCCACAGTTATGAAACCACACGAGGTAGTACCTATAATGCGTATCTTCTTACAGATGATAAGAATGTGCTTGTGGACACCGTAAAAGCTCCCTACGCCTCTGTCTTATTAAATCAAGTAGAATCTAAAATTCCATTGAGTAAACTGGACTATGTAATCTGTAATCATGCAGAACCGGATCATTCGGGATCGTTACCTGAAGTCATCCGTCGATGCCCAAACGTGGAAGTAATTTGTAATGCTAAATGTAAGGATGCGTTACAGAAACACTACGATACATCCAGGTGGAAATTTCGTTTGGTTGAAGATGGGGAAACCATTAATATTGGTTCTCGAAGCCTAACGTTTATTGATACACCTATGGTACATTGGCCCGAATCCATGTTTACGTATATACCAGAACAAAAGGTTTTATTTTCCATGGATGCGTTTGGGCAGCACTATTCGACCAGTAAGCGTTTTGACGACGAAGTGAATTTCACGGAGCTCATGTTTGAGGCAAAAACATATTACGCAAATATTGTTATGTTATATGGAAAACCTATTGAAAAGGTTTTAGGAAAAGCGAGTGCATTAGAAATAGAGATGATCGCTCCTAGCCATGGAGTTATTTGGCGATCTCATCTGAAAGAGATTATCACTGCCTATATGGATTGGGTGCGATGTAAACCCACATCAAAAGTTTTAATACTATACGATACTATGTGGGAAAGCACAGAAAAAATGGCTTATGCAATCATGGAGGGTGCTCAACCGTATGCCCAAACCTTGGTGTATCACATTCGAGCAACTAATTTAACACGTCTTGCTACGGAGATTTTGGATGCATCTGCTGTAGCATTAGGATCACCTACATTAAATAAAACGTTAATGCCCCAAATGGCAGCTCTGCTAACCTATTTGTATGGGTTAGCTCCGAAAGGGAAAGTCGGATTTTGCTTTGGGTCGTATGGTTGGTCGAAAGGTGCTACAAAAGCCATAGAAGAATATATGGCGAAAATGAATATGGAAATCATTCGGGAAAGCATTACTTCACAGTATGCGCCTACCTCGGATGTACTTGCAACCTGCCGGGAGGCAGGCTCCCAGTTAGCCCAAAAAGCGTTGGATGTTGTAGCCTCGTTTAACAACGAACTATAACCAAACGTATTTGGAATATTTCTTCAACCGAGTATGGTTGGGGATCCTCAAAAGGAATAGGTGATTGGATCGATTGAAAACTGAATCATTCGAGTTCAAAACTTTTAAAGGCACCTAGTTTGATTGAGTTAAACGAAACAAAATCGTAAGGAGAATGAAACTATGACAAAGTATGTATGTGATGCGTGTGATTACATTTATGATCCTGCCGTTGGTGATCCAGATAATGGAATCGAACCAGGGACACCTTTCGATCAGATTCCTGATGATTGGGTCTGTCCTTTATGCGGTGTGGACAAAGATTCCTTTTCACCGATGGAAGATTAGAAAAGGAATGTTGACACTCGTTCTTTGATTTACTCAAAGACGAAGCACCATTTTGTTAAGGAGGACACGTATGTCATTAGTTCAGAAACCTGCACCTGATTTTCTGGGTAAAGCAGTTGTTGGAAAAGAATTTAAGGAAATCAAATTAACAGATTACAAGGGTAAATGGTTGGTCTTGTTTTTCTATCCTTTGGATTTTACGTTTGTATGTCCAACGGAAATCACTGCGTTTTCCGATCAGATTGAAAAATTCAAAGCAATTGGAGCAGAAGTCGTTGGTTGTTCGGTAGATAGTGAATTCAGTCATCTTGCCTGGATCAATACTCCCCGTAATAGAGGCGGATTGGGTGATCTGAATTATCCCTTGCTTTCTGATATCACCAAGAAAATTTCTGCTGATTACGGCGTCCTCGTTGATGGAGCAGTATCCCTACGGGGATTATACATCATTGATCCCGATGGGGTAGTACGATCCGAAATTGTAACCGATCTGAATGTAGGACGCAACGTGGATGAAGTTGTACGCCTAATCAAAGCATTTCAGTATTCCGCAAAAACAGGTGAAGTGTGTCCTGCAGGGTGGCAAGATGGTGCTGATACCATTAATCCTACCAAATCAGACGAATATTTCAGTAAACTTGCTTAAACTCCTATGACCTCCTCCCTGACTAAATGAATAGGGAGGAGGATTGATCTACCTATGGATAAACCCACTCGTACTATTTTGAGACGAATTAATCGAGCCATCTACGATTATCAAATGATTGAAGAGGGGGATCGTATTTTAATTGCTCTTTCCGGTGGCAAAGACAGTATTACGCTTTGTAAAGCCCTTCAAGAGAGAAAACAAATAATTCAGCATAACTACGTAGTTCAAGCTGTGCATGTGCATACCGATGTTTATTCACTTGAAGAAAAACACCTTACCTGGTTGGAACATTTTCTCGAACACTTGGGTATTCCACTTCATCATCGGTACATTCAACTTAAAAACGATGCGGAAGATCGATCCTTGAGCTGTTTTTGGTGTTCGTGGAATCGACGGAAAACCATTTTTGAAACCGCTGCGGAATTAGGGTGTAAGAAAGTGGCGTTTGGTCACCATTTGGACGATCATGCCGAAACATTTCTAATGAATGCTTTATATCATGGAAAATTAGAAGGGATGGATGCCCGTCTTTCTTTTTTTCAAGGGGAAATCATCGTAATTCGTCCTTTAATCTATCTTCCAGAAAAGGATATTCGGGGCTATATCTCTAAAATGAAGTACCCGACACCCGATGATTCAAACGAATGTCATCTTGCAAAACAATCGAAACGACAAATGATTAAAACCTTTCTAGCGCAGTTCAGCGCCCGAGATAAAAGCCAAATTCTCAAAAACATACAAAAACTTTCTCGGAACTGAATCATTCACCGAATTAAATAACAATTCACCGTTTTTTCCTAAACCCCATTCCCGAGAATGAGTTGATTTCTATTACACTAAAGATGCGCTTGATAGTTACAATCGCTTCGCTTCTCACAATTACGGAACTGGGATACATTTCAATAATAATGTTGTATAAAACGATTGAAAATTATACAACGGTGTTCTATATTGTATAGGAGTAGTCCGAATCAGGATGACTCAAGGGGATGATTATGAAAAGTATTGCAATACTTTTGGGTTTCATGTTACTCATCTTTTCTAGCGCGGTTGTGTATGGTGATCGGAATGGCGGGATTGATGATATCCGTGATTCTACTGATGAGAACAATGACGACGATTGTTCTTCCTGTGATAAAGACGATGATAATAACAATTCAAATAATAATTATGACAGAGGAAGTTCCAATAATCATTATCACCATCCCCCGCACCGTCATCACCACCATCGCCCACATTATGGTGGCTGGTATTGGTGGGACGTGGATGATCCATATTACGAGGAAGACGAGTCGAATTCGGTCACCTCAGGAAATGGAGAAAAGGTCTTTTTATCCT
>CAYPZJ010000149.1:0-10853 GCA_964414635.1 uncultured Spirochaetia bacterium
TTGTTAGTTTAATTAACACCCAAAATGGTCCAATCATTTAGGGGGCTAAGACACAATCATAAACAAAATCAAAGTCATAGCCAAGATTATAAAGTATTTCATACCCTACCTCACATACTATGTTCTTGAAAACTAATAAAAAATTCCGTTCGTTGTAACGATTTTTTTTTTGATATTCTATTTTTTTCGTAATTGCTCAATCCGGTCGGGAAATATGTTTCCTTCCGAATCAATTTTTATCCGCAGGTTTAACAACCCGACGTTCATAGTTTAACCACTCCACAAGAATTCGTCCACTTATTTTTGCACATGAAAAAAAATCGTAAACCCATTCCGGCTCTCAAATTCTGTTGTAGCATCCAACACAAAAAAAATGAAATTCCCTGGGAATTTTTGTCTCCCTTCGGTGTATAAATAGATACGATGGATGCGAACCAGATCGATCTTATTCTATTAACCGTAAAGCAAAAACCTGATTTAACCGAAACAGAGCGTTTACTACTGCAGATCATTGAATATTTACTCGCCGAAAACCAACAACTCAAAGAAGAAAATCAACTTCTTCGCGACGAAATCGCCCGTCTTAAAGGGGAGAAAGGCAAACCCAAGTTTTTTTCTATATATTTAAGGGACCGGAAGTTTTCTGGTCAGGGGGGATGGATTTTTGTAGCATGCGGGAGTGTATATGGAGGGAATCGGTGGGAAGCAATTCCTATGAGTTATTAAAGATGGAACAATATATAAAATGTGGTATGCAACAAAATCATCAAAACCACGTATTGCTTATGCGGATTCAACAGATGGATTAAATTGGAAAAATCATCAACATGTATTAAATCCAGGATCGGAAGGAACCTATGATACTGATTGGACTGATAGTCCTTCAATCATTAAGGATGGTTTAATATATAAAAATGGTATACTGGATGGGATTTATCTCACTACCGCATCCTCTATGCTGACACCGCACCATAAACGAATGAGCAGAAGAAAAAAACCTTCGTTTCATTCACTTTTTTGAAATGGTCGAGTTATCCATACCAGAGACAATTCTAATCCATTTAATTCGCTCGAAATGAAAATCATGTTTGTTATACGATAAATATAGTTTTAGATTTTGCTAGTTACCTCTATTTTGAGGTTCATGGCGTAACAAACCTTCAGCATAGTCATTATATTACAATTAATCCCTGATTCTATTTTGGAGAGTTGTTGTTGCGTAATGCTAGCTTTTTTTGCCAATTCTTTTTGAGTTAGTCCCATTTCCTTTCGACGTTCATTTATCTGCAAAGAAATCTGTAGTAGCATACGTTCTTCCTCAAATGCTTCGGCAAATTCAGGGTCTTTTAATTTTTCGTTCAGTACTTTGTTAAAACTTCTCATCATAAATCTCCAAGAGGGTTTTTTCGTTGTATCTGGAAAGGAACTCTTCTCTCACTTCTTTTGCTTTCTTAATCTCAGAAACAGGAACTTTGTCTGTAGTTTTAATGAAGCTATGAGTGAGAATGATGAACTTCTGGTAGCAAAAGAAATATAAAATTCTTGTTTGGTTTCCAGATAGTTTAATCCGCAGTTCGTGGATACCATCTGTTAATAAATCTGCGTAAGGTCTTGGGAGTATCGGACCTTGATTTTGAAGTTGCTCGATAATACTTAATATTTTTGCTTGGTTTAAATTCGATTGTGCGTCGATGAAATCTTGTACAGGACACTGTTGATTTTCGGTTTCATATAAAAGAACTTTCCAATTCTCCATACTATTAATATACATCATTTTTGATGTATTGTCAAATAATCGAATGGTTTGGGTTATCATCTACCTCCAGAACCAATTCATCCAGATTTGAAGTCAATTGGTCATACTCTACTTCATTATGGGAAACACGGATTGCCTTTGATATAACCGTCCATACTTGGCTTAATTTAATGATTGCAACAGTTACCATTATGAGTTACACTAAATGAATCCTTATCCAACCTATTTTAACCATTTCTGTTTAGCGTCAATTAAAACTGCGGGTTAACGACAATTAGAATTTTCTATATATTTAAGGGACCGAAAGGTTGAATGGTCAGGGGGGATGGATTTTTGTAGCGTGCGGGAGTGTATATGGAGGGAATCGGTGGGAAGTAGTTTCCTAGGAGTAATAGATTACTTCGTCGCTTCGCTTCTCGTGATGAAGATTTTGCGTATATCATTTATTGGGAAAGTTCTTACGTTGTAGCCACAGCGAAGGATTTAGCGAATGCGGACAAGCGCACCAGTCTGAAAGCGTAAACCATCTAGATTGGTGTTGGTTTTCCCTACACCGATAATCCCGTAGGATACCATGGTATAAGCGGCGAGATTCTTCAAGAAATAGAATGTAACACCCAACTGAAAGATTCCACCCACTCCAACAAAACTATCTGTCGATTGTTCTTCATACCAGGTTGCTGTTTCTGTATGCCAGCGATACCCGTGATACTTATCCACCGTTAATCCCATGCGGAATCCCAATCCAGCGAAGGGAATAATCTGGAATTTATCCGCAATGCCGATAGCATTGTAGAAGCGAAATCCCAACGAGAAATAGTGAGTATATATCTTATAATTAGAATAGAGCTCAGGCACTTCGGCGCCTACCTGGTAGAAATCATACCCTACAAATAAATTGCCGAACGGTAGAAATAACGTTTGGAAATCAATCCCCAATGTAGGATTCACATTCCCAAAGCGGAATCGGGCGTCCTTGTCAGCTATGGAGACCAAGCCTCCACACGCCCCGAACACCAGATCAAACATATGAAAGAACGTATCTCCCTCTTTCACAGTGGCAGGTGCAATGAACGGTTCTTTGAGTTGGGTTGGTTTGCGTTCCTCCTGTGTTTCTTCCACTTCTTCAGATTCATCCATATCCTCAGCATCTTCGTCAAAACTCGGAACAGCACGCTCATTACCCAATTCTTCAACCTCATCGAGCTCATCCATGGCGGAAAACGGATCATCTGTGGATTTGGATTCAGCGGTATCATCCTCGGCTTCTTCCAATCCTTCCAAATCGGAAAACACATCGTCATCCTGAGCGAATAAGGTGAATGTAACGCATCCAAATAGGAAAACAAGTACAATTATTTTTATAGTATTCAGTTTCATAGGTTCCCTCCTTACCAGCCTTCCACACGGACATCATCTAAATAGACACCTTTCCATTCGTAGTAGTTTTCAGCATAACCGCTCCGTATGTGTTGCCATCTGAACTGAATAGTAACGCTGTCATTTCCAGCCCAGGGGCTTAGATCCAGGTTGTATTCTCGCCAATAATCGATTGGGGAGTAATCTGAGTCACATCCACATTGATAACTATTGGCATTATGGCAAGTTGTGAAATAGTTCCAGGTACTTCCATGGGGATTCAACTCCTGATTATTAATCATTAGATAAAAATATTGATAGTTTTCGACATGGACGCGAATGTAGTATGATAGATTTGCATAGGTATAGGTGCTTAGATCGAATGTTTTTTCAAAATACGCGTCAGCGTGGTTACTTGTTCTGTAGATAGGTGTGCTTCTTATTGTGGTTGTATTGTCATCATACTTTGCACACCACAAACACCTTGCTCCATTTTCACATTCATTTGGATCATTGATTACTGCCCATCGATCCAAGCCGTGGGTGGCATCCGCATCCCGCGCACACCAGTCCGAAGCTTGAGGGCAGACTGACGGATAGGTACCAACAGATCGAGACTCAAAATCCTCAAAATCTATTTCGGTAATGGTGGAATCGGGTGTAATGGAGACGACGGCTGGTTCGGAGCACCCTTTATCTCCATGACTACAGCTGAATATCCCATAGAAATTTTCCTGATCGTTGGTCGCTTCGTGATCGTTGATGTAATACATGATCCATTCGTCCCAACTACTACATCCCCCACCCGATTGGTGTTGTGTTTCATCATAATAATTGGACTCGTAGATCGTACGTATTCGTTCTCCATCGGTTAGTGAGGTGGGTGCGCTTCCCACTTTTCGCACCACCACAAAATGTGTCAACCACGGATCTCTTGCCGTATTGTTCCAACCTGTACGGTATGTGGTGTGAAATCGAATATAGGCGCTTCCATTCCCCGGTCGAATTTCATCGATAATCGGTGGGCTTAATGTAGGTGTGGCAGATGCATACATCGGAGTAGAAAAATTATCATTTTTATCGTATACCCAAATAGCATAATAATGCGTTTTACCTGGGACAGGGGCATACCCTTCGTACCAATCGTTCCACTCTTCCACCCATTGACAATTTCCAACAGACGAACAAAAATGCGTGAAACTATCATTTGGTAGTTCTGTCTTCGGAATACGCCCATCGCTTATACCAGTTTCTTCAATAGTATCTAGAAAATAGGGCGGTTCGGACAAAATATCGGGTTTTTCATCGGGATATCCAAGTGTAGAATATTTTATTAAAACCCCTTCGTAGTCAGGATCATCGGGAATCGTCCAGGATAAATCCACTTTCCATTTCTCGGTAATCGTTGTGGAAAATGTTTCTACCGGTGAAGGAGCTACTCCATCACGGGTGATTGAATCTCCCATGACACCCGCGTCAAATGTACCGGTTCCATCAAAGCTAAAGAGGGTATAATAATACCGTGTATTCACCTGGATACCATTATGAAGAAAATAATTGTTCGGTGCATCATCTTTGTAGATTTCTGCCAGATAAAACCCGTCGGTTGCGGTTGCAGGATTGGCGGTTGTGGAATACCGAATCAATACCCCTTCGTAGTCAATGGTAGGAGGTACCGTCCAAGTAAGCAACAATGCCATCCCCGTCTGTGTATCTTTGGAGATTATAAGATTTTCTACAGGCATCAAGCCAGTGATCGCACTGGAACTGGTAGATGTAACCGTACTAGACGATTCAACTGTTAAAGAACTACTTTCCTCTGTCGAAGTGGTTGTAGTGGTTAAAGTCGTGGTGGATGGGTCCACCGAAGACGAATCCGTTGTTGTTGAAAAGGTCTCGAGTGGTGGCGTTGGTGGGGCATCCACGGAACATCCGTATGCGATCCCCAGAATGCTACTGATAGCGAGAGCTAAACATATCCATGCTGTTTTCATAAGTTCATTCCTTTTAAAGATTTATGGCAATGTATATTTTACTATTTCAAAATCATCCAAGTAAGTTCCACCTGAATAGAAGTTAGCGTCACAGGAACTTCCTGTGACCCAACCCCCATATTTAAATTTAATTTCGACACTTGCAAGACCTCCAAAAGGACTGAGATCGTAACAATATTTCAGCCAGCCATTCCGGTATATTGACCAATCGGTTGCTGGGATATTGCATCCATGTAAATCACCATCATGCCCGCTATCAGCTTGACACACCCCGTTCACAAAGGCGTTTCCATAGTAGGCATAATCTTGTATCCCCACCTTATTATGTCCCATCCGTATCCAATAACAAAAGTATCCGTGTGATGCATCGGACATATCGAAGGTGTAAGTTAAAAACGGCTGATGGGAACCGTAGTAGTAGTACACATTATAATTAGGTGGATAAAAATCGGGATCACCATGCGCAGTTGATGACAAGCTTCTGTTACCGGAATGAGCCCAATCGGGATCATTGATTAAGCCCCACGTCGTGGAGTCATCTTCTCCGCATCCGATCATATCATCCCCATGTGCCCATGATCCAAAGGTTATACCTGTACTAGGAAGTTCCCGTAATGTAGTCTCATCTTCAAAATCTTCTGTATACGATTCTACCGTAGTCTTTTCCTCATAATTTACGGTGATTGTATTCCCCCGGTTATGAGACAAAATATCTCCGTTATAAACTGGATAGTAACAACCACAAGAACACCCACGTGTGTAGATGTATATCCTGTAATAATATGTTTTATTCTCGTTGGTAATCCCTTCGTGTGTGAAATAATCTCTATTGGGATCATACACATAACTGACATCTGCAATCCTGTCCCGCGTCTCCAAAACGATTGGATCGTCTGGACCGTTATCAACGTTCGGGTTTTCGGGCTCAAATGTATCCCATTCCGTAGGAACACCGGAGGTACTCATCACCACACGGAAACCAGTGAGGTAACAATGACTGTTCCAATAGTTGTACCGCCAAAATAAGTGGATACTATCCTGTAAATCAACTCCTTGTATATCCATTACACCATAATGTGATGCGGGGCTGGTTGTTGCATACATGGGTGGTCCTGTTCGTCCGTATTGATCCACAACCCAGATCCCAAAATAAATTTTAAGATCGGGCCACCAATCTCCAGGATAGGAATATCCTGGACTTGCTTTGGGCGCAACAATATCTCCGGTATAACCGCTATTGTTGTAATTGCCACCATCTGCTACGGATGTAGGATACCTCCCATCCGTACGGTATCTGATCTTAATCTCCCGCCATGTGCCATCGGGAGGATAATCCCAGAAAAGCTCCACATCTTGACCCGAAGGAGGATACGGTTTAGCAACAAAATTCGTCACACTTATGGGTTCGGCATCCACTGCCCATGCATCCAGTGATGTTCCAGAGGCATAGTTCCCATCTGTATCAAACGCGAAGATGGTGTAATAATAATGGTAATTATATGCAACATCGTGTATATAAAAATTATTCGGATTGCTGTTTTTCAACACAATCGCCAACATTTGCCCATCCGTAGTGGTAGCAGGTGTTGTGGAGAGAGAATACCGAATCATCGCTCCTTGATAATCAGGTTCAGGTGATATCGTCCAATTTAATTGCATCCGTGGTTGGCTACTATGATTGGTTATTACAGCGTTGGTCACATTTGTAGGCGGACCAGGATATTCAATCACAGTAGAACTGCTCGATTCCGCAGTACTGGTTCCAGTTGTGGTACTAGTGGTTGTTGAAGACGGCAGAATCGTTGTAAGCGTAGTTGTAGTGGTAGTCGTAGTTGTCTTCGGGTCTTCCATTGAAGTGGTGGAAGGGGGAAGATTATTTACATCGTAGAGATGAGGCATGGAATCGGGATTCATAATCTCACATCCGCAGAACAACCCGAGCGCTAGCCCGACAAATAGTATAATGTATAAGCCCTGAAAACCTATTGCTTGCATAAATCCTCCTATTGCGCCCAGATCTCAATATTATCTATGAATGCCCCTCTTCCCACCGAACTTGCATTGGTAGCAAAGAGAAAGTCGATTTTCGCACTCGCTTGATTCCCCAATTCGGCTGTGCAGTCAATCACCACATGAATCCAGCGATCGTTATCGTAGGAATAGCCATCTCCCACATAAAACTTGGAAATGGCGCCACCTCCGTTATCAACCAATACTTGGAAATAATCGCCGGGAGCAATATTTAAACGGGCATGGAACCCTATAAAGACCGGGCTCCTTCCAGATAAATTAAAAATACGACTCATTCGTGCCGTTACATAATTATTGTACCAGTACGGTGGCGATGCCCGTGACGGATTGTCCGTAATTTTATTGCACCATAGCGCCCGGTTCCCACGGTAAACAAAACTTTCAGGCGTTACATCGTGCACGACCCCCCAATAATCCTTGTAGCCATCCCCCATATTTTCATCATCGTTGGACCAACCCGGAGGGCCTGCACCAACAGCGAGGGATTCAAAATCCTCGGAATAAAAAGTATTCGCCGATGAAGGTGAGCCCATTACGGTTGCCGCTACAGAAAGCGAATCCGTGTAAAAATAGTCAAATCCAAACACCGTAAAATAATAGGCAAAACCATTGGTGAGCCCGCCTACCAACGCCATGTTCTCACTATCGTAGGATGAAGTGAACACCAACGTGCCGTCCGTCAGGGTTGTTGGGGCATGATCATCGTTTACGACAATTTTGACGCCACCCCAGCGATCGTTTGGTTCATTGGCAGCCATATTCGGGTTTGTCCAAGTAAGTTTTACCTTTCCGTCCCAACCTTGGGCAAGCAAATCAGTCACAGGATCAAACAAGGGGTGTCCGAAGGTTTTTCCTGCTGCAGACCAGTTTCCCGCCCGATCGTAACAAAAAATTGTGTAGAAATAACGCAATCCGTTAAATAAATCCAGCGATGCAGGAGATGTGGTTGCTCCGGGTGGCATATAGTTCGGTTCATCTCGATACTGATCTCGGTACTTATGCTGTACTTGATGATCCGATGTTTCGGTTTTCAGAGATTCATATAACCAGTACCCTTCGGACGGGTTTTTGGGATAATCCGTTGTGGAATAACGAACCATCACATGGTCATAATCTTCATCCAATGGATCTTCCCAATTCAATTGAATGGCACCCTGATCTTCAAACACAACCAGGTTTTGAATGCTACCAGGTGACTGATAGTCAAAAAAACCGGATTTCTTGTGAACCGGTGTGGTATACGAACCGCTGGTATCATAAGCGATGATGGCATAAAAATATTCTTTATTTACCTGCAAACCAGCCTGGGTATAGCGGTTGTTGGGCGTGTACTCTGCCGGAATAGTCGCTAAGAGAAACCCATCTGTTTCATCTACAGGATAACCCGTTGTGGAATAGCGTATTTCCACACCGCCAAATTGGATCGTCCAGGGATTCTCCCATTGCAGCTCGATCTGTGCCCAATTTGAGGAGTTCTGATTAATCTCCACTTTAGTGACCGGAGTTATCGGGTTATTAGGTGTAATAAAAATCGCTGTTCGGGAAGATGAACTACTGGACAAGCTTTCCATCGCAGAGATGGATGTTTCCGAACTGGCGCTTGGTTCTGTGTTATAACTAAATGTAAATGTGAGATCGCTTGTGGATGTCACAATAGTAACCGAAGAACTCACCACGTTGGTCTGTACGCCATAAGGTTGAATGAATTGATCATGACATAATGTGAAGAACAGCAGTATGAAGAATCCCGCAAACAAGGTTAATAGAAAGGGCTGAATTATACGCATGAGTCCTCCTTACCAACCAATCAGTCGGATATCATCAATGGCACCTGCAGTTCGTGGACAGGAATTCCACGAACGATATAAAAATTTTACCGCTCTTCCGGAATCTCCTGCGAGATTGGTCAGATCCACCCAGAAAAATTGCCAATTGTCATGGTAATGATTGCCATCATCATAGAAATACAGGGCATAATTCCCATCTGGATAATTATTAACACCTAAATGTACTCTCATATCCCAGCTGCTGTATTCAGCCGCATTCTTAGCCCAAAAAGTCAACACGGCGTATTTCAATCCCGTAAGATCGGGATCAGCAGCCCCCGGTTTCCATTGAAATTGAGAATAGGAATAGCAGTCTGCATAATAATTTGGTCCAGAAGGACTCCAACCATTGTCATTCACCCCGTTGGCAAATAAGCATTTTGTTCCGCCATGACAGTAGCTTGCATCTGCTTCGACCCCCCAATAATCGGAACCGTAATCTACTGTATTCAGATCAGAACAAACACCTGGACATCCGTCTACAGCTATGGACTCGAAATCCTCACTTTCATCATAGAGTAGGGTATCGGTAGGTGTGGCCTGAACAGTAATGCCAGAAGACCAGGACATTATTCCACTTCCATCATCTCTGTAAGAGTAAAGTAGGAAGTAATAATCAACTCCACCTGTCAACCCTGTTACTTGGGTATACATGGTCTGGATAGAATCATCATTTGCGCGGTCGACTACATCCACTCCGTGAGTACCTGTTATGATGGCGCCAGTATATTTATCTATCTCGGGTGGACTTCCTACGTTATATACGATGCGGACACCCGTATCAACATTGGATTCCGTTGTATTAAACCGAAAATAAGCGCTCTCTAATCCTGGAGCCACTGCAATATTGGTTGGATTATCCAAACCCAGACAGATCTTTTCGCCAATAAGAGGAATGCCTTCGTTCCCATCGTCATCCTTGACGAAGAATGAGAACATCACTTCATACCCAGGATCGTTGCCCCAGTTCCAGCTTGCATGACCGATATTCCATTCCCAGGTATGCTCGTTGGTATTATTGTTGATGATATAACTCCAATTCTGGGGGGAATCACAATCCGGTTCTTCAGGTGCACCGTATCCCCAGCATGATGGGGCTGGATCGGTATAGTATGGCGTAGCTTCGATTTTGATCCATTCCCAATCTGCATCGTCTCCAGTAAACGGATCCCATTCAAAATAAATCCGTCCGGATACGCTTTGATTTGTGCGCAAGTTGTACTGATTCACATTCTGGGGTGGTTTCGTGTCAATAGGTATCCCTAATTTACTAACACCTGAGGAATAATTACGGTAGGTATCATAGGTGAAGACGGTATAATAATATACTTGATTGTTATTCAAAAACCGATGAACGTACTGATCGTTCTCGATTGCAGTTTTCCGTATATCCACAAGGAGATACCCATCAGTAACCGTTGAAGGATAGCTCACGGAGGAAACACGGATGACAACACCAGTGAAATCGGCATCGGTGGGATTTGCCCAGGTGAGTGTAAGTTGTTCTCCATTCTCGTAGGATGCGATATTAAAATTTGAAATTTCTCCAGGTGGTGTGGTTTCGTGACTGGATGTTGTTGTTGTAGTGGTGGTTGTGGTACTTGATTCTGTACCTGTGCTTGTTGTGCTCTCGCTTGTGCTGCTTATTGTTTTGGAACTATCACTAGACGTTTTTGTTGAATTACTGGTAGTCGTGGTGGTGGTGCTACTGGTTTTGATTAGAAATTCGTCATCGGGTTGAAACAGAAAATCCCGATTATCCGGCGCCACTTCGCATGCAAGACCCATAAGCATTGTGAAAATAAAACCTGCAAACATGATAAATAAATAATTGTTCGGACAAAGAACAGAGGGTGGGGAGCGAATGAGATGAAATTGCGGATGTCG
>CAYPZJ010000150.1:0-10799 GCA_964414635.1 uncultured Spirochaetia bacterium
AGGTATCTTCGATGAATGGTTGGATTAAATTCGCCACATGACCCTATAAATCCATATCCGAACGCCCAATGGTTTTTTCAAAATAATTCAACACAATCGTGTCTTCCATAATTAATTCGCTAACCAATCCATCAATCATCATGCCTGCACTGCTTTCTGCGTAGGAACGAATGAATGAACCCAGATCCGTAAAGGCAAAGCGTGCATTTCCGGTAGGTACAGATCCGTGGGGACGCCCAAAAACTTCCTGGATGTATTTATGATCTTGAATACGTATGGGGATTCGAAAGGGACGATACATAAAACAAAAGCGGGGATCATCATAGATTTCACCATCGGATAAATATTGATGTTCGATGGGTTTATAAAGGGTTTCCGGATCTTCTAATACAGATTCTACACAATCAATCCCACACTTCCGACAAAAATAATCGCGATACTGGTCATTTCCGGATACATTATAGAATATGACAATATCCGGTGCTTGATTTAACGTATACCATCCCCATCCTTTATCATGTCCGCCTCCCGTTTGTTTCCCAATTTTTTCGAGCTTGTTGATGAGTGACACATCTCGTCGAGCGATGTATAGATCATTAAGCCCTAATGAATCCATGGTTTTCCATTGAGTAAAATAGGGAATGGCACCCGCAGCATTGGTGGAAATGGAATAATCTGTTGGTTTATGCTCTTTCAACCAAGTTCCTACCACCCGTCCTACTTCTGCAATCCGGGAAGTCATGGAAAGGGGATAATGCAAATATGCGATGGACATAAACAGATGAAACAACAGGTACAGCACTAAAAATCCGATCATGAGAACAGCCAAACTGCGTTTGATAGGCGGAATTGCAGATGGCTCCGCGGAGGCATCGTGTGTTCCTTCTCGTGTACTGGTATTCACCTCCTGTTTTTTGTCATCGGTTTTTTTCACTCTCTGTGAACGAGTATGCGGGGCAATGCGTGAACTTGATTTGGATGGCTTACTACGCCGTTTACTGGGTTTCTGTCTACTAGAATTGGATCGGGATGAGCCGCTCGCTCCCGATTTGGTAAGTGTTTCCGTTGGTTTTTGCACGGTATGAAGAACCATTATCCCCGCCATCAGTGTTAACGGGAAAAAAGCTAAAAACAGGATGGTAAGAATTACATAAGGTAAGGGTAAGATGAAATATCCCATAACAATTAAATGGAATAGGGAAATCTGAGTTGTAAGTAAATCCCGATTATCAATCTGGGCTTCAAATAAGCAGACCAACCCATATAACGAGAGAATAATAAAAAAGCCAACGATTAGGAGCGCAATCCATTTGGTATTTGGATTGCTATATGCTTTATACCACTTTGGTAACAGAGCAATATACAATACCAAAGGGATGACTAGGCAAAGCATACCCCAATGAAAGAAATGCATGATACCCCGGAATCCGTCGGGCATTTCTTGTCGAAAGAACGTTTGTTGTGAAAACAGATAAATAAGAAATACAATACCTCCTACAATCAAGGTTGAAATCCATATAAATCGTATGGTTCGGTCGGGTGAACTTAATCGCTGAAGAAAACGATATCCTGCTTCCACCAGTAAGATTGCCATGACAGGTAGTAAAGGTGTAAAAAATCGAAATCCTCGAAAATTATCTCCTCCAATGATTAATATATACAAGAGATAGATCATAACGAGCGCATACATCCCAACACCAACGAGATTCCTGCGTATAAAGAGAATCGTGAATGGAATAAGTAGCAAGAATGGGTACACAGAAATATAACGCCCGAGGTATTCTAGTCCTCGTTGAAATTGAAAATTGATGCCGCTGGCTTTAGCAGCGAATGTATTTGGTAGTAGTGCACCATAATATGAATATTTCCAAAGAAGATAGACAGACGCAATAATCGCAAAAAGAAGGATGTTTTTCCAATACCGATCTTCCAACACCAGTCGTCCCGCTTTTTTTGATTCATAGGCAATTTTGATGAAAACAAATAACGCTACAACGATAGCAATTAAAAACCCTTCGGGACGGGTTAGTGCAAGCCCTGCTAAAGCAAGACCCGAGAAAACGAATCGTTTCTCTTCCTCTTCTACCAGATACAAATATACAAACAACGTAAAGAAAAATTGGAATAACGGTGTTTCCATCCCACAAACAGCCCAATAGGCGTAGGTTCCTGATAATGCCAGAAAAATGATAGGAAGCGTTGTCAAAAGCGGATGCATACGGTTGGTGGTTTTAATATAGCGATTGGCAATTAAAAAAGTAATCCAAAGGGTTACAAGGGTAAAGAGTACTCCCAAAATCTTTGCTACCATTAAACCATAATCAATATGTCCTACAAAGGGGTTAGAAGATAGGAAGTAAAAGGGAGTAATTAACAACACCCAAAGAAAGTTGGTGTATCCCTCTACGGGGCGTTCCCCTGGATTGAATACCAAACCATCACCATTAGCCAGATTAAATGCATACCGGAGACTGATGTACGAATCATCCACGGTAAAAAAGGCGAAATAGAGTTGGTGAATCAATAAAAGAATGGAACTTAATACAAAAATGATAAATATAAGGAAAAAATCCCGTTGAAACCCTTGCTTTACCCAATCGAGCATGATTAACCTCAATCTGATTTAATTATGTCTGGTCCGATGTATGCAGAATAATCCAGCACTTATAGCTATCTCGGTTTCTACTAACCTAACATGCGTATTCTTTTGATTCCAGCTGGTTCCGTTTCGGAAACGGTTATCTGATCTGCACTGTCTAAGAGAATTTAACAAAATAGCCTAATGGGGTCAAAGATGGGTGTACACATGGGTGCGATTTTTGTTTGGGTTTATTATTCTTGAACTTGGCTGGGTTATTGTACAAAAATAAGTGGGAGCCTACATTAAACGACAACTCACTCCTACAATGATTTGGATGAATTCGTAAGGTGTGCGAATTTAAATTCGGGCAAAAGTGCGTGAACGTTTGAATCTACGGCACAAGATTTGCTCGTAGCACCTATTGAAAATTAGGGTTCGCAATGCAAGAATCTTATTGACATCTCTTTTTGACCACCCCATTCCAGCCTGGCAAAATCGAAAGTCTACTAAGGATTTATTAGCGCCTTCCACTCTTCCTGAACCAATGGGATGACCCCCTTCTTCATAATCTTTATACATTATTCGTTCTTTAGCAGTATCAAAACGAGTAGGGATCAGGTATGGGGAGCGTTTAAAAGCGCAAATGTAAGGCAGGTCTTGCACCTACCCTTTCCAACATCCTGTTCCAAAGGGCGACCCCAAGAATTGCCCCTATTGAAAGCATTAGATAGGGGTAAGGCTTGTCCTTACACAAAATTGAATTTATACCCAACTTGGTATTATTGAGGGTTGAACGACCCATCCCGAATTTTTAATATCGTAAAATCCCCCTTCGAAAAGGGAATGACTTCCCCTCCTATAAAAAAAGTGTTATGTTTTAAGCGATGTTATTCCAACGCTTACGATCGATCAAACGATATCGCCAAATTATGCGAATTCTAATAAAATATGGGTTTGGCTATGTGGTTGATGCATTACCGTTTCGATTACGTCCCCGACGTAAAAAGGAGCACTTGCAACTCAACATGGGGGAACGAATTCGTTTAATCCTAGAAGATTTGGGGTCGATCTACATAAAATTTGCCCAAGTCCTCTCTACGCGACCCGATATTGTTCCCGAAGAAATCATTCTTGAATTAGAAAAACTCCAGGATCGGGTTCCCCCGGTTCCATTCGATGAAATAAAAGTCCAACTAATCCAATCATTCGGAAAAAATTATGCAACCTTGTTTCATTCGATAGATGAAATCCCGATTGCCTCGGGATCCATTGCCCAGGTACATCGTGGAGTTTTATTAAGCGGGGAGGAAGTCGCAATCAAAATCCGTCGCCCCAACCTCCGAAAGAAAATTGCACAAGATATCTTTATTTTAAAAGATCTCGCGGGTCTGATGGAGCATTACCTTCCCCAACTCCGGCAGTATCATCCCATGGAGATGGTGGAAGAATTTGATCGGCTATTAACCTTAGAAATGGATTTAGAACGGGAGGGCACGCACACCGATCATTTCCGAAAGTTATTTGAAGATATCCCAACCGTTGTATTCCCAGAAGTGTATTGGGATTTCACAAAAGAACGGGTGTTGACATTGGAATTTATTCACGGGACAAAGCTCAGTGATATTATTCATTTTCGAACAACGGGTTTTGATCCATTGGAAGTTGCAGATACAGGGGGATATGCCATTAATCTGATGGTGTTCCGATTCGGATATTTCCATGCCGATCCACATCCAGGAAATATTCTCATCCTACCCGATAAACGGGTTTGTTTTTTAGATTGTGGATTGGTAGGCATCATGGATGATGAAAGTTCCGCATTTCTTGCTGAATTGATGTTTGGAGTTGTCAATCGTGATGTTCAAAGCATAATCCATGCATTTTTTGAATATGAGATGCTTCCCGAACGGGTAAACCTTCGTTCTCTAAAAGAAAAAATCAATCAGTTGTTTGAAGAGTACTATGACAGTCGACTGGAAGATATGAAAGTAAGTCAATTTACGCAGGATCTATTCCAGATTATTCGAACCTATAATATTAGTATCCCATCCTCCTTGCTCCTTTTAATAAAAATTCTAGTGGTCTATGAAGGATTAGCACGCCAGCTCAATCCCGCTTATAACCCGGTACGCTCCCTTCGCCCACATATAGAAGAAATGATGCTCCGGCAATACCAACCAAAACAGGTCATCCATGATATACAAGATTTTGCGAAGCAGGGTTTGCACATGTTGCGGAATATCCCTACGGATATCTATCCCTTGTTTCGGAAAATGAATCGTGGGGATCTCTATGTCAATGTGAACCAAGAACGGTTAAAAGATCTAAATAAAACTATTCATCGAAGTACCAGACGAATTTCAATGACGTTGATCGCTGTTGCATCCATCATAGCGGGGGCTTGGCTTGCGGTTTCGAATATTGGGGTTTCAATCGTTGGAATCCCCCTGATTAGTTGGATTAGTTTTCTAATTGGATCTTTTCTTGTGCTTTTTGTGATTTTGATGGATATACGAGAACCAAGGGATTAATATCCCACTGCTAAATTAGCGCTGCAACGTATAAATCATATTTTTTGCCCAGATATTTTGCTCGTCTGCTTCCACCGCCAATGTCGCCCAATACAACGCTTCTTCCATGTGATTTTGCTTATGGGCGGATAAGGCTAAATAAAAACGTACTGTAGATAGATACGTAAACGGATTGGTCATATCAAAGAAGAATTGAATTCCATGATACAATTGGGTATGCCGACTACACTGGGATTCGAATTGTTTAAAGAATGTACAGGCTTCTTCCCAGTGTCCCTTTCGAAACGCCCACAATCCCCGGTAATACGACCAGATTATTCCTTTCCAAATCAAACCGGGTATTGAAAATACAATGAGCACATACAATGATAACACCCAATAATTCCAATCTGAAAACCATTGCCATTGTAAAAACTCAATCACGCCAAAAAACAATACCAACGCGGGTAAAAGAACAACAATCGTTCGTTTGGGTATGAGTTGTTGAATACGGCGATTCTGAATTTGGCGCTTAATTATAAAATACTTGGGATTTAGCATCGTGGATTATCCATGGTATGTAGTAGGAGAAACGTAGAAATCTAGTTTCACTTAGGGATATCAGTGAATCTTTTCAAAATTATACACCGTTTCGCCAGCGGTATCCGGTATGGAGAGCTTCAACACCCGTCCATTCTGGGAAAATTCATATTCATAGGTGGTTAGAACATCACCAGACGTACTATGATTGGTGATTTCTAATAAATGTCTGGAATCATTTGCTTCCCAGGAAAAAAAGGTATCAGGGGTTGATGAATAGGGGTTAGAGATACCCAAAACGGTTGTTCGACTGTATTTTTCGCCGGTGTGATCTTCTTCAAATATCCATTTGTAATCCGTTCCACCCATGATATCGGAATCATCCTCCCAGATTCAAGGGAAATAGCCTACATTGTATTCAATACAGCTTGCAGCAATCAAAATACTTAAGATGCACATACTCATTGTGATTCCTCTCATGCTATACTCCTTAAGCACGAAAAAGGCATGGTTCGGTTATGAACCCTAGTCCCCCCTCTTGTATCAAGGCATTGTATGATAACAATTCCCCATAATAATCTATCTTTTCAATGTACCACTCACAATATACTCACATCCTGATTGTTTGACAATTATTTTAACCCTTAATTAGGTGGGATTTTTGTTTCGGGTTTATTATTCTTGAAGTTGGGTGGGTTCTAACACAAAAATAAGTGGGAGCGTACATTAAACGACAACCCACTCCTACAATTTTTCGGATGAATTCGAAAGGGCACGTTGTCTACTTATATATGCTTACGCTTGATTGAGTCTATAACTTGCCTATTAGGAAAAACAATAACATCGGTATAAAATTCGCACGCGATAACGAAAGGAACTACCCGAAAGGGATTAACTTAGTTTTATGAACGGAAATACGCTAGTTTACAATTGCGTTGTCCTTTAATATATTGTATGATACACATGCATCCTGTCCATTTTATCTGATTACCACACGGAGGCAATCCATGGAAGAAGCTACCTTTAAAAAAGGACTGGAAGGGGTTATTGCTGCAGAAAGTCACATCTGTATGATTGATGGAACCAAAGGGAAATTATACTATCGTGGTTATTCCATCATGGAGCTGGCTAAACATTGTTCATTTGAAGAAGTCACCTATTTGCTACTTTACGAAGATCTTCCCAATTCCCGCCAGCTAGCAGAATTTTCATCAAAAATGCATGCAAGTAGAGAAATTTCCGATTCCATTTTAACCATGATTCAATCCTTTCCTCCCAAAGCCCATCCTATGGAATTGCTTCAATCGGTGATCTCATATCTAAGCAGTGCGGTACCGCATAAAATCGAACATTCCGCTTATTGCAACTGTCGGGACACCCTGCATCAAGTAGTTCAACTAACCACCGTGGTAGCGGCGTTGCATCGGTTTCGTCAACACCAATCGTATATCCCCCCCCGATCCGATCTTTCCCATGGAGCGAACTTTCTATATATGTTACGAGGCACAGAACCCGATCCTGAGGAAGGAGCCATCATGGATCAATGCCTGACCATCCACGCAGAACATGGGTTTAATGCATCTACATTTACCTCCCGAGTCGTAGCAAGTACGCTCTCCACGTGTTACTGTAGTATTTCCGCTGCTATTGGTGCGTTGTATGGGTCGCTTCATGGTGGGGCAAACGAAAAGGTCTTGGAGATGGTAGATGCGATTGGGAGCAAAAAATCCGTACGAAGTTGGATTGAAAACGCTCTTGAAAAGAAAACCAAAGTGATGGGAATGGGGCATCGTGTTTATAAAGAGAAAGATCCTCGAGCTGTTCTCATGGAACAATTTTTGCAGGATTTGTCACAGAAAAAACAGGATACGCGAGATTATGATATCTTAAAAGAAGTAGAACAAGTATTTCGTGAGAAAATGGAAGAGAAAGGAAAGCCCGTTTATCCCAATGTAGATTTCTTTTCGGGTGCGGTATATCGTTTGATGGGAATTCCGCCCATTTTATTCACCCCAATTTTTGCCATGGCACGGGTGGCAGGATGGTTAGGGCATATCCTGGAACAACGCCATGACAATCGGATCTATCGCCCCCGCAGTTTATACAAGGGATCGGAACCAAAAACGTTTATCCCCCTTGCAGATCGGCAGTAGTTATTGGTTTAATAGATTTTGGAGTATTTTATAATCATGCGTTGCCGTTTCAATCGGTTTTTCTTTGGCTTCTGGACCCAAACACTCCACTGAACAATATCCGTCATATTCGATCTCCCGCAGCCGGTTAAAAATAGGGGGATAGTCCACCATGCCATCATCCAACAAACGAAAATCCCAAGTTCCATCCTGGTTGCTTCCATTTTTTATATGGGTTAAATAGATGCGTCCCCGAAACCGATTTATAGCTTCCACGGGATCATCCCCTCCGAAAACCAGATTACAAAAATCCAGATTGACCCCCATTGTTTCGGAAGGATCCATATCGAGAATCCGTTGGGTGGATTCAATCCGATCGCTTAACTGGCGAAGATGGGTTTCCACTGCTAATCGTAATCCCAAGGATTGTGCGTAGTCAACAAGACGGAATGCTGCTTGCTGAAAGCATGCCCATACCGTATCATCTGCTTCCGCAGATCCTGGTCTTCCTGGGGTTATTTTTATGGTGTTTGTTTTAAACGCGGCTGCTAGCTTAAAAAAAGCATAAGCCCGGCGGATCTCTTCTTCCACAGTGTTTGGATCAGAAAAAGACGAAAAAAGGGAAAGTGCTGATACCACAAGTCCGTTCTGCTGAATGAGTTCAATAATCTCGTTACTTCGCTGAGCGGCGATTTCGCTGGAAAAATGGGGTTCAACACATGCCAATTCAATACTAGGGTACCCAATTGCTGCGGTCGCTTGAATTGCAGGTTCTAATGCCAGGCTGAATAGACTTTGGCTAAATAAACTTGGTTTCATTACCGTGCTCCATTGGATTAGGAAGGAAAAGGGGGTTCATCCTGTTGTAAATCCAACCATTTGAGTTCTTCGGGTGAAAGCGTCAAAGTGGTTGCTTTAAAGCAGGATTCTAACTCAGCAGAATTTTTGGGTCCTACGACCGGAATGATTGGAAAGGATTTATGTAATACAAATGCTAACGCTACCTCCATTGCCGTACTCCCATGATGTGCAGCAACTTGATTAGCCCGTTCCAAACGTTGTTGGTTTTCTGGTGTGTGATAGACTTCTACCATCCGTTTTTCAAACCCTTCCTGGGGAATGTTATGTTCTTTTAAATATGTTGGGGTGAATCGTCCGGTAAAATACCCGCGAGCCTGGGAGGACCAGGGAATAAGTGGGATTTGGGTTTGGTAGTGCCATTGTTCATCGCTTGGGGATACTTCTTTTAAATTGGTATAGAATGGTTCTCGTTGTTTGGCAAGACTCAAATGATTGCTTACCACAACGAATCCTTTCAAGTTCTGTTTTGCTGCATAGGCATTGGCTGCTTCAATGCGAGCGTATGACCAATTGGATGCACCAAGTACACCGATTGCTTTGGTTTCCAACAATGTATTTAGGATGTCCATAATGTGTTCCACCGGAACCGTTTCATTATCCCGATGCAGCATATAACAATCGATGAAATCGGTCTGGAGCATTTCCAAACTTGTTTTCAATTCTTCTGTAAGAACCGTGGATAAATGCTCGGACGGGAGTACAGCATCCCCATGCCCACCTTTTGTTAATAACAAAACCCGATTACGCTTGCCACTCCGCTGTAACCATTTTCCAATCACTTGTTCACTGTTTCTATAGATACGACCGGAATCAATCAAGGTTCCACCGTGTTCAATAAAGTGATCCAGTAGGTCCCAATGTTCGATTTGTGTATCATTGGAAAAAAAAGCCGTTCCCAGCGCAATTTTAGAGACAGGACGGTTCATTTGTTGAAAAAACGGATTGGAATCAGCCGTCGCCATGGATCACTCCTTCAGGGGTTTTTAAATACCAATCCCCTCTTGATAACCATTTTGTACGTGTATTTTTACATTGCGGTTTTAATATAATGGGAATAAATGGGATTGTCTACCTTGGTTCGAGGTAAGGGTGAATCTCAAAGTAATGCAAAAATATTTAAGACAACCTCAGAGGGAGAAAGGGTCTTTGCGAGAAGCGAAGCGCCGAAGTAATCTTTTTTATACAGAGATTGCTTCACGTTGTTCGCAATGACTTTGTACTTGTTTCATCAGTATGAGATTCATCCTCGAGGTAAGGTGCGATTTTGATTACTGGTTCCTGATAGCTGATTGCTGAATAAGGAATGGCACGTGTCGATCATGTCTTAGGAGAGACGATTAGAAGGTATAGAGGGCTCCACCTTGAACTCTAAAGGCGTCCATATCGGTATTGTTCGATCCAGTACCAAGAATTCCAAATAGTACTTCAGCAAACAATCCTAAACCCAACTTGGGAATTAGCTTTTGCTCCACACCAATCACCGCTTCTGCTCCAAACGGGAAAAAGACCCGCACTTCATCTGGTATTTCCACAAACTCGGTGGGATTATCAGGGGAGAGTGGGATAGAGGCAAATACGGCTGTATTTTTGATAATACCCAGCTTCACGCCGCCTCCAGCATACAATCGTAAGGGATGGGGCAACGGGGTTTTCACATCTAAGAAAAATTTCATCCCCAATCCAAATTGATGGGTAGTCATGCGAGCATTATAATTCGGGTTTTTATCAATCATTGTCATCGTATGAAAGGCATAGCGCACATAAGCGTGCAGGAACCGAAAATAAACGGTATTGTATTCCACCCCTAAAGACCAGGTATTCCCATACATAGCACGGGTTTCATCGTGATTGGGACGAACAAATCCAAAAGCAACTCGCAACGTGCTATCAAATATCTTATTCACTCCCATAACCAGATAATCCGTTTGGGGTTCTCGTTTATCGGAGGTGGTTTCCTGATCTTCCTCGATTTCAAGTTCATCAAAATCATCTTCCAGGGTTTCAATTTTGCTCCCATGAAGAGCACTTAATTCTGCAGGGGACTCGTCGCTTGGCTCATCTGATTCATCGGTAGGGGTGCCTGCTGGTTCTGATTCCTCATCGAATTCTTCTTCAGGAAATTCCCCCATATCAGGGAATTCATCAGGCTCATCCTGGGTATGACCCCAATATGCC
>CAYPZJ010000151.1:0-8765 GCA_964414635.1 uncultured Spirochaetia bacterium
ACACTACAACACGTACGTGAAAAGATTAATCGTAGTTTTGAATGGTTTGCATATACCATTGTCAGTGGGATTTTACGCAAACTCGTTCCGTATCGTTATCATTTGGTTGTAGGAACTGTTGGATTATTTGCCCTCTCTATTGCGATGATTCAGGGAGGAAAAGTCAATTTTGTATTCTTCCCACAGATTGAAAGCGACGAAATGGTTGCATCCTTTTTAATGGAACCTGGAACCCCAGAAGATCGTACAATCGAAGTGGCAGAGCAAATTAGGGATGCACTAATGGAGGTGAATAAGAAACTCACAGCAGATCAAGCAGCAGAGGATTATTCACTGGCTTCGGTGGAACAATTCTCCCAAGCATTCTCGCAACTACAAAATAATTCAATCCTTCTTCTTAAAACGCGTACTACCCGCGAAGAATTGGATCAAAACGCTTTTTCTCAAGAGGATGTAGCAAATTTTCTGGTTGAGTGGGAACACTTGGATACCCAAATAACAGCAAAAATCCAGCAACTTGAGAATCGTGAGGCGACCATTGAAGAAGAACGGATCCATGACTTGACGCGAGTATTTACCAGTACCAATCGCAAAATTCAATCTCTTTTAGAAGACGAAAAACGGGGAACGTCACCTTTTCTAGAAGGATTGGTATCGATTCTCCGTCACTTACGGGAACCAGTCCAAACTTTTCTTGTGGATTGTACTCCGGTAATACGTGAGACTCTAACTATTATTGGAACAGGTTCAAGCGCTACTAGTGAATTGGATCGCTTACTCGGTGAAGAAGTGGCTGAAGTACAAGTGCAATTAAAACCGGGTGGGCAGCGCAAATTATCAGTTGATGAAATCAGTTCACAGTGGAGAACAAAGGTGGGTGATATCACCGGTATTAAGCAAATTCGTTATGGACCACCTGGTAGACGAATTGGCGGACAACTTATTGATGTAGGAATCCGTTCCGGGGATTATGATTCCATCCGCATTGCGCTGGATATCTTGCGGAATGAATTGGAGCAAATTCCAGGTGTAAGGGATTTACAAGATGATTTCCCCATTGGGAAGAATGAAATTCAATTCACACTAAAACCAGAAGCGTACAAATTGGGTTTACAATTAGTGGATATTGGACGGCAGGTTCAACAAGCATTTTATGAAGGAGAAGCTTTACGTTTACAACGTGATCAGGATGAAGTACGAGTTTTATTTCGATTACCAGAAGAAGAGCGTAGCCGTATCAGTGATCTAAAGAATTTTCAAATCACACTGGATGATGGATCCCGGATTCCCCTTTCTGAAGTGGTAGATTTGCCCATTAAGCGTGGCGTTGAAAAAATACTACGGGAGAATCGTTCCCGAAAAGTGAGCTTAGTAGGAGATTTAGATCTCGCGAATCCTAATACTCCGATTCCTACGGAATTGAATACGTTGATTGAGGAGCAAATTGTTCCAAAAATCAATGAGGCTACAAATGGAGTAGAGATTATTCTCGGTGGACAAGCACGAGAACAAGCAAAAGTTTTTAAGCCCGTAGGAATTCCAGCTATGATTATCTTTTTAATTATGGCAGTCGTGCTTGTAGTTACCTTTAAAAATGTCTTTTACACGATTATTGTCCTTTTAAGTATGCCGCTAGCATTGATTGGAGCAGTTTTGGGTCATTATATCATGGGTTTGGATTTGAGTATTCTATCGCTGTGGGGCTTAGTAGCGGTCATGGGTATCATTGTGAATCAGTCTATTGTTTTGATTGATGCCTTTTCGCGATATAAAGCAGAAGCCGATATCGATTTTGTTGGTGCGGTTACCCAAGCAGGGGCTTCCCGTCTCCGACCTATGATTATTACGACCGTGACCACTTCTGCAGGATTATTCCCAATATTGTTGGAAACCAGTCGCCAAGCCCAATTTATTATACCTATGGCAATCGCGATTGTATTTGGTGTTTTAGTGATGGGAGTGATTACGTTATTTACACTACCCGCATTGTTAGCAATTGGTAGGGATATGATGAAAATATGGGATTTATTATGGGGACGTATGCCCAAAGAAGATTAACAACTTGTTGATTGGGATATAAATAGTCGACACATTGCATGTATGCAGCCATTGTACCATTTTGTTTTGATGTCCGGCGTGTGAAGCTAATACGAACTGGATGTGAATGATTACATGATATAGATTGATGCGCATTCGGATTGGCTCGAGCAATTCTAATAGTATCTGCTGTTTTTTTGATACCCATCGGAAGCCTAAGTCCGCATTCCTTGCTGTGCAAGAAGCATTCCAAACTACCCTTCGCACAAAGTAAAGCGATAATAAATACCGCAATTTGGGTAAAGTTAAAAGCAAGAATTTGATTTATTCTTATGAAAAATGGATTACCTTATTATACAAGAACGAGCTAGAAGCTCAAAATTTGAAAAGAGAGGTAATTATAATGAAACAAGTACTCGGTTTATTACTAGTCGTCGGCATCCTCGCTGGCTTTTCGTTTTGTAATACTGAAGAACCAGATACCCAAACTCAGGATCCCTATGAAGTGGATGGTGCTATTCCTACAAAAATAGGAATTGATTTACCTTCCAGCATGAGTGCAGATGGGACTACGAATCGACTAGCGTTGGATACCGTATTGGAAGATTACACCTTCGATGAATATGATGTATATATGAGTGGGTATTCCATCACTAAACACTGTGCTATCGTTGCGGAATTGGTTATCCTAGAACTGGAAATCTTATTGGAAGCCATCAAAGCTGTAGAAGAAACTTTGGTTAGCTTAAATGGTGAGATTTACTATTTGGCAGATACCAACAAATTAGTGCAGCTTAGTGGTGATGCTACTGGATATACCCTTATCTACGGTACACCCAATGCCACTCAGGATGCATTTGAAACCAAACTGGCGTATATTACCTGGGATATCGTTGAAGGGAAAGCAAAGGGAAAAGCCTTGTTCCAAAGTGAACAAGCATCACCATTGTATCAACAGGCAGGTGTATCCTTTGATCATCAAAGTGCAACCCCCACTATAGAGCTATTTCTTACAGAAGGCGATGCCACGGAAACAACCATGGACAAACTCCATATTAAGGTTGCAAAAACCAGCCAAGCGGATGACAGCGATTATGAAATCTGGGTGTATCCCCGCGCCAGTGATCAATTTGATTTAAAATTAGTCGAAGAAAGCGGAACGACCGTACCTTATGCATCCGGTGATCGATCAAATCTACCTCAACCCAATGTGTTCGCATATGGGTATGTGTTGGCAAATGGACAAGGTGCTGCGTCGTGTGAGTTTAATGATTATGCGTTTTATAATCCACTTGTCAGTATTGACGTACTCGATTTAGATTTCGAGGGGGACTTACTCCTCTTAAGTTCCAAAGGCGTTTTTTATTTTGAAGCCGATGGAAGTGATATGGGACATACCGAAGATATCACCGAGATCGATCCTTCGTATTCTGCAACCGATGCTGCTTCAATGACTTCTGCTGAAATTACAGCGGTACTAGATGCTGTGAATGATACCCTAGATGGGGTTGTGACCAATCAACCCGATTATAAACGATATGAAAACAATTTAACCAGTTTTACACAACCACAAACCCTGGTTACCGCTATGGCAGAATCCAATGTTAGCTATCTCGAATCCTTGGATCCTACCGATCCCACCTTCTTTGATGATTTGAATTAATCCACCAAACAAATCTTGTGTAGTGCATGGCGCTACACAAGATTTTCCATTTTACGATGAATTTCCGCAAACACAAACCATTTCTTTTGAGACAGATACCTCGTTGCGGAAAGAACCTCTCCTATCTTCATTCATTCAATATTCGTTGTAATGTTACAAATTCATATCCCTGACTACGCAATTCTTTGATTAGAATCGGCAGTGCTTGTACCGTTGCTGTTCGGTTTCCGCCTCCATCATGTAATAAGATAATGCTTCCGGGTTGAACCTGATGAAGAACATGCTGGATAATTTGATTTTTTGTTGCTCGATAATCTTTTGGATCAACACTCCAAAGCACAGGTTCATATCCCTTTTCAATGGCTTGATCTGTCATCCCATTTTCTAAATAGCCCCCTGGAGGGCGAAACAACCGGGTTTGGATACCCGTGGTTTTTCTTATTATTCCCTCGGTCAATTCTATTTCCTGCCTTGCGATGGCTTCCGATAAGTTCTTGTAGTAATGATGATACGAATGATTTCCAATCAAATGACCATCCTCAATTACCCGTCGAGCCAATGCAGGATTCCGTTGCACATTAGCACCCAACCAAAAAAACGTAGCATGAATATTCATCTGTTTTAGTATTAACAGAACCTGAAGGGTATAGTCCTCCCAAGGTCCATCATCAAATGTGATCGCAACAGGTTTCTCACCCGTATACAAAGGTAAGGTATACCAAACTCCATGAGATTTAGAGATTAAAGAAGGAGGCGGATTCGTTTTATTCGTTTGGGACGTGGTTGCAGATGAGGATGGTTTGGTGAAACCACGCTGTTCTATGATGGTTCGATTTGCCTGGTTTATGCGATGTTGAATTCGTTGAAACGCCCGTTTATCATCAAGATTATCAAACCCTACACGATCAAATCCTCTTATGGTAGTAGGCTCTTGATAGGATGCATCGATTATCTTTTTTAGTTGCGTAACATCTACTTCCGGAAAGATAATTTCTTCTGGTGTTTGTATTTCCGTTTGGGTTTGAGGAATCATTGAAATCCAGATCATTATTTGGGAAATCATAAATCCAGCCGTACCCAGACAGATAAAGAGAATTAGTATGGAAACACTATTGATACGTTTGGGTTGTTTCCCCCTTTGTGAAAGCTGGACGGGAACGGTTTCCAACCTACGTTGTCTGGAAGATTTTTGGGAACGCCCAATAGGCTGCTGGCGCGTTGAAGGTGTGGTATTTGTATGGACTGTATCAATGGTGCTGGTTTTCATGGAATAACTGGGTTAAAAAATTAGGCGTAATAATTCAACGTTCATGCCTGATTCTAGTACGCCGAATTAGTTATAGCCCATATTATTCAACCTGTCAAGTGGAGTTTAAGACCTTTGTTTATTCATCAATACGTAAGGCAGAATGAATAACGAGTTGAGGCACAGTTAAGGATATGATACCATCATTGTAGGTAAACGGGATCTCCTGATTTTCTGGTACCATAACAATTGCTTTCGGTCTTTTAGCGTGTCGGATACGCACCTGAAAGGGTCCTAGAGGTGGAATCTCATCAAATGCAAATACATAGGAATTATTATGCTCTCCCCCATTGTTAATTAAATGATAGTACCGGTTTCCGTTATTCTCTGCGGCGTTTACATGCACTAAATGCGTTCCTTCAATTTCAATCAACGGCGTTGGAAATAAACGTTGCATCAGATCCCCAATTAATTCTCGAACAACATAGGATTGATATTCGTAATAATGATCTGCCATATCGAAATAAACTGCACCAATTTTCCCCTCCCCAAACGAAGTGACCGTGGCTGCAACCCGATCGGGATACTGCATATCACCATGCTTATAAAACCATGCAAACGCTTCAGTACCCTCTTTAACCCGAATAGGTTGGTATTCTCCTTGGATACTTGCCATATTCCCATGATAACCCAGTTGCTCTTTCATTGCATGCCGCTCCCCATCCAATGTCACACCTAATTCATCTATGAAAGGAAGTACAGCTTGGGCACCTACAATTAATACAGTTCCACCTTGCTCCACATAGGATTTCAATTGGTTTTCCATGGCTTCTCCCAGATGTTCCCATTGAGGAACAACAATAACGGGATAAGATTGGAATTGTCCTTGTAAATGATGATCCATGAGGATTTCTACTGCATATTGGTTGTCTAATAATGGAAACAACATCGTTTTTGTCGCATAGGATTCCCCTCCCCAAGGACGATACAGGTTGTGGGTAGTAAGAGTACGATGCTTAAAACCCACGGTAGAATACAATAGTGCCACCTGAGGGATTTGCCTGGATTTATGGCTGAAAACCTGACGCGCCCGACAGAATTCTGCAACTTCTTCCATAATAGGGATATGATAGGGAATAATCGCGGCATCGTATTTCTGTTTAAAATAAAATTGAATCCCGCCCCCCATAGCCATTACTACAGCAGCTTCCTGTTTTAATTGTGTGGCGGATTTCTGACTGTGTCCCGCATCCTGATGGAAATGACGTGTAAACGTCCATGCCATTAAATCCCATGGTTTCCCTTGCGGTGCAAGACATCGGGCTTCAAATTCCCCACTGGCGACACTTTTATAAGGAAGAAAATCACCTGAAAGAAAATCCATATCCACATCAACGGGTACAGGCATCTGGGAGGAAAATGCCCAATTGCTTGCGATCTGAAAATCGGGATAACTTTCGTGTAGTGTATTAATATAATGAGTCAGGTATTTTCGGAATGCATCCCGTTGGAATTCCATCCATTCAGAAAAGTGGGGATCATCTTTTGATTTGGGAATGGAAATAATGCCGGTTGTATCCTTAAACGCCTGAATGGCTTGGGGATGATAATCCAATTCTAATGCCCAGCACTCCCCATCTACCCACGCGCCATCAATTCCATATTCGCTAGCAAGTTCCCGCAGTTGAGGGATTAAATACCTATCCACATACGGGCTGAAAACCGAAGTATGTTGCGTACTCCGTTCTCCTTCTTGATCCACCCGCGCCCATTCGGGATGTTCCTTCGCAACTTTGCTGTCGAATATCCCAGAATAATGTACATACAATGCGATATGATGCGTCGCAGTAAGGTCTCGCCAAATACGCGTGGCATCTTTTACAAATTCTTTTGCTGGGAAGCCAACCTTGGTGGGGTAACTCGAAATACCTGGATGTCCTTTACAATCAATCTGTACGTAGTCAGGACTTACCGTTTGAAGCATGCGCTCAATGTCCGATTCGGAAAGATGCTCACCTATTTTGTTTGACTCACTTATATGGATATCAAAATGTATTCCAAAAAAACTTTCGGATCGATCCAATGTTCTATCGTGTTTCATAGGGTGCATGATTTGGGTACCTCCTAGGGATGATTGCTTTCCTTCATGGGAGAGGGTATGTTGCGTAGGTTGATTGCAACCGCTTGTGGTCACTCCAAACAATACTACGATAAAACAAATAAAAACAATTCGGTAATTTGTAGCTACAAACTGGAAATACATCATACCCTCCTTGAAGTAGGATTCAAGTATAGTTAGGTATGAACGCTTCGTCAAATGGAGGTGAAGGAATATATAAGCATATCGAATTAGGAGGTTTAAGCGTGGTAATTTGCTTTCAGTAACCCTTTAAAAAGCAAATTAGTTGAATATGAGAATCAATCTAATCCTCATGTTGGATACCCGCTATGGTATTGGAATCGGGCATACCCATATGTTTGGTAAAGGTGGTTCCATCAATGGTGGACCATAGACCTTTATAGGTTGAATTAAACTGGCTTCCTCCCACCCATAATCTATCTGCATAGGTTCCTACAGCCCACGTTTGTTCGTTAAAGTTTGTACCTGATAGGGTAGAAACTGTACTTGCTCGGAATAACTTTCCATTTAATCCACTTCCCGCTGCATACACATTCCCATGCCACTCCGTATAATCAGAAACCGTTCTGTCGTATCCTATCATGTAGGAATAAGAGCTAGGTGCGCCTGGAGGAAAAAAGATTTCCTCGAGTGAGTACGATCCCCATAGCATTCCAATATAATGATTTCCAACTCTGCTTACATAATATGCATAAGCAGCATCATCGGAGCCTTGCGGTTGAATATGGGTAGTAGGTTCCCAAGGTGCTGCTTCGGTCCAGTAAAGTCGAGGATTACTAAATGATTCGTCCTTACCCACAAAAAAGACGCGTTTGCGAATATCATCAGCAAAACAACCATAAATAATCCTACTGGAGTTAACTCCTGTCCAATTGGTTCCCCCATCGGTTGAATAGTATCCCATCGTTGTACCCGCACCCGGGGCAACATAAATATTGTATTGTCCGGGCGATACCTCCAATCCACAGACGCAGTATCCTCCCGAAACAGGAAAGGTGGAAACTTGACTGAAACTAACCCCGCGATCTACACTTTTATAAACACCGGTACTTTGAACCGCTACCCATACTTCGTCGCCATGAACCATGATATCCCGTACATTCGAATTGGGGATATCGGTATGATGGGTAAATGTTTGTCCCACATCTTCGCTGTAGTATAATCCTCCCCAACATCCTACAAAAAAACGTTTTTCAATTTCAAAATTAACACCACTATGCCAAGGACTCATGCTACATAATTCATTGACTCGACGTACCCGAAAATAATACATGTCATTGGGTAACAAAGGTTCTGATTCGGGATACTGATAGGTGGTATCCGTAAGTCCTGAAGTAGAATATAAAACCGGCTCTGTAAAATCCGAATCGGTGGCTATCTGCAGTTCATAGTACGAACCCTCACTAACCGCATCCCATTCAAAAACAGGATTGGGTTCATAAACCGAAGATACACAGGCAGGATTAGGAACCTCCGGTATTTTGCTTAACACAACCAAATATGCATTGCTCTCCACAGTTGTGGTATCAATTAAATGCGCTACCACTTTCCAGTAATACGAGTTGTTAGGTGTCGAGGGAATGGTATACGTCGTAGAACCGAGCGTGTCATTTTCATGTACAATATCTGCAGGCGCAAAATCGGTTGTGGATGATAACATAAAATGATAATGATCCACT
>CAYPZJ010000151.1:8775-10773 GCA_964414635.1 uncultured Spirochaetia bacterium
TTCTGTCTCACGTGCCCCTGCTAACGCCGAGTACTCCCTCCGCTCGCTGGCCACTGTATCCACCGAAGTCCACGAAAAGATTGGGGTATCCGTACAAGCGCCTACCGTAGGCTCTAAAATACTGGGTGGAATAACACCTGTACTACCACTTGTATTTATTATGAGCATCCAATCTGCACTCGAATGAGGCTGGCTTGCGGAATCGGTTGCAATCACATGCCAGTAGTACGCACCATCTCCCAACGCTCCACTTGGTGTAAACGTTGTATCGGTAATACCGGTTTCTGTAAGTACAATAGAAGTAAAATCCGAATCCGTTGCCAACTCAAATGTATACGATTGATCATCTGTACCTGGAATCCACTCGAATGTAGGTGGATCGGTAGTTTGAGTAATCGTTGGTTTATATAGTGATGGAGGGGCGATCGTATTGGGGACGGTATCAATTTCTAGTTCCTTACTAATAGACTGTGTTTCCGCACCGGCGCTATTTACTGCAATTACCCGCCAATAATAGGTTCCATCTGACAGTGTATTTGTTGTACACGCGAGTGTCGTAATATTTGCGTGGCTATCAACAATGGTTGTAAAATTCGAATCCGAAGCAATCTCAATTCTATAACTTGCTGCATAGCTCACCCCTTGCCACTCCAGTGTTGGTTCCAAAGTAGTCTGGGTAACGGTCGGCTTTAAAGGAATGGGCACCTCTGGTGTATAAATACCTGTATCAATCTCCAATTCATAAATATCGCTCATAGCATGAAGGTCATCAACCTCGTTTAGTGAGGTGATTCGCCAATAATATATACCATCTGCAAGGCTGGTAATGGTGTAGGAAGGTTCTGTCAGATCACTATCGTTGAGGATTAAATTCGTAAAATCCGAATCCGATGCAATCTCAATTCTATAGCCAATGGTATAATCGGTAGCAGTCCATGCCATATCAATAGGAATCTCACTTTGAGTTGTGGTGGGATAGAGAATGTAGGGTTTCCCCGAAGCTAATTCAACTGTAAAGGTGTATGTTTCAGATCGAACATATTGGAAATAGTTTTGTCCGATTATCTGCCACGTATGCTCCCCCGGTTCTAATCCATTTAATGGTTGATATACTGTTCCCTTCAGGTATGCCATATCAACACCATCAATATTTACGATATAATTATAAGCACAGGTGACATCACCATTAATACATGTGGCTTCCGTCCAGGAAAATTCCGGCATACTCGTTTGTATAACGATTCCATCTTCTGGATAGACTAATTGTGGGGGTGATTCCGCTTCTAAAAATAGATCGTTCTTACATCCTATAAAAACGAGAATTGCAATAGCGAGTAGCGGAAGAAGTAGTTTGTGATACGTATGCATAAAAACCTTCTTTCATGTAAGATAGCACTGTTTTAACCAAATGTAGGTTGATTTTAGAATCGCCGCGTGTTCTATGGATTTCTAAAATCGGTTTAGATATTTATGGGTTTCACTTTTGACATCATTACGGAAGACCCAATTTATATCATAAGGTATAATTAATATTTTTCCAGTATATTTTTCTATTTTTCTATTTTTTTCCTACGAATCCCACATAGCGCTCCTTTACTCCTCAAATTTCAGACCTGTTTTTAAGCTATAACACATACAAAGAATAAATAGACTAACAACCAACGGTTTATTTGGTTTTTATCGATTGCAGATGGAATCACATGTTCCAATAGGGTGAATTATCGTTTTCGGTTTCACAAAAACTCCGGGATAGGGAATCAAATAGTATATAATTCATTGGGAAATTATGGGCTGTTATTGCTTTTAAACGTATATTTTGTTTTCATTGAACCGATTAACTAGGGTAGCATGATATCCAAGATATACTTGAAAGTATCATGTTTGACTTGGGTATCTGCAGCGCGAGGCACCACAGACACCCCAAAATATGTCAAACCACTTTTCCGGTCCGCAATCCGATCCAGAAACAAAACGTCTTCAGCAAGAGAACGAGAAATT
>CAYPZJ010000152.1:0-10675 GCA_964414635.1 uncultured Spirochaetia bacterium
TCCATATGTTGTTCCAGTGCTTGTTTTATCCATTTCTATTGTCAACGTAATTGGTTCGTTGGCGGCACGTACGAGCATTGTAATCATATAAAATTGATAAGCGGCGTGGAACATGGTTTTTTTATATGGTTTTGGGAAATTGGCAGGGGCAATAAAACCCGTCCCATCATCCCAGATTTCCACTATTTGGTCTGTACCAGGAACCTGGATCCGTGCCCCGTTATACCAGGATATCTCTGTCTCTGGGTTATACCACTCATAAGGTGTTTCTAACGATGTAAACAACGTATACCGATTCCCACTAGTAAGAGGATCCCCATCATATTGCCCCGGAGATAACGCCATCGTGGGATCAGCGGGTACCATCTGCACGAGTTCTGTATTGGGTTTTCCTGCCCAAAAGTCCGCAACGTCCAAAATATGATCTGCAAGCGCTTTTCCCCACGAGGTCGTAGCCGCGTTTGTTTTTGCTTGATTAATTACATCTTTTGAATATATACGAAATCCCCGTGTTTTAGGTGTTGCCATATTCATGTATTTTTTATCCAGATTTGTTTTCTCCAAGCGTGGTTTGGGAAGTAATTCTGTTACCAAACATGCTTGAAGACAACTTTGCAACCTGGTCTTGAGGCGTTTCATTTGAAAATATAAATCTTCATGTGCTTCTTGCGGTGCTTCCAATGAAAAATCATTAAATTCCCTTTGAAGCGTTTCGTATGTTTCAACCATCTTTGGGAATTGGGAAAAAATTAGGTACTTTTGAGAGACGATATGCCAGGATTCTTTATCGGTTATGGATTGAATGGTCTGGATATCCTGTCCCATATGTTCTATAGTCGTTTTCAGATTTGCTATATTAGGCATAAAAAAGGAACCGAGTTCCATATAAATGAGTTCTGGGTTGGAATAAGTTAGAATTTCATACGCAAATCCCTGATGTGTTGTGGTGGGGTGGACAAATGCGCCAACAAACGCATATTCACCTAATACCGGTTCTGGTGATAACGTATATTCAATTGGTCCAAGCGTATAAGACTCTCCCACGTTCCAAACTGAAAGATTAGGCTCCGTCTCGAAGGAATGATTTCCACGCATGAAGTTTCCTGCATCGTGCTTCCGGAATATTTGATAAATAAAAAAACCATCCGCTTCTGGCTTTCGCAAACATGTTACCTTAAGTGTGAATGTAAGAACATCTCCAGGATTATAGCGACGCTTATTAAATGTTATCGAATCCAGATGTAAAGATGGGGCTTCATCATACCAAACCTCTGTTTGAAGTGTTCGCATTTCCCGATCTGTTTTGGGAGTACGATACTTCGAATATGGATCGGATGGAGTTATGCTTTGGGGTATTACCGTGGGATCTATTGTTTGCACAGGAATGGAATCCTCCTTTTTAGGATTGGCACACGATGTAAGCCAAAGAATAAAGCAAACGAGGCATACAAGTACGGTACGTTGTTTAGCTAGAATAGATGGGGTCATATAATCACCTTGTAACATGTGGATTCGTACTCGGGGTGATGTCTGTTTTTTTATGCAAGCTGCGGCAATTCCAAATATCCGTACAGGGTATTCAACAACGCTCTTACTTGTACCACCGTCATCTTATTCGAGTACATACTTATATAGATAATTATAAAGTATTTTTGTCGAGTCAACGGTCGAATCATTGGGAAAACTACAACACGGTTAAGTGATTTATGCAACTTCAAGAAAAACTTCAGCAAATGTTGATACGCGTTATCCCTAGTTTCATTAGATATCCTATAGATCGAGCGCATGCTTGTCCTGTATCTTGAATAACTCCCAGAATGGCAGTGCATGTCTGAGGAGTACCGCCCGCCTTCTGATAATTTATCGTCTGCATTTTCTTGTATGAATCCATTTATTCATCGATAAATCGCTTGTCTTCTTGATTTGGTCTTCTATATATAAGGAACCGGAAAGTTTCTGGTCCGGGGGGATGGATTTTATTAGCTTGCATTGGTAAATGGGAAGGGAATCGGTGGGTTTTAATTTCCTAGGAGTTTTATCCAACGAAACTAACATTTGAAGGCTACTATTTCTCTGAGCATTACTGGAGCCTGTTTCCATTGGCCTTCTAGGGATATGCTGAGGTGTCGAAAACCCAGGATATAGGTGCCTGACATATTCCTGATGGCCCATCTACGATCGGTACAGATACCGGTTCCCGAGGTGGAGATGCCATAGATATTGCCTGGACGGTTGATCCTGCTACTGGTGATCTTGTGGTATTATCCGCTGTTCATTTTATCCATCTTACCAATGGTATTCTGGATGAAGTAACCATGGGAGGAATCAGTTCGGAGGTATATGGGGTTAAGTAGGGTGCGTCCCTGAAATCACAAGACAAGCAACACGTAAGTCAGCAAGGGAGAAGTCCCTCCCCCGCTGATTTCATCGACGCGTTCGGCTTTGATGCTTGTATGTCGAGTGAATTGGGGATCACTATAACATTTAAACCTGTGGTGGAGGAATCTTCCCATCCAGATTAAGCTTCGCCAGGTTATGCTGGATTAGATCGGTAATAAACGTGGCATGCTTTTTTAAATGAATATACATGGCCATCATACTCAGTATGGGAACTATATTTGAGGGTTTTGTGAATAGCGTAAAGAAGGTGTTTCGCCAAAAATAATAAAAAGTTTTCGGTTCTAATCCCAATTTAATGCCAATCTTCAGAAAAGCTAATCCATAGCGCCAGCTTTTACGAAGGGGCAGCCTGGATTTGGGACGGAAATGAAGATCCTTGCGCAGCTTTAAACAACGGTTAAAGAAATTTTTAGGTGAAAAGATATTCTGTAATAATGATTTATAATCCGAAAGTATTTCCTCACGAGCCCGAAGGGTTACAAAGTTGATCCCACTACTGGCCTGATCGACGACGTCTTCGGTACCGAGCCTACCCGAATTGGAAAAAAGCCGCTTTTCCCGTTCCAGTCGCCGCGTGAGCTGGGTATTTGGAAGCGCATAAAGCAAGCCAACCATAGGAATACAAATGGTACTACCTGTAATCAACTCTTCCATTTTTTTTACCGATTCATCGGTTTCATCGTCAAAACCAATGATGAAGCCACCCGTAACAATCATCCCATAGCTATTTATCTTTAATAAATTATGCTGAAGTGTTCTGTTGATATTTTGTTTCTTCTGAGCACCACTTAACACAGAATCCTCAGCCGATTCTATGCCAATAAATACATTGCGGAAGTCCACGGCCTCCATCAGTTCAAGCAGCTCCTCATCGTCTGCCAAATTAATCGAAACCTCTGTGGAGAAATAGAAAGGAAATTTATGGCTCTGAGACCAAGCTAATACATCTCTAAGAAGAGATTTAACGCGCCCCTTATTTCCAATGAAGTTATCATCTACAAAGCTTATTTCTCCTCGGTATCCCAAATCGTACAATGTTTGAAGCTCATCCAAAATTTGTTGATTGGATTTGGATCGGGTTTTCCGTCCAAACAATTCAATAATATCACAAAATTCACAATTGTAGGGACATCCCCTACAGAATTGAAGTCCCATTCCCATGTAGTTATTAAAATTTAGCAAATCAAATCGGGGAATAGGGGATAAAGACATGTCGGGTTTTTCTTCTACGCGGTAGGTTCCTGAGGTTTTCCCCGTCTCTAGGTCCTCAAGAAAGGGGTGGATCGCACTTTCCGCTTCGCCTAAAACTAAATAATCCGCTTTTGAATATACTTCTGGCTGGGAAGTCGGATCCGGCCCTCCCACCACTACTTTTTTTCCCTGACCGTGTACCATTTGAATTAGAGATAAGATTTCCGCCTGCTGTGGTAGCATACCACCTATGAAAACCAGGGATGCCCAATCGATCAATGCGGGATCCAATTCCGCTACGTTTAAATCCAGCAGCTTGATTTCCCATTCTTTGGGAAGCAAGGCTGCAAGGGTAATTAAGCCAAGGGGTGGAGAAGGGTATTTCGTTCCCACCAATTCACAGACTTCAGTATAATTCCAAAAACTTGTCTTCGCAAAGCGGGGATGGATCATTAAAATTCGTTTCATAATAAGTCCTTAATTTGTAAGAATTCAATATCGCCAAATATTCATTGAAAACCTGAGGATATTTTACCATCATTATTTCGATTATTCCCTACAAACGGAAGGTTGGCTTTCGTTTGGTACCTACATTGCGATACCACAAGCAACCTTTCACCAGTGAAAATAACCCAATTGAACTGTTTTTAAAGATAGTATTTAATAAGGTTGGTGTAACCAAGCGGATTACCAACGCTGGTTGTTGGAATTATTACGTTCCCGGGCTTCATTTACTTTTAATACACGTCCTTCCATCTCGGTTTGGTCGAGGGAACTAATGGCATTGGATGCTTCCTCTTTAGAGCTCATTTCCACAAACCCAAATCCTTTGCTTCGTCCGGTGTCATAATCCGTAATAATTTTGCATGAAACCACTTGTCCATGACTTCCGAATAATTTCCGCAATTCTTCTTCACCAATTGAATAAGATAGATTTCCTATGTATACTTTTGACATAATATCTCCAAATTTTTTCTATGAAACGAACAAGAAACTAGCTCGAATAAGTTATTAAATTCTTGGGTGTAAGAATCGGCAGCGCCAATGGGATCACTATACGAAAGGTATTATGAACCAAAGGAACATAACATAGTGTAGCTATCTTACACGCTAAAATAAAATCACCTTATCTAACATTTACCGTACGATACATAGTTTGTCTTTGCAGAGCGGTTTGTTATGAACGCAAACTCTGCTGCATCCCGGATTCATCTGTTATTTCCGAGACCACTAACAGTATAATTCTTTTCGTTACGCAAGTCAAACGCTTTTTTCTATCTATTTAAGGTACCGGAAGGTTTCTGGTCAGGGGGAGATGGATGTTGTTAGGTTGCAGGGGTGAATGTGGAGGGAATCGAAGGGTTGAAATTTCATAGGAGTAACCGCATCATTCAGGGTGCAGATCGGGGTTGTGTGAATACCGAGTTACTTGCTTTCATTCGGGACTTGAAAATAGAGTACATCGTTGGTGCGAAGATGCGAACGGATAAAGCGGTTTGGGATGAGGTGCTTTCCCGAGGGGGTCGTTATACGTCTTACGATGCGAATCTGAGTTATAAAGTGGTACGGGAAGGTGTTGAACGTTAAGAACAAAATGCTTGCGAAGCGTGATGCTCAGCGTCGGTCTCATATTCTGGATAACCTAAAGACCAAAGAGGGTAAGAGTTTAAGGGGGTTGACAGGGAACAAAGGGTACAGTCGGTATTTGAAGAATACAGGCTGGATTGAAGTGGATGAGGATCGTGTGAAAACGGATGCTCGTTACGATGGGAAGTGGGTGATCCGAACGAATACGCAGGATCTTTCGGGTTCCGATTTACTGGAAGCCTACAAAATGCTTGTGAATGTAGAGCAGTGGTTTTCTTTTCTGAAACATGTAGTTGATGTGAAGCCGGTGTATCATCGTTTATCATCGCATATACGTAGCCATGTATTCATCTGTTTTTTGGGAATGAAAGTGTGGCATATGTTTCGGGAAGGGATATCGGTGATAGCGCCGTTGGAGTCGGTTTTGATTTCGTCGGTGGTGTCGCCGTATTCGCCGCCCAAGACGCAGTTGTTGACGGCTGCTTCTTGCGCTATTCTTTTGTTACAAAGCATAAAATTCCTCCATTTGTTTTAGTCGAATCAATCCAACAGCTCAAACGCAAACATCCGCGTTCCGCCGTTCTTGAAGTAAATGCGCTCCCCGTCCGTGACCGAGCGGGAGTTGGTGCCGCCTTCTTCGGTAATAGGAAACTCAGCGTAGTGATCGAGCAACTCGCCGGTAGCGGCATCAAAGACATTGAACCCGCTGCTGTAGAGATATACCTTTTCGTCGTAGTACAAAGGCGGCGCCCACCCACAGGAATCTTTCGACCACTTCCAGAGTAATTCGCCAGTAAACTGGTCGATGGCTACCAAACTTGGCGCATCGGTGCCGGCAGCAATGGAGTGGGCATAGACCCGCCCCCCACCGACGTCACACCCCATGGGTACGGTGTTTGTGGAAAATTTGTAGTAGGACCAGTCCAGATTCTGCATCACAATCTCGCCGGTCACCGCATCGATTCCATACACCGCTCCCCCCCCAGGTGGCGGTATAGAGGATCCCATCTACAAGGATGGGGTCGTCGCCTTCGCTTGCATCGTTGTAACCGGAGAGGTATTGGGTGTTCCACTTTTCTTCACCTGTTTCCAAGTCGAAAGCAGTGATTCCACCTTGATAATCCATGGATGAAACTTGAAGATATGGCACCAATAGGTTATTATTGTAGACATGTAACGCAGCCGAAGATATCCGTGGATAGCCTTGCGGGTTGCGGATTTCAAAGTAGCGTTCCAATTCAAACGTTTCCAGGTTTATTTCAAAAACATAAACTCTATATGGAAAATCTGGGTCCGGGCTGGGTTCTTCGTAACTAGATTTTGTTGCCATATATAGTTTACTATTATTGATTGCCATTATTTTTGAATGACCTGAAAATCCATTGAAACCATCTATCGGTTTTAAATAGTCATGGATCTTCAATAATTCACCCGTAGTCATATCTATCTCTGCTAGTGATGCTGGAGGGCTTGTACGAACTAATATTTTACCATTATAAAACAATGGAGTAGAGCCAAAGGTTCTTTTAGATTCCAATTCTTCATTGTATGGAGCAAATACGGACCATATAATGTCGCCAGTTTTTGGATCTATCTCAAAAAGACCATGTCCTATTGTCGTAAACAGTCTATTGTTAAACAATACAGGTCCTATTTCATTGTCCATGTCAAGGGATTCGCCGCCAGGAATTGTTTTTGCATCTATCTGCCATACCATATTTAGTTTTTTTTTCGTCTCATCGGGAGAACCGACCGAACAACTAGCCCCCAGGATTGCTATGGACAATGGAATAAATAAAACAAATATGTTTTTCATAATATTCTCCTACCATGTATCAAATTCACAATCTTTATTTTCTGGACAACGCCCTGAGCGTGTTAGATAACTTCTAATCTGCGCATCCAACACCCCTCGGGCGGTGTGTTCAAAACCACCTGGAACGGAGTTATCAAACTCCACCCCTTCGCCCTGGTACATGGGGTAGTTGGTGCCAAAGTTCCCATAGTGGACGATCTGATCCCGAACATAGTCGCCAAAAAGCAGAGGCTTTGTGCCCAGTTCGTCATACGGGAAGCGTCCTTCCCCCGCACAGACCATGGAGTCGGTTTTGATTTCGTCGGTGGTGTCGCCGCCATGCTAACAACAATGTTACTAAATTTAATAAACAATGATTTTTGTACATTGCATTTCTCCTTCCAATATTTCCTAGTAACACAACACCGATACACAGAGCTCTGCTTAAAAAATGATGCATAATGCACCTCCAGATAAAAATGGTTAAGGTTTCCCGTTTTCGGTGTTAGCAGTATAATAATGGTTGGGGGGGGCAAGCGCGTACTTTTTTTCCTTACTTTCCCCCATACATACCGTGAGACAGCGTTAGAGCAAAATTAACAACCATGTAAAATGGCAACTATTACGTTACAAAAACTCGTTGTTTTGCTATGAAACGGTCATGTATTAAAAATACCTAGTTTTGTAAAAAAATATTTTTTTTCTTAAACAGCGAAACACATTACGGTTATTTTCCATCATTGATTGTTTTATTGTATTTAGTATTATTGTTAAATCATATAGCTGGGATCGCTACAAAATAAAATAACCGGAAGTTTCTTACCTACAGGGCTGGTTTTAATAGTTTGTGGTGTGAATCGCATACAGAAGGTATCAACGCAACATCAACGCACGAAAGGGAAGCAATCTCGCTCCTGAAAAGGAGATTGCTTCGGAGCGTTGCCTCTCGGAAAATCTGCGTTGCGGAATCTTATTTAATGACGCTGTATTTACGTCCTATTTTTGCAAACGCATCAATTGCCTTATCAATGTGGGAATCCTCATGTGCAGCAGAAAGTTGTACACGTATTCGTGCTAATCCTTTTGGTACAACAGGATAATAGAACCCAATCACATAAATGCCTTCAAAGTATAGATCCCGTGCCATATCTTGGGAAAGTTTCGCATCTCCAAGCATAATGGGAACAATAGGATGATCCCCAGGTTTGATTTCAAACCCAATCTCCGTCATGGCTGCTCGGAATTTTTTCGTATTAACTTCTAATTTATCACGGAGCTCGGTTGTCTCAGAAATGAGATCCACTACTTTGATCGCGGCATTAACCACAACGGGAGGCATGGTATTACTGAACAGATACGGACGAGAGCGTTGTCGTAAAAGTTCTACAATCTCTTTTCGGGCACTGGTAAATCCACCGGACGCTCCCCCCATTGCTTTACCAAGGGTGGAAGTAATGATATCCACTTTATCCATTACATCATGATATTCGTGCGTACCACGTCCTTTGGTTCCCATGAAACCCGTGCAATGGGAATCATCGACCATAACAAGCGCGTCGTATTGTTCGGCTAACCGGCAAATTTCTTTTAAATTGGCAACGTTTCCATCCATAGAAAATGCCCCATCGGTTGCGATAATCCGATGGCGCGCACCTTTCGCCTCTTTTAGCTTGTCTTCCAAATCATTCATATCAGAGTTTTTATAGATGTATCGTTTCGCTTTAGAAAGACGTATGCCGTCAATAATCGAAGCGTGATTGAGTCCATCCGTTATGATTGCATCTTCTTCTTTCATGAGCGTTTCAAAAAGCCCACCATTCGCATCAAAACAAGAACTATAAAGAATCGTATCATCCATCCCTAAAAAGGTACTTAATTTGTGTTCTAATTCTTTGTGAATATCCTGTGTACCACATATAAATCGCACACTGGACATTCCATACCCATGGGTTTCAAGTCCTTGCCGGGCCGCGGCAACTACTTCAGGATGACTGGAAAGACCCAGGTAGTTGTTTGCACAAAAATTAATCACTTCCTGTTTCGGTTTTCCTTCAGGATAAACCACCCCGATGGAAGCACCCTGTGGCGTCACAATTTTCCGTTCTTCTTTATACAAACCTGCTTGCTTAATCTCTTTTAGTTCGTTTTGTAAAAAATCTTTCATGTTACCGTACATAATTTTACCTCTCTTATGTTACATTATAAATTGATAGGAACATTGAGTTTGTCAGATAATCGTTTCAGCATATCCTTGGTCATCCCGTCTAGATCATAACTGGGGTTCCAGCCCCACTCTTCCCGTGCACATGTATCATCAATGGAATTGGGCCAGGAATCTGCTATCGCCTGTCGATGATCGGGGTTATACTCAATCGTGAAATCTGGGATATATTTTTTTATGGAATCAGCCAGCTCTTTCACACTAAAACTCATACTGCCCACATTAAAATCACAATGATGCTTCAATCTAGAGAAATCCGCTTGCATCAAATCAATGGTCGCTTTGAGACAATCGGGCATATACATCATCGGAAGCAGTGTATCTTCCTTCACAAAACATGTGTACTTTTTGTTTTGTAACGCTTCATAATAAATGGCTACGGCATAGTCTGTCGTTCCACCACCCGGTAAAGTCTCCGCACTAATAATACCAGGATAGCGCAATCCTCGTACATCGAGCCCAAACCGTTTGACGTAGTAATCACCGAGCAATTCCCCCGCTACTTTCGTAACACCGTACATCGTAGTCGGACGCAACACCGTTTCCTGTGGCGTATTATCTATTGGAGTTCCCGGACCAAATACTGCTATGGAACTTGGTACAAGAACTTGCGCCATATTAAATTCACGGGCAATTTCAAGTACGTTGTATAACCCATTCATATTAACGTCCCAGGCGAGTTGGGGGTTATCCTCACCCACTGCCGATAAAATGGCTGACATATTAATAATGGTGTCAATGTTGTGCTTCTTAACCAATGCTGTCAAATCCTCTTTGTTCAGAATGTCCACATACTCAAATGGACCCGAGTTGAGCAACGCATCCGAGGGTTTCGTTTTCCGTCCCGAGGCAACAACATTGTCGCTACCATAAATTTTTCGCAATTCCAATGCTAATTCAGAACCAATCTGTCCAACCGATCCTGTTATCAGAATTTTCTTGATTTCCTTATTCTGAGCCATATCTTCCTCTCCAAAATATTGTAATATCGCTAAGGTACTGTTTAACAGGGGAACTAACAGGGTTTAATCCTATGGGGATCCCATATAAAAGACCAAACCAAAACCTTTGCATATTCAAAGACACAGTGTTTTTTATATAATATCCTGGTTTATCTACGCACGAAGAAATAGATTCACTTTGGGGTATCAGATGCCGCGAGACCGTGAAACCCCGATACATAATTGCACTCTTCTCTTTTTAGAATACAAAATCGCTGTAGCTTAAGAAACCAAGGGTAATTAGAATCCTCCAATTCCTTCCCAAATTACCCCCTCAAACTAAGAAAATCTATCCCATTCGACCAGAAAACCTCCGTACCTATTAATATAACAGAAAAATAGCGTTTTGTACTATCGAGCTAGAAACTTCTCTTCCCATGGAATAGTAACCTTGTTTCAATCGATTGTCAAGGATCCTGCTTTTCACGGGTGCGATTTCATCTCTGGGTTTTTATAGATTTTATGTTTTAGATTATACCC
>CAYPZJ010000153.1:0-10647 GCA_964414635.1 uncultured Spirochaetia bacterium
TTGTTAGTTTAATTAACACCCAAAATGGTCCAATCATTTAGGGGGCTAAGACATTACTGCCTCATTCATTTCTTTAATACTTGTCTCGATTGATTGCATGTTTTCAACCAGTTTGATACCAATTTCATCATTAGCTGATGTTTGTACCATTATTTGGTCAATCAGTTCTTCAAGCTTATCAATAAACGTATTAAAATATGTACCAAGCATTTGAAACTCATCTTTAACCACTTTTTTGTACACTTTACATGCTTCACAAGTGGTCAATCTACCTTCTGATATCATAGGACATTTGGGTTCTAAAGCAAAAGAACCTACAGAATGCCAGCATTCAACTTTCTTTCCATAAGCAGGACAATCGGTTTTACCGCATTGCATATAGTCTTCACATGCAACTGTTTTTAGATACATCCGCTTACTCAAATCACCACTCCCTGTTGCTATATTATGAAAGAAAGAAACAAGATTCTTTAATGGTCGCATTGTAATAGATAACAAAACCAAAATCACAGATAAGCCTATTCCCATACATAACAGAGATATCACAATAAATATTAATCCACGATTGTACATATCTGATAAAGCATCTTTAATATTGGATACGCATACCAGGCTTCCAACCACCTCTCCACTAAAATCTCTAAGGGGTATAAAGTTTAATAGATACGTATCCAAATACGCAACTTTTTTGGTAGCTATTGTTTCAAAAATACCTTTTTTCGCTAATATTTCTTTTGGTTTTATCCAATCATGTGTTACATTAGCAATAATATTTTCACCGAGGTCATCTAAAAAGTAGCGGTTAATTTCCTCTTCGAAGAATAATGCTTCCACTTTTTTTTGTCGATTAAAGAAACAAAGCCCAGCTTTTCGTTTTCTGGAAAGAAGGAAAGTAAATCAAATATTTCATAAAAAACCTCTACAGAACCAAGATATGTTTTGGTGTCCTCATTTATAATCGGTACTATTCCACGTAAGGCAAACCCACCTTTCCCCAATTCGATAGCTTGTAACGGTTTTTGCGTTTCATATACATGAATGATTGTCTCCCTAAACGATTGTAAGTCATCCCCTCCCTTATCATTCCATAATCGCACAAGACTTTTTGCAGGTGGAAGGTGAAAATGAACTCTTAATTGATTTAGCTCGGTATACCTTGCCATTTTCGCCAATACCGGCTTGACATGAGTTATTAGGTAGTCACGTGCTAATTCCTCTGGCAATGTATATGCAAAATGAACTTCATCCATATTGCTTAATAAGTAAGCGAGTTCCAAAGCATGCCCAGTAAGCTTCTGAGTTTTTTTGGTAATCTCATCAACTCGTATCTCGGCATTTGCTTCTATATCCTTATAAAGTGCCTGCTTATTCATCAAATAGTTTGATACAAATAAGAAGGCTATGAGAACGGTTAATACTATACTGATAAGTGATACTAGTTTTGTTCGTACTGGCATGGAACCATCCTATAAGTAAATCATTATTATCTATACACCATATCCAACATCTCTCAAGAACAGTAATAATAATTCCTTTTATCTACAAATGCATCAAAATACTGTGTATTGGTAATTGGTTTAATAGGCAGCGTTCTGTCACTCTTTTCTTCAATAAGTAGTAGGTTTTTATGATACCCTCAGCCCACAGACAACAAAATATTATCCCATTGATTGGGATGATAACTATTCACACGGTAATTGAGATCGATTTCCTTTCCTAAGTGCTGTATTATTTCCTTACAATTGTAATTTACAGAAAATGGTTCTTTTTTGTCACAACGAAATATAAAACTTGTCATTTTCAGAATTTTGATTTATAATTTATTCGTAGAAGGTGATGTCGATATGACCTTTTGTGCGAATATTTCTCTATAGAAAAGATTTCCAGGAGAAGATGTAGTGAAATAGTAGCGCAAAATATATCCTGACAGAAATATACATACTATTTGATACGGTTAACGTATCATTAACCTTTACGTGTGACGATGTGACACATGAGTAGTACAGAGTCACAGATAAACCGTTGATTCAGGAGTCTTGGATGATTATGGATAAACTAGGTTTTATTTTAATAGCAATAAGTGTTTGTATCGTTTCATGCAGCTTATCCGTCGATCAATTTTATGATGGACATGATCCAATTCCATCATCCCAAACACTTAACTCATCCAGCAATCAAACTAGTTCCTCAACGTCTAGCTCTATTTATTACACAAGTACTATAAGTACAGAGACGATTACTTCCACCACCCTTGAGACTACCACTACAACTGCTGATACCACGTCATCACTCTCTTATCTCACAACACCAGTATACTTCATTACTAATCCTGAAACCGGATTAATTGAAGGGACTGCTGTAGAATTACTGGTAACTCTAAACAAACCGGTAATAGGATGGGTAGAATACGCAACCAGTCCTGATTTTACTATTGGAACAGGAAATCTTACTTCTAAAACCACTGACTTTCGACCACATCTAACGCTTATTGTATCTGAGTTAGCCTCAAATACCGAGTACTTTTATCGTATACATGCAGAAGATAATCTTGGAGAAGCTGCAGTATCTGAAGAATATAGCTTTCATACCCAACATGAGACCATGTTAACTAGTTTGGATAAGGATATTGCATTTCTTGGCGAGGATATTGTTATAACCGGTCAGGACTTTGGTGCCACCCAACCGTTAAATGGCTATGTTACGTTTGAAAACAAAACCGAACAACGGATTTCGGCTGCAATTGTATCCTGGACGGATACTGAAATTACCGTTACAGTACCAGCAAACGCGGTTACAGGAACCATCCAGGTATTTAATGGGATAACAAAAAGCAATGAATTAGAAATTGATTTGTGGAAAATCACACAGATCCGAACGGGATCTAGTAGTTCAAATCGTGTAGATTTAAATATAGATATGGAGTTAGATTCTTTAGATAATGCGTATGTTTCTCATCGGGCATTTTCGAGTGGTGCATATCATTATATCCGCCATCTTTATTATGATGGTATAGATTGGGTGGTTAATGATCCACCTGAATCGTATCATCGAGCACAATATACTACAGCAATTCAACTGGATAGTAATCAACGGGTTCATCTCATTTATGATCATTCAAGTAGTGGGGATCTTCGTTATGCGATGTATACGGGTTCCCAATGGATGATTGAAACCATTGATAACAGTAGTAATAATGTAGGAAGGTATGCATCGTTTGCATTAGATGAGACAGACACGCTTCATATTGCATATTATGATACAACAGCAGGTAGTTTGCTTTATGCAACAGGAACAGCGGGTAGCTGGACATTTGAGACGATTGATCCCGCAATTGGCAGTGATTATCCACTTGATGCAGGACGCTGTACTGTTTTAATAGATGGTTCCAATCAGGTATGGGTGCTTTATCATGGATCGTCGCATTTACGCGCAGCGGTTCGATCTGCGCCGAATAACTGGGTTACTAGTTCCGTTGATACGGTTACAGGAGCAGGAAAATATATTGATGGGGGATGTTCTGCGGGGGGGTGTACGATCGTTTATTATCGGTATGATTCAGGGGGACCTTCTGGAGTATTATATAGTGCTACAAAAACAAATGGAGGATCCATCTGGAATCGGGTGCCGATTGACACCACAACATCAACAGATATTGGTAGATATTGTGCTATTGATATAGGTCCGGATGGAATCCCCTTTGTTTATTACTATGATGAAATAAATGCTACCGTTCGTTATGCCAAACGGGAAGGTACCTGGTCCACGTTTCTACTCGACGATACGCGTGCGGGGATACGAGGTAGCATTCAGGTAACTTCGGAGAATAAGCCGGTCATTGCTTATGGAGCCGATTATCATATATATCTAACCGAACAATTATGAAATTTGGAGGAATACGAATGATCGTTCACAAAATTGGTATCAGCTTGATCCTACTTATTGGATTTTGGTTTTTCATTGCATGTGCAGTATCTCTTGATGATTTTTATGGGGAATATCCAACAGACACCACGATGCAATCCAGCATTGTTCCAACAACGACACAACCAACATCTACTTCGACAACCAAACAGACTTCCACGTCAGAATCGCTTACTAGTACTTCTCAGAGTATATCATCTACCTCATCAACTACCGAAACGACGACGACAACCAGTACAACCGTAGAGGATTTTAGCCCCCCATATTTTATAATTGGACCGCTAGCCACCGATATTGGTTCCACTTCTGTTTCGATAGCCTGGTCCACCAATGAAGTAACAACAGGACATGTGGAATACTCAACCGAACAAGATTTTGTTCCTGGAACTGGAACACTGTCTACAGCCGATGAAGATTTCACACTGGGGCATACTATTAACCTTTCGGGATTGCTTGAAAATCAGGTTTATTATTATCGGGTTTATTTTGAAGACTCCAATGGGAATGAGACGGTATCCGGATTATATAGCTTCAGCCTGTTTTCTCCACAAATGCTCATTTCTGCCAATATTACGGAGGGATCCCGTGGGGATGCGATGATATTAAATGGGTATAATTTTGGTTTTCCTCGTCCCACGGGAAGCTATGTGGTATTTACCAAAGAAGGAGGTGGATGGACTTCTGCTTCCATAACCAACTGGATTGATTCTCAAATCGAATTAACGATTCCCATGGATGCTGTTTCTGGACCATATAAAGTGTATAATGGGAGTCAGTTTTCCAATGAGTTATCTATCGATTTGTGGTCAACAGAATTGGTTGCAGATGGGAGTTCTACTTCCAATAGAACGGATATGTATACAGATTTAATTTACGATGATTTAGATAATCCATATATCTCTTATTGCAATCATTGGAGTGGTGCCTATTATGCTGCCTATTTGCGGTATTACGATGGTGTGGATTGGTTATCCAGTAATCCAGAAGGATCTACGTATCACCGGGGAAATAATAATACCAATATCCGGTTGGATTCGTTTAATCGTATGCATATGGTCTATTATCAGAGTTCGAATCAATATTTACAATATGCATATCATAACGGAACAGTCTGGCAAGCAGAAACAGTAGATTCATCTGCCACAACAGGAGTCAATGCTAATTTTGTTATTGATAGCACCGACACCGTACATATTGTGTATTATAACACCACCACCGAGATTCTTAAGTATGCAGTTGGCACCTTCGGTTCCTGGACACTCGAAGATGTTGATACGAATGGAAGAATAGATAATCCATCGATACCAAATGGGGGAAAAGCGCAGCCCATTTTGTTTTCCGGCGCAGAAGAATTCTATGTCGCTTATTATGGTGGAATGCGTATTAATTGGGCAAAGCGAAACGCCCCTGCTGATTGGACACATGAAATCATTGATCAAGATGGAGATGTTGGGCGTTATGTTGCAGCTACGTGTTCGGATACCATCTGTTATATTGCATACACGTCGGATGGGCGACTCAAATTTGCATCTAAAGTTATGGCTTCGGGGGATTGGGAATATGAAATCATTGACGATACCAGCTCGAATAATGTAGGAAAATGGGTTACTATGGACCTGGATACCAGTGGGGAACCTCATATTATGTATTATGACACGGTGAATAATATCTTAAAGTATGCTTATAATGTAGAAGGATCGTGGGAAATCACTGATTTGATGAGCAATGTACGCTATCCCGTGATTAACCTACCTTCTACTGATAACTTATGTTTTGCATACGGTCAAGATTATGATTTACTGTATTCATGTAGATTATAATATTATCCATTACCTTAAAATTTTATGTGGGTGAATTTTTATACTCGCTTCTATGTTGAATAAGGCAACTGCCAAACCGAAAGCGGACATAGAAAATATGCAAAAAACAAATCACAATCAAACACAAAACGGTCAAACGGTCAAACGGTCAACGAGTGTGATTTTTGTTTCGGGTATCAAATTCTTGAACTTGGGTGGGTTATCGCGCAAAAATGAGTGGGAACCTACATTAAAAGACACCCACCCGTGTAATTTTTTGGATGAATTCGTAAAGGCAAGTGGTCTAATAATATATGCTTATGTTATAATATAATTGAGCCTATAACTTGCCCTATGTAGGCAAAACAAAAAATCTGTACAAATTTCGCACCCACAGTCAACGATATTTTTGCAGGGGATAAAGGCATCAATCAGATGCTAAGTTTTGGTCAGGCTCTACAAAATCTTCTGCATTTCCATGTCCCACACAATCTTTGTACCTGGCTGGAACAGTAAATCAAAATATCAAATTTGGTAAAACCATTCATATTATGATTCGATCTGTCAATTTGCTTTATACGGACGCAAATTCTCCTTGTGTATTGTCAAACTAAAGGTGTTTCACTATACTCTGATAGGAACAAGGGAACCAGAATTTTTGATTGCAGCCCTTGGTTTATTCCAAACGATTGGAAACCCAACGAGATTGAGTACTTTGTTATGGCATATGTAAGTTTGATTATCCCCCTTTATAATGAACAACCAATGATTTCACCGTTATTTCACGCGCTAAACCAGCTTTTAAAACACTCTGACCAAAAACACAGCTACCAAATCCTAGTTGTAGATGATGGTTCAACGGATGGAAGTGATACAACGTTACAATCTATGGAGCCTCTTCCCAACACTGACATTCTATCTCATACTGTAAACAAAGGGCGTGGGGCTGCTATTAAAACAGCATTACAGAAAGCAGAGGGGGATTTGGTTATTCATGTGGATGCGGATTTAGAATATGATCTGATGGATATCCCCGCTATTGTGGATGCTTTTGGGGATTCCCTGACTTCCGTTGTCTTTGGAAGCCGCATGCTGCCTTCGTTTCCTACCCCGATGTTTCTTTCTCAGCGTATGGCAAATTATTGGCTTAGTTTTATTGCAAATCGATTGTATCATTTAGGGATTACCGATCTGATGACAGGTTACAAAGCCTTGCGTACGGATTTATATAAATCATTCACGATTCATTCCAATCGGTTTGATTATGAAGCAGAATTATTAGCACAGCTTTCGATTCATAAAACTCCGATCAAAGAAGTTCCGGTGGGATTTCATCCCCGTTCAAAAAAGAAAGGCAAGAAAATAAAAGCCTCTGATTTCTTTAAAGTCTTGCGTATTCTATGGAAACACCGTCCCCGTTAAGCCTTTAATTAAAGATTTTATGGCACATACGTTATATCTTAATTGTAACAGGTACTTCGCGTGTCCCTCCATCCCAACGTAGTAGCAACGTTAATGGCACTGTACTCTGAATATGTATTATGGGTTGTTCGGTTGAGCTACTTCGTTTTTCGCAATGAAGATCAACCAAACCTGTACTGCCAAATGGATATTGACTGACTCCATGACTTTCCAGAAGGCGTATATCCCATAGTAATCGGTTTTCACCTGCTTCCGGTCGGAGTCCAAAAAGATATTCGAATAATATGGCAATGGGACCTAACCCACCCCATCCTACAAAATCGGCTTTGGCAGGAGTTCCGGGATTAGCAGATTCGGGTGCATAGTTTTCATAAACGGTACCACGACGATCAAATACCTCTACTACATTATTCAGATGGTTTTGTGCGATATCAAATGCTAATGTCGATGCATCCATTGCAGATAATCCACGTAACACCATATAATTCGTTGGTGGCCAAACCCCTCCTAACCAATACCCCCCATCATTCTGATAAGCAGGATGATCCTTTCCCAAAGTTGGAATCCGATGGGGGCGGTTAAATACTTCCGGGTTGTTGAGATGGTTAAGAAAAGAAATTAAGCGCTCATCAGGAATACTGGTGGCAAGCAACCCCCAATAGGCACCAATACTTTTAACCTGATTTAGGGTTTGGGATTCATATTGGTCATAGTAAAATGCAGAATCCGAATCCCATAATCGATTGTTAATAAGAGGGATGAGTGTTTGTAACTCAGCATGTAATTCTGTGTTAAATGTAGTAATTTCCAAAATCTGAGCGATACGGAGTAATAAACGGGCAGAAATCACTGCTTGAAAACAAGCATCCACCCAAATCATTTTCCCATGGTCGGAATGTGCAGCATATCCAGCCGGTAAACGAGGTTGGTTATCCATTCCACACCCCCAACCACTACTCCAATATCCACCCCCTGGAAAGGTTCGGTAGGTACGCATCCATTGATGGTACGCCATAAGTACAGGAAATACTCGCCTCAACCGTTCCAGATCCCCTACATTGAGATAGTATTCCCATTCACTCCACGCTAATATATTGGGTCCTGTGCTTGTAGGATCATGACGGTGAAACATATCGCCCCCGTCGCTTTCCCGTATTTCCCTACAGATAAACCCATCGGGATGTTGTTTACAGTATAAGTTGTCTAATGTTTGTTGGAAATTGAACGCCCGAATCCCATACCTGCCAAACATTAAAATAAAGACGGAATCCCATAAAAATAAATTATCATTGAACGCTGTATCAATATAATTTTGGATAAAGCCATTTTCGGGGGTGGGTGGTCGTAGATTACGAAATGCGAGTTCCCAGGCTTTCCAATAACAAGCGATACTGCTTTCATGATTATCCCAAAATGGCTGAGGAAGGACTTCTTTGGCTTTTTCAAATGTAGGGAGTGGTTGTTGTTCGGGTGTTTGGTTAATAAAGGTATTTTGCTTAACTAATGCATTTTCGTTATAGGTTTCTAGGAAAGAAGAGCCGGGTTCGAGTTTATTCATAGGGTGTTTCCGGGTTTATTGGTGGAATTAGGAAGTGTAATCCTCGATTGGGGTAGATTGGCATCTACCCCGTTGTTATTTTATTAAACTTAGCGACTAACTGAATTCTGCCACAATCCGTGAATGTTACAATAGGAAAGTGCATGAAATGATTCATAGGCATCCATATTCAGGATGTGAAACCGAGCGGTAGGATTCGCCAAGGTAGGATACCATTCGTTTCTACCGATCTGAGTTACTTTATTATCCCCCTTTTTAACAGCATACAATTCTACCCAAGCAATGTAGTGTTCCTGGGTATTTGGATGCGGTGTCTCATCTCCGACGACAACTGTTATTCCATCGCTTTCCAACTTAATTGTGGGGACATGTTTTTCCTTTCCTTCTGCTTCAGCGCCTTTGATTCCGTCTTTTAAGATCATAAACGACTCCTTATGGTTTTATTTTGCTTTATAGATCGATCGCACTCGATCGGTTCTTCCATTTTCCCTGACCTTGGTAACACCGTTATATCAAATGGGATACAAAAATATGGAGGAGAGCAGAAGTAAATGTTTATTCCATCGGATGTTTTTACGAGTTGGTGAATATTTCTGAATGATAGGGTGTATGATTTTTTATGAGTGTGGGATTGATTTTTTTTGTTGATTTTACTTGGGAAAAATCCAGGAAAATTTTGTTTAATACTAGTAGAAACACATGTAATCCAAGGATTATTACAAACTAATTGGTACAAATAAAACGGCAGTATAGGAAGCGGATTATTCATCCGGATCCGTACACTAGTGGCTTTGAACCGTCGTGGTATCATCAAGATGTGTTACAGCAAATTATCGAGGATGCCTGGGATGATTGGTCCAGTTGTGACACTGGGATTTCGTTGGAAGAACGTATTTTACTACCAGATGATTACTGGAAGTATCTCGGTGCGATGGAGATGTGTGGGAATCCAGAAACGGGATTTGCGCTTTATACATGTGAAACCTGCGGGATCATTCAACCTCAACCTTTCACCTGCAAGGAGCGGCTCTGTCCTCGGTGTAAGCGCAGGGAAGCCATTGATCGTACGGATTATTACGTTAATGAAGTGTTCTACCCTTGGATGCATCGACTCTTTACACTCACGTTGCCACCGGATTTGCGCTGGCGATTGGAATACCAGTGGGATGCGCTGAGTCATCTATTCACCAAAGCAGCCCATACGATTTATAACGGGTACCTTGCTTGGAGTCGAGATCGTCGCTTCTTACCTGGATTTGTTATGGTGATGGAAACCGCCGGGGTTGCGCTGAACTGGAATCCACATTTCCATGCGTTTGTAACCCGTAGTGTGGCAAATCCTGACACGCGGGAAGTGAAACCTCGAGCGACTGGATTTCCATTTCGCTATATACGAAAAGTGTGGCAGCTGGCTTGTCTGGACACGTTGGAAGGGTTTGCCTTGATTGATGCACCTATTCGACGAATGTTTGAACGGGAATACCCCAAAGGATTTAATGTCCATGGGGATAAACCTGCTGCCAGTCAACGTCCGGAGGTGCAACGGAGTGTGCTGGGGTATATGTTTAAGCCCATCATCAATCGGATGCGGCTGCTACGTTATGATCGGAGCAATCGGATCGTCACCTTTCGTTATCCCTATTATGACTATGAGAAAGGGAAGCAGACTTTAAAAGAAGAACGGTACACGCCTTGTCGATTTCTGGCGCAATTGCTAAAGCATCGTGCACCAAAGGATTTCAAGACCTGTCGAGCATACGGTTTGTACAGTGTGCGCGTTCGGAAACGGAGTCGGTTGCATGGTTATTGTCCAAATCCTCGTAGCGATGGGGATTGCCGCCAGGATTATCAAAAACGGAAGGTATCGTGGCGGAAACGGATGCAGGTGACGATTCATCTGGATCCGTTGTTGTGTCCTCGCTGCGGCGGCATGATGTCGTTAGAGAC
>CAYPZJ010000154.1:0-10577 GCA_964414635.1 uncultured Spirochaetia bacterium
TTTTTTGAGACTTTGTGGATGCTGGATCACGAAAAACTAGCAGGATCCCTGTTAGAAGAAGCTGTTATGCAGCACGAGTGCCACATTCTTGCTAGTACCATTACATCCAACTCATTACATTTAGTTGTAAGCACGGAAGATGTTGAAGAACCCGGTGACATATCCATTTTTATGAAATTTGTTAAAACACAGATTACTATAATGTACAACCAAATGCATGGTAGGCGCGGTTCTATTTGGGGTGGGCGTTTTAAATCAGAACTGCTAAGAAGTCGTATGCGCATTGAAAATGCAATTAGGGAAGTCCATGAAGCAATTCCAAAAGCAGATGAATCTCCCAGCGACTATGAATTTAGTACATTAAGCAATTATCAAGGGAAACGTCGTTTTCTTTTTGTTTCTCTATATGCGTGGAAACATTTTAGCAAAATGAAACAACGACAAGGTATCCAAATACTAGAATCAGAACCATATAAAAGTCAAACCTATTTGCATGCACTACAATCGAAATCGCTTCGTAAGAAAACGAAAAGGAACACGCGTTCTACAATTAGGTAAGCATGTTAATCGTCCCGAATGAATGATTACAATAATCTGTGTGTTAAATATGAAAAAAGGAGGATTCATGCGTTCATATAATGTTGCAATAATCGGAACTCAAGGGCATTATGGCTATGTAAATTCGATCAGAACTACTCAACAAGAAAAGATTCATGTATCTGCAGTTGCAAGCGCTACAAATGATGCAGAAGAGATACAGAAAATGCTGGATGTTTTTGAAAGCCATAATCCCCAAGCCTATTATTGTTTGGAAAAACTCTTGATTGCGGATGGATATAATGTTGGTGTAATAGCTCCCCCCTTTAATCTAAATGCTATAATAGCGCAAAAGTTTGTATTAAAGGGAATTCCCATCCTTTTAGAAAAGCCTTTCTCTACCACCTTTAAAGATTTAATACAGCTGAATAATGTATTACAAAACCAAACCTATCTGATTCATCCCATGTTTGATCTACGGTATGCCCCTCCTTTTTATACCGCTAGGAAATTGATTCAGAATGGAATTTTGGGTGAGCTGATCCTTATCACTTCACAGAAATCTTATAAGCTCAGTAAGCGAGCCGCGTTTTACACTAAGCGTGAAACATATGGAGGGACGATTCCATGGGTGGGGATTCATGCGGTTGATTTTATTCGGTATACCTGCGGAGTAAGTTATTGCAATGTACATGCCGTGCAAACCAGAAAAGGAAATCAACAACATGGAGAACTTGAAACCGCTGCTATCATTCATTTGGAAACTGATCAGGGGGTTATAGTAGAAATAAATATCGATTATTTGCGACCAAATGGGGCTATAACACATGGGGATGATAGATTACGTGTGGCAGGTACAAAAGGTGTTTTGGAGATACAACGTAATCAATTGCATTTAATTGATAATCGGGGTGAGCATCTAGTTCCATTAGAAACCCCAATCTACCCTCTATTTGAAGATTATTTAGTTACATTGGAAGACCCAAAACATATTCCGCTTTGTACTGCTTTAGATGGCTTGTATGCTACTTATGTTGTTCTTAGGGCACAACAAGCGGCAGATCTGGGAAAAAGAGAATTGCTGGATTATGATGGTTTTCTTAAAAATCAGCAAGGTTGACGATACCTTTACAAATATTTTCAGAACAAGCTATTCGTTTAGGTAATACTTTGATATGAGAATTACAAATATCCTGAATCGCTTTTGTTAATTCAAAATGAACCTGTACGTGTCCTATCGTCTTCCACGAGGATGTAACCAACAGTATAGATCTCATTCTGAATTAGTCGTTTAAAAGAATGAGCCAGCTTGTATCCAAAGGGGGTTGTATTTTTTATAACAATCAACTATATTATTACCTATTAATCTACGCAATAAATGCGTTGCGCAGATATACCCCAAACCCTGATTTTCGTCTTGAGGTATAGCATATGGCTACACAAAAAAAAATAAAAAAATGGATCCTGATTGCGATATTTGGGGGGGCACTCATTCTTGCAATTGCAATCACACTTAATTGGTCCCATATTATTAATTTAATGATGCCCCAAGATAATCGACCCGAACCAATAACTTATTCAGCGGAATCAACTACGCAACAGCAATTGGATACCTTAGGAACGATGCTAAAAAACTCCCATCCTGGCATTGCTTTTCGCCATATTCAACAGTTTAAGGAGGCAGGGATTAGTCAATACGAAGGACCTCAAACCTGTCTGACGTGTCATTCTTCTTTAACGTATACAGATATACAAACCGGTACGAAAAAGCAAACGAATTTAATGGAGAATTTGCTATCATCTGCTCATTACCGTTTTTTTTCTACTTCTCATCCTAATGTTTGGGGGTTTAATGGTGAATTAGCAGATGATTTTCCCATGGGTAAAATTGATCGTCCTTGTCCGAAACCGGGTTCATTTGCATTTACAGCGTGGGCGGAAATAGTTAGATTAAAGGATGGTTCGGAATTATCGGAAGGATGCGGGCAGTGCCATATCGGGGGACAATACCAACCACCCCTTGGGGAGTTGATGCCGGGTTATCAGACCCTTCAGGTGGAAAAAGATGCGATCGACTGTCTTATTTGCCATGCGATCGGATATGATATGAATAAAAAGCAGGTTGTAGAGGATGCGAACGGACGGACTCGGTGGGATCAGGATAGAAGTATGAAAGCGGCATTGTCCGTGACAACACCAACCGCACAAAATTGTCTCCGTTGCCATCAACACAATTTTGGAGGGGATATTTATGTGGATCCATTGGATCCAACCTACATGCAAAGTATGATCGAAACAGGAACAACACGTCCTCGAGTACTGCATCCAGGGTCGAAACGAGGTACTCCGTATTCTCCTACTTGGGATGTACATGCACGGGCAGGTGTTAACTGCATTCAATGTCATGTTACTGAAGGACATCATATTGCCAAGGGAACGCATACCACAACCATGATGGCGAATGATTTGCCCCAGGTGGAGATAACATGCACCAAATGCCATTCCCAAGAACCCCATAAAAAAAATCCAAACGTCTCGGGAATGCTGAATATGCATATCCAAAAGATAGCGTGTCAAACATGCCATATTCCATCCTTACATCCGGATAGCACCACGTTTCGTGATTTTTCGGAAACGGAGTATGAAGACCAATCAGGAATATACGTTTATCATGATATAAAAAAGGATCCCAATCCAGGCGAAGGGATTACCTACGTCTGGTGGAATGGCGATGCGACTTTTTTAGGGAATCCCATTGGGGATAATCCTAACAATGCGGATTTGTATAGGTTTTACAAGCTACAGCATAAGTGGAAGGAATTTGAGGAATATGATTATAAAACCTGGTATGAGACGGTTATGCGTCCCATTGCCAAGAAAAAGCCATCGAAGCTATATGCGATGAAGGTGTATAATGGGAAGCAGCATATTGATTTACAGAATATGGGGCCATTTGGGGGGATGTTTGTACCGTATAATTTACCCACATATTATACCACAGGGAATCCTGATAAAGCCGCTCAAACTGAAATGAAAAAATCCATGATGGGAATGATGTATGGGTTTATGTTTAAGGTCTATCTTATGGATAAATTTATGTCATTTATGGCAGTTGATTCCTGGGATACAGGTGCTTATGATGAAGTTCTTCAACTTCAAAAGGTAGAACCACGGTGGATACCTACCCATGCATCTATGGAAATTAGTCATGCTATTCGTTTGGAAGGCGCCTTAACATGTGCTAGATGTCATGGTTCGGAGGGGGTTTTAAACTGGAACGATTTAGGTTATACCGAGGAGGAAATCAAACGGTTTACTTCCATTAATTATGAAGTGTTTTCACCTGATCAATCCGAAGCAACCATACACAAAACTACCGATGAACCTACAATGGAGAACAAAGGGCATGAGTAGAGGAGCTGATAAGCTAACTTGATTTATTCTGCAACCGTACTACTTTATTCCTGAGGTTGCATATGATTTCCCAACATGATTATAAAAGAGCAGTAGACCGAACCAAGTTAATTCTGAAAGAAGCGAGGATCCCAATACCATATGAAGCAGAAATCGAAGTGGCAGATTTTGGATTGAATGAACTCGATGAAATAGGTTTGGAAATCCTAGTGCTTGTAAACGATGTTTATTGTGGAAAATGGCTCGTGCTCTTTAAAAACCAACAATGTCCAGAACATCTACACCCATTAAAACAAGAAACATTTGTATGCCATTATGGCTCCGTGTTGTTGGATGTGGATGGAAAACAGATACTTTTAAAACCCGGGGAACAATACACTATTCCTCCAAAAACAAAACATTGGTTCAAAGCAACAGAAGGCGATGCGGTGGTATTAGAAATTTCAACAACTAGTGATGATGCTTCAGATATTTTTACCGATCCCAATATTGATAGGATCACAAAAGTTAAGTCCTAATTTCTTCCCCCGTAATCCTTTGTGTCTCTATATTCTCATGCTATCAACAAAAGTAGGAGAGTAGGGAATTAAAACGGATGGTACCCTATGTGAAGACGGGTTTTCATAAAATAACCTCAAATCTAAAATTGCTATAATCATTCGGGGATTTCATTTACCATTCTACATGCTGCCTTGATGGGTATAATTGCCATTTGGGAATGGTAGAGAGGGGGCATTTGTGTTGGACCAAAAAACCCATGAACAATTATTCGAGGATATTCAACGATTTTTGTTGAATCATGACCAGGAAAATCTAAACCATCTGATGGAAGCAATACATCCTGCAGATATTGCCGAAGTCCTTATGGACATAGAAATGGAAGCACGGGTGTTGTTTTTCAATCTTACCTCAAAACAGCTCAGTTCCCATGTATTTCTAGAAATGGATGAATCAACAAAAGCACGTGTTTTAGAGCAGTTGGAACGCGATGTTGTTAGTGATATGGTCTCCGAAATGGAATCCGATGATGCTGCGGATGTCCTTTCAGAATTATCTGATGCACACCAAGAAGAAATTCTAGATGGCATGGATGATGCCAACAGTGATAAAATTGAGCCATTGCTCTCCCACGACGAGGAAACTGCTGGGCATTTGATGCAAAGCGAGTTCTTGGTTGCACCAGAAAATGCCACGGTGGAAAATGTTATTTCTGGGTTAGAAGAAATCCGAGATTCCATCAGTCATTGGAGTTCACTCTATGTTGTAGATGGCCAAATGAAACTAAAAGGAATTCTCCCCATTCAAGAATTGTTATTTGCTGATCAGGATAGCTTAATCTCAGATATTTGCCAGGATCAACCCCCTTTTGTTTATCAGCATGAAGATCAGGAAGAGGTGGCGAAATTATTTCGAAAGTATGATCTGCTATCACTTCCTGTTGTAGATACAACGAATCGTATCAGTGGGGTAATAACCGTTGATGATATCATTGATGTAATTGATGAAGAGCATCAGGAAGATACGTATCGTATGGCAGGGGTTAGTGAAGGGGCAAGCACATATTCTGGATTTTGGGAATCCATTGTAAAACGATTACCCTGGTTAGGGGTGAATTTAGTGACGGCGAGTTTAGCATGCTCCATTATTGGGTTTTATGAAGATATTATTGCACAAATCGCTATCATCGCAGTGTTTCTGCCTATTGTAGCAGCGTTAGGGGGGAATGCGGGATCCCAAACTGTAACGGTGATTGTACGAGCTATTGCAATGGGACATATCCGAAGTGGTAGAATCTTGCGTGTGATTTTAAAAGAATTGGCTATTGGATTACTTAATGGGCTTGCCATTGGGATGGTAGGAGGAGCAGCAGCCTATCTGATTATTGGGACCGATTATTTATTGATTAGTATTGTTTTTGTGTTAGCATTATGGGCAAACATCACCGTAGCTACCTTGTTGGGAACCGTTATTCCAATCACCTTAAAAAGATTTAATCTGGATCCTGCTTATTCTTCTGTTATTTTTCTCACATTGTTTACTGATGGAGTAGGCTTTTTTGTATTTCTTATTTTAGTTAATTCCCTGTGGAGTTACATCGTTAGGTGAATAGAACTTCGTATTATACTTCTACTGGAAGAGGTAGGGCACTTGGAAGCTGTTCTACAAAACGTCTTATTTCATACCGTACTCTCCTAAAATGATTCATGACTTCTTTTTCATTTTGTATGTTTTTTGCCAATTCAAAGGGGTCATCAATAATATGTTTTACAATATGCGTATAGGTGCCAAAATCGGGGAGTAGTTCGTATGCATAATCGCTTAGGACAATTATATAATCAAAATGTATATGGGATAATTCATCAATGCTTTTAGAACGATAGCTACGTATATCAATATTGATTTCTTTCATAACTAAAACAGTAATAGGATGTAAGCCCGATGCCATAATCCCAGCAGAATATGGTTGAATTTGATCCGATCGAAGATGACGAGCCCATCCCTCAGCAATCTGACTTCGGCAAGCGTTTCCTGTACATACAAATAGTATCGTGGGTTTATAGGTTAACATTATTTTTGTCACTTGTTTGTAGTATTGGATACATGATTGTGTAGAACAAGAATACTACACGATCTAATAGTAAGGAGATCGGCAGGAAATCAAGGATAGTCAAGCCGGAAAACAAACGATAATGACCATTAATTCCTTTCAAATGCACCAATGGAATATGGAACGGAGCGAGCCTGCCCGTCAAAATCCGTTATTATCGCGCCACATGTTGAATCCAACGTTTCACCGCATACTTCGAGATTGGAAACGTCCATGCCTCCCGTACGAATAGCAAGGGGAGTGCTGCTTGTTAGGTGGTAATCGGTACTGGATTGAAAATTAAAATCTAAAACAGAAACCAAAACAGGAGTGGTATCCGGTCCTAAATTACCAGATGCCGGTATAGATGAACCATTCAAGGTTGATTCCATTGCTGTTACTGTTGCATCAAATTGATAAAGAAAATCCACTCCCGCTATAGCATTATTCCAAACATGTACGGGATGTTTGTCCATAAATATATATTCCCCAATTCCATATCGGTTTGGGGTCGTCGAGCTGGTTGAGACGAGAATGTTGTTGATAATACTCGGGTATGCATTGGAATAAAGATAAACACAATATGACTTGGTTGAGGCATCCCCAGTTATGATGGTATTGTTTACTATGCGGTCGTATGAATAATTTCCTGAATATACACCATATAAATTGGTGGCATTCCCATCCACTTCGATGACATTATTGTTAATAAGTACACTTCCTCCATATTCATTCCAAATACCTATGATTTCACTGGCACCATTAGTTTTACACAAAATATGATTACCGGTGATAAGCGCAGAATTATATTGTACTTTTACCCCAATGCTATACGTTGCAGCTATGCCATTATAGATTGTATTCCCTGTGATTCGAGCAGCACTTTTTTCAAGTAGGATTCCACCCGTTGATTCTTGAGTTTCGCCTGCATGAATCGTGCAGTTTGATATTACAGGGCTGTTTTCGGGTTCGGTGCCCGAATCTAATACATAGACAGCATAACTAGTTTCTTCAGCATTTCCATTGGTAATATTGCATGCGTCCAACATCATCCCCTCATTAGAATGATGGATAAACACCGTGTGGGTTGAACCCGAAACAGGTGCTCCCGTCGTTTTTCCTTTAATGTGTAAACCCTGAACCAACGTATCGGTATGGATTGAAAGACCAAGTAACACATGAGCTGCGTCATTTTGAATTATGGTTTTATTTACACTCCAATCTCGTTCACTAACCTTGAAAGAGGGGGTATATCCCCCCAATATATCCACACCATTAACAACCTTCACTATTTCAGTATACCCTATTCCATCACCCCGAGCAGCCACTTTTACACCATCCATCCCCAATGCATTCGCTTGACGAATCGCTTTATTAATTGATTCATATGGTTTAGTCAGATTTCCACATCGATCTGTTGCATTACAATTGGATTGATCGGCTGGGCAGAAAACATACAGGTATTCCGGTAAGCGTTCGAATGCTATTTTAGTCCATGTATTAGCTGGTGTAAGATTGGTACGGATTCGTGCATAATATGTGCGTGGTTCAACTAATTCCAGTGTGAGCTCCGTTGTCGATCCAGAAAGGATATAAGGACTGGATCCCACATGCGATGTAAAAGTTGAATCCGTAGCGATTTCTAATTCATATTCTGTTGCATCGGAATTTTCATGCCAACGAACGAGGACTTCTTGTTCCTTGATGAATGCACCATCCTGAGGATTCAAAAACAAAGGCGGATGTGTATCAATTGGTGTTCCCTTTCCCATAAATGTTACGACAGCATAATCCGAGTTGATACTGTTTCCTATTCGATCTTTGATTGATTCATTCAATTGTAGCGTATATATGATCCCTGCTTGTTGATATTCGGTTGTAAGACGTACACGCTTTTGATCGGGATACACGGTAATTTGCCTTATCTCCAGGGCAGGATCCAATTCATAACCGAAGGGATCGGTTAGTGAGTACAGGTTCATGGGTTCATTGAAATCAACCAAAATCGTGGTTTCGTCTATTACTTGAACAGATAAACATTCTGGTGGTTGGCGCTCAATAAACGTCCCATCTAATAGCTCCACTATCGTTTTCCCATGACAATTTAACATGTAGAACAAACTTACAATCATAAGAATTTTCAAACAGATCGATAAAAGTAGATGTATGTTTATATCGCTTTTCATTTGATTCTCCATGTTTTTTTTTTCAATCATACTCATAAGGTCCAATGGAATAGGGTTCTGTGCGCGTTTGTTCGTCTTGATCCATGATAACCATGCCGCAGGTTGTATCCCCCATCGCACCACATAAATCGAGGCCCGTGTTTACACCACCTGATCGAATGGAATTGGGAGTAGTATTGGTTAGATGATAATTATCCGTTCCCTCAAATTGTACATCAGTTAGATTGTTAATGCTCGGGGTCGTATCCGGACCCAGGTTATTCAAACACCGTGTTCCCTCACCAACTAAATGTGAGGTCATATCAGCAATGGAGGTTTGAGTCCCTCCGAAGTTGGCATACAATACATCGGCGGCTCCTAATACATTACTTTCAAAGTGAAGTACTTCCGCATCTGCATCCCCTTCTGAAAAATCATAGCTCGTACCAGTCGAACTACCTGTGAAAAAAAGATTATTGACAATAATCGATTGTCCCTTCCCCATTCTAAATGCAGTGCTATTAAAGGAAGAATCATCAGCTATAAATAGGTTATTAACTGCATAGCTTGGGGCTGTAAGTGAGGATAATGCAATGGAAGAATTGCTAATACCACTAATAATCACGTTATTCTTAAGTGTTGTCTCTCCATATGACAAATTCAAAGCAATACTTGCACTTCCCGCAGCATCACCGGATTCAATCCAATTTCCATTATAGTCTACCGAAGAGTGGTGCTGATATATTGCAACTGAACTTGATGCGTCCCCTGCAACAAACCGATTATGGTTACAGATCACCTCTGAGTAATGGAATTCCGCTCCCCGTGATGTACCCGATGCAATTGTTGGTCCCGCACAATAATTATGTTCCAGCGTAAATGTACTATAATTACTTCCCAAGCCCTCACTATGTATATCTCCCTGATCTGCTCCATATAGAAAATTTTTAATGAGACTCGGACCGCCTGTATCTGTTGTTCCAGCATAGTATAAGAAAACTCCATAGCTGCGTTGTGTTGTAGGAATTCCAGATACCCAACAGGAACGAATCATAAGCGAAGTATCACAATCCATGATATAAATACCGTATGTATTCACCTCCTTTACCGGTGATTCAAGAGATGGGGAAATCTTAAAACCTTCAAGTAGGGTGGGTTTCTTTATTGACGCTGCTTGAACAATATAATACGTATCCGCTGTGATCCATGGTTTTAGACTTGAAAGATCGCGTTCTTCCTCCGCAAAACTAGCAGTATATCCACCAAGCAATTGAATCCCTTCCACCAGATTAATGGGTCCAGTATAAGAATCCGTTCCCCGGTAAGCAACCTTAATGGTATTAATATTCTGCGTGACGGCTATGGATAGAGCATGGTTAATCGTTTGAAAGGGTTTAGAAATATTACCTGCACACCCGGTATCATCACATGTTTGATTAGGAGGGCAATATACATGAAGAACATTGTCCACCCGATCGAAAGTAGCGCTGTTATATTCGTCCGGAAAGGTTATATCGGCTTGAACACGCCAAAAATAAGTTGTTGGATCAGCTAAAAGGATTTCGTATTGTGTATCCGGTGCTTCAATCAATGGAATTTCCTCATTGATTAAGTCTGTAAAGGCATTGTCATAAGCAATCTCTAAACGATAGAATTTTGCACCAAAAACAGAACTCCATGAAAATGTTACAGTTGAATCATATAAAACCGATGCATCGGTTGGTTGAAGAAGTGTAGGAGGTGTATTATCAAACGATGAACCATATGCTTCAAATTGTACTTGATTTCTTAAAGGATTGAGGGATTCCCCTGTAACACTATATAATCCTGAACAAGTTATCGTATAGGTTGTGTCAATCCCATGGGATTCTGTG
>CAYPZJ010000155.1:0-10528 GCA_964414635.1 uncultured Spirochaetia bacterium
CAGGCAGGAAATCTGATTGGATATACCGTTCACACGGGTGTGATGCCTCTTTTAGAATATTTAGCAGAACTTCCTTTTGATGCGATTATGCATCTCGATATTTCCTTTAAAGATGTAGACTTAGAGCAAATCCGCGATAGCCTGGGCAAATCAAAGAGTTTTTGGATTGGTCCTTCGAATACCTTTCATTTATGGGCAAGTGATCCGATGGTGGTTCGCAAGGCTGTTCAACACGTATTTTCGGTATTTGGAAACGAAGGAATCGTACTTACAGGATGCCCTTCTTCTCATAGCATTATGCCCTGGCAGAATACCCTCGCTATGATTGAAGAATGGCGTATCCTCCGCTCTGGTACTAGAACATAATCGTATCCGATAACCAATGTGATTAAGATTTCAAGGCATCTATTGGTGCTTGAGCTGCACAATATTGCGGATAGCTTCCCTGAACTGGGGGAAGGTAAAGGTAAATCCGGAATCTAATAGTCTTTTGGGTACTACTCGCCGGCTTTTTAGGAGTAATTCCGTTTCGGTGCGAAGAAAAAAAGCGCCTAGCTCCAACATCCATCGGGGTGTAGGAATTCCAAATTGAGCAGGAACTTCATCCCGAAGAATTGCCATGACTTCAGAGTTAGGAAGCGGGTGCGGTGCACAACAATTGATGGGTCCATTCAATGTAGGTGTATCCACGATCCATTGCACAATCCGAATAAAATCGGTGATATGGAGCCAGCTAACATACTGGTTTCCTGAACCCATTTTACCACCAAGACCCAACTTTGTAAGACGAATAAAATAATCTGCCACCCCCCTTTTCTCCGGTCCGAATACCATCGCGATACGAAGCGCTACGTGTCGAATAGGCAGCGAAAAAAACGATTGAAATGTACGTTCCCATTGCTGGCATACATTTACTGAAAACCCTTCCCCTAGTTCTCCTGTTTCCTCATCCATTTGTCGATCCATTGCATGACGATAAATCGTAGCAGAACTGGCATTAATCCACAGGGGAGGTGGCGACTGTAATTGTTGAAGGGTCTCACCCAGAATTTGGGTTGCGTGTATCCGTGACTCCAAAATTTCTCGTCGATTTGTTTCATGATAACGGCAATTCACAGAACGTCCTGTTAAATTAATTAACAGTGATGCTCCTTCCAATGCTTCTTTCCATATTCCCGGAGATGATCCGTCCCACTCCAAATAAGTGATTGCACCATGATTAAGCAATTGCCTTCGGGATAGTACAATGACGTTATATCCTTGTATTTCAAAATGCTGACACAAGGCTTGTCCAAGAAATCCTGTCCCCCCTGCCAGAACGACTTTTGGTTTATGTTTGTGTACTCCCATTTCATTTCCTTCCAATGGTATTATGTATCCCGATTTTCTCTGCTGATACACTATTCAAATGTCCTCCTAAAAGTAAAACCAAATCTACAACAATTCTGTATGATTGCAATACTTGGTTTTTTAGTCGTTGAGGTAGTGTACCTATATAATAAAGGTATTGGAAAACAAATCCAATCTGCTTAAAATATAACACTTCTGCATATAAAATAACTTGCATGCTTACATGAATGAAGATACACATAAATTTAGTTCATTCTGGTTGGCTCTAGGATAAAGATACAAGGCTCTATACTTTGAGGTGTATTCATGAGATATTTTAGCAGTTTAATTCTTTGAGGTGTATTTTTGTTGAATAGTAATATCTCAATCGAACAAGGGCAATCACAGAGGGTCTGTTGAAAAACGCAAATGTAGGCGCAGGTCTTGCGCCTGCCCTTTCCAATATCCTGTTCCAAAGGGCGACCGCAAAAGTCACCCCTACAAAGATCGAATGATTTTTGATTTTTTCAACACTCCCCAGAGGATTACCCTTACAATTTTTTCTGATAGGAGTGTGCTTCTGTGTCTATCCTGCTATTTGAGATATTACGTTGAATACTCATGTTAATTGGTTGAGGAATAGATTAGACCCGTTTTTTAAGAATCCGAGCGCAAGTAGCCGCATCCAACCCCAAAAGATCCGCAGTCTGCTCCTCCAAGATGGATGAATCTGGAGTCTGGGAAGCTGGATGAATATTATTAGCAACCATTTCCTGCCCCACTTCTACAAGATTAAGATGGTTTGGATTTGTATGATCAAATGGGGGTAAGCGGAGTTGATTAATCACTCCAGGGGAACCAAAACTTTTACCCCCAACCTGACTGTAACAGGATACGATAAAATTAATCCAGGGAGAATTCAAGATCGTTGCCAAAAAAATGGCTTCCTCTCGAGTCGATGTTGGTATAAAGCTAATTGTTTCCTGAGGAATTGGTGGTTTTTCTTCTCCCCAATCCGTTTTTACCGGTTCCAACACACACGCATCCAGCTGTGAAGCGATCCGCCGCCAAGCCACTTTGAAGGGGCTAAATGTGTACAGACCCACATCAAACATGGAGTAAAACGGAGCGGTTGGTTGAATTGTCCCAACACGAGAAGTCCGTGTAAAATAGCGCCGATAAGCAGCGCGGTTCTCTAATTGTGATTGGAAAGTGGAAAAAAAATCATATAACAATGGATACCTATCTTGAAAACGTACCTGTGCTATTCCTCTTCTAGTATTAGGATCCTGAACCATTAAAATGAAGGTATTATAGTGGAACGTCCATCGGGATACATCTCGTGCTCGAACAAGTGGATACACGAGTGGAGATTCAATTGTCGTAGAAAACGTGGGAATAGTAAGTTTTGGTTGAGGAGGAAGATTCGTGATGTGAATTTGCCCTGAATCGAGCACCTGAGTTACGTGAACCCAATAAATGCCATTGGCTCCACCTGAATAGGCACCGGTATACGCTCGATAGGGGTTGGTACCTAAGAATAGGGAGGGCAGTGTATTCAATTCCTTTGGGAGAATAATCCATGGAGCAGTTCGATCATTAGTATCGGCAGGATTGGCTTCCTCACTTGAAACATAACAACAATTTTGGATAGCTTTCCATTCTGCATTTGCATGAAACAGGGATTCGGTTGGGTTACGGGACCATCGATTGTAAGGTAGGGGATACTTGGTGGAAACGTTTTTGGTTGCCCGTAGGAGTATTACGGGAATGGAAGTTCCTTCGAAAGGGCTTAGATTAGTAAAATCGTCTACCGAAGAAATTTGTATGGGTGTTTCATCAGGGAGGGCAAAACGACGTAATCCTGACCCCGCACCCTGCGTGTTGATTATCGCTCGGGTTATCACGAAATGAAGCGTCCCCTCTTTTTTTAAATAGTAATCCCACGCAATAGCTGTAACCAGCATGGACAAATCTTTTTTCCCCTTCCCTAAAATAGTGTCCATTCCTGAGTGTGGGAAAAGGTGATGCTTTTTCCAAAGAGGAATGGTACGCTGTCGATACGCAGGATCCAACTGTTCCCAGTTAAGCCACGGCGGGTTTCCAACAATCCAATGAAACCGATGCTTATCCCCAGGTTGTTGATCCAATAACATATCACGAAGATTAAGGGATAAAGGCACGGGTTCGGAACTATGACCCAAACACAATAGTAATAGATTACCCTGCATCCACGCCACTAATAGGGCTAACGGATTAAGATCATATCCTACCATTGTTCCTAAAACGTATTCTAAAGGATATCGCTTTTGTAAAGAAGGATGTGACTGCCACCTGTTTAATTTCAAAGCAACGACTTCAAGAATAAAGGAACCTGCACCGCATGCAGGATCCAAACAAGATTGGGTTACTAATTCCTCAGAATCATGCTGGGACAATGGTTCGAGAACTTTTTGAACTAACCATCGAGGTGTATAAAACTCTCCCAATTTATGACGAACAAATTTAGGAAAAAAATGTAGATAGTATTCACTCCATCGGGTTACCTCGGTTTGTTTTCCAATAGGGTTCAACCGGTTTGTACGTACCGCTTCTTTGAGTAACCATTCCAAATCCTTTTGAATTACGCTATCATTCAGAGTTAAGACCATTAAATAACCAGTAATAAACGGTTTAATAGCTGGAGGAAGGGGTATGGTTTCTATCCAATCTTGTATGTGATTTGCTGGAGGTACTCTGGAGAGAGAATTCATGGTTTTACGGGAGAAGTGCATACCAAAAGTATGGCATTGAAATGTGTCATAGAATTGATAGCAAAGCTGACACACAAAATAGCTCTGCATAACCAGAAGCCATCGCTGTGGTGTTTGGTTATGCGTGTCCAACCATTGTTGAATGGTTGATTTAGGGAAATGCATGGTATTAAAACGATGCTCCCCAATGATTTGCCGCATATACGCTTCCCATATTGCAAGCCAATTTTGGATCGTAGGATTATCGGATGAAGTAAAACGATGCATCCAATGCAACAAGATTTTTTGAATGGTGGGATTTTTCCATTCGAAAAAAGACCGCATAGGATCGGTTTGCTTTTGTGATGTCATAGTGCTATTGAGTTGATCCTCTATCAACAGAATATGAGATGATCGCATTACAAACCTAGTTGATTTTTTGTATGAAAGCAACCATGTGCGATTTTAGTATCTACTACGCGAGGGATAAATCCCTGCGCTCTAATTGAGCTAAGGCACATAAATGAGCCTGATTCATCAGACTTTACCCAATCAGATAGCAAGGCTTTAGCCTTCGCGATGAGTTAGACCACCGTACTTAAAAATCATAAAAAAATACCCAAAATTCGCACCCAAAGCGACCCATACCGGCAAATTATCACGCAATATTAAGTAACAAACGCTGCCATAACCGCACGAAAATCAAATGAATCTGCTAACCCATTAAAATACAGATAATTCCAGTATACTAGGATCTCATATGTATTCTTGTCGTCGCAAAATGAAAGCAAGTACGGGAATAAGTGGATGAATCTCAAACTGATGTAAAGTACAATCACCCTCATTGGTTTAACCTCATAATTACAGGGGTGTTGGCTTCGCTGCACGACACCCAAAATAATCCACTCATTTGGAGTACAGGCATTTACATCACTTTAAGATACATCCGGAATAAGTGTTCGGTTGATTTTTGGGTGTAAATCTATTATGTTTTCCGCAGAACTATGCATTCGATTTAATTCATGAGGATCGGTGTAAACTACGAGGAGAACGGATATGAAACGGTTAGCACCCTTTGCACTCTTCTTAATCTGTTTCAGCTTAAGTGTCCCTGCCCTGTACGCGCAAGATACAGTGGTTTATGTCCCAGATAAAACATTTGTTTCCTTTACTAATGGGGAAACCAATTATCTCGCAGTCTATACCATTGATAAGGGAAGTAAACCATTAGGGTTTACAAAAAAATTACCATTGGCAAGTGGCAAAGCTATGCTTTACCTTCCTGGTGGCGAGAAAAAAGAAGTTGCACTCGATGAAACGGTTACATTGGGTGAACAATCGTTTACTCTAGCTGGGAATTTTGCAGGTGCCGCCTGCCATAATCTCCTGATGATGCGACGGCCCCATCCCGATGTGGAATCGATTCAGTTTACAATGCCTTCCTTTATTGGGAATGTGAATGAAGCAGAATTTATGGAGATAGCAACAGGGGAATCCTACGAAGCGGTACGTCAACTCCTTGCAGAACACACGGAACCAGTTAATCTAAATACATCTGCTACGTTGCGAGAAAACTTACCCGAGATACATACGCGGCAATCCTATTTATGGAGCAAATTTTTAGTGGATGGTCATATCCTAACCCGTATGGAAGCCGATGGATTTAATCTAGCTCTGATGGCTAGTAAGGATTCAGGGAAATCCTCCGTGGTACGTCTCCCCTCGAATGATTTGCTTATTATCGATACGGGGGCGGACGAAGATTTTATTCATATTCGGAACGAAGTGAACCAAAATATCATTGATATCATCAAGACTCGTCAAAAAGAATACGATGCGATCCGTATTCATGTTCTGATAACAAATTTAACGCCCGGACGATCCGCTAATTTGTCAAAATTTCTCGAAACGGAAGTATATACCCCGAATTGGGGCTATTTCTTTGTGAATTTACTCTCATTAAATGAAGAACGGGTTACAGAAACTCGGACGCTTCTTGAACAAACCCATTCATTCCAACCCGTAGCACTTGAATCTGCGGCTGAAAAAGATGCGCTTGCAATCTATGCTGGACCACAATTTCAAGCTGCAGCGGATTTAGAAAAGGTACAAGGATATCAAACGGAAGGGTGGGGATTTACAGGATACCGATTTTTACTAGAACCTACGGTAGATCTGCAATTCATGCTTTCCAATGAAGTTACATTAGATGGTGATACAGCGATGCTTACGGGTGTAATCCATAATGGTTACAAAACGCTTTTCTTATCGAATGCAGGACAGCTCATGTTGGAGCGCCTGAAGGGGTTTATCGATCAACATACTCGAGCATGGGAAGATACCATAGAGGAATACATCGAGGAAATGGATCAGCTGCGCCGATTATTTAATTATCGTACGGAGCAAAATCGCGACGAGTCCAATCAGATCGCCCAGGATTTACAGCTGACGCTTAATAAGCGGCTGGCTTTGCAGAAGCTATCCATGAAAACGGATAATCTGGTTTGGGCTGGGAATGCTTCTTTTACCAAAGGTTTTGGGGAAGTGATGAATACACTGATTAGCCCAACATACATGGATCCAACCCAGGTGTTGGTTCAGATTGGGGAGAATTCCAGTCGACGGGATAATCTTTATCATATTAAGACACTTGTGTTCGAGCAAAATAGACAGCGGCTACGACAAAACGATTATTATGATGCCTATCAAAAAATTCTTCAGTTTGATGCAACCCTACAATTTGGGTGGGTTAGTCGCCCATACATCGATACCGAAGAGGAAAACACCAATTCCGAACGCCCCACCGTAATAGAAGCTACTGAAAAAAAAGACATTCGGTACTATAGTTAAATATATTGAGCCACTACCATCACTTTATATGTGCCTACCTTATAATTTTGTTGCATGTATAAAGGAGGTCTTCATGCTATACACATCCACAAATAGAAAAACTAGACGTATGCGCATTTTTATCGTTTTATTTACTATTATTCCACTCTGTATGCTTATAATCCACTGCAACCAATTTCCCGATCAGCTAGTGGGTGTTAAGGATCAGCCGGGCAGTAATACCAGTATGGTGGAACATTATTTTGTTCCTGTTTCTAATACAGATCTAGAACCACTGAGCTTCTTTCAAATTCAATTAAATGGGGACAGCTGGTATTTTGCAGGATATAAACTGGGACAAAAAGTGCGGGAGGTTTACGGAACCGACTTCCCTGAAAAATATTTACGTATGCTGTATATCATGCAACGTTCTTTCCCATACCCACCACAAGGCGAATGGGCAGATAACGATGTGAATCCGCATATAACTCCCTTTGATGCCGTTACCCGTGCGCAGGCAATCAAAGAGCAAATTCCGGAGGATTTTATTAATGAGATGAAAGGATTTGCTGATGCTATAGATAACATCACCAATGGAGGGATGATTACCTATGAGCATGTGCTTATGGCTTCCCTGTATATGGATATCTTTACGGTTGCGACGTGTACAGCAATCGGTACGTTTGGAGATGCGACGGTGGATGGAACCCCCATCATTGGACGTAATTTAGATATGGCTACTGCAGGATTTCTTCATACCTTATTGTGTACGTATCTATACAAAGTGGGACCGGTAGAATATATAGCGACTGGTTTTGTGGGCGTTTTTTCCACATTAAATGGGATGAATAATGGGGGTTTAGCCCTGGAAGTCATACCTTATTTAACAAAAAAAGGATACGATTCCGTTCCGATTTATGAACAAAGCAATTTAAGCGCGATGGGGTTTTCTGTACGGGATGCACTTCGATCCATTGCGAAAGTCGGAAAGATTGATGAAACCTATGGATCGTACGAATATTTTAAGGGTAAGAATGTAACCCGTTCCTTTCACGTATTAATGGCAGATCCGGTGGAAACATTGTTTTTAGAATTAAATCCGCTACAGTGTTGGGCAATTAAACAAGCAGATGATCCCATTGTGCTTTATGGACCCTATCAATATAAATCGTTTTTTGATGAAAACGAAGTTCCCTTTGCTACGCCGATGTTGGAGTTAGATAACTTGCCCAATCGTATTTTCCGAACGAATCATCCCGTTTATACGTTGTATCACCTTGAAGATGGTGTAAATCCCTCGGAAGCACGTTGTGAACAGCTGCTTGTTGAAGAAGACTGGACGGATTATGTCCATCAATATTTGCATACCTATCCTATTTCTACAGGAAGTGCAACTCGATTCGAACGCTTATATTCCCGAATGAAAGAACTATCCTATGAAACAGGATATGACGCTGCAAAACTTGTAACCCTATTAGGGGATCAAACCGATAAAAAAGATTTTCCAGTGTATGTTCCGCTCCAGCTCAATTTACGATATTACGCCGAACGTAATTTCCCAACTACCATTGCGAGTTATATTTGGAAACCAAGTGAACAGAAAGGCTATATTTTTCAAGCACGGGGAAATCAGACGGATTCGGAGAATATTGGCCCTGCAAATTTGACTCTAGACGATTATATTCCGGTGGACTTTACATATACATTTTTGAAATAAACCGAACCCCTGACTTGTGAGGTATCGGAGGATATAATGAATAGGTTTATGTACATACCCCTTATTGGAATACTCGGGATTGCATTGGTATTCCCGATTGGATTTGCTTCTGTTGCAGGTGCACAAGACTCTTCATTAGAAGAATATGATCTGGCGCGCTATGAATTGGAGCAATGGGATGGAACCAATACGAGTGAATCATTGCTGGCATTGATGCAACCTCTTATTGAGATGATTGGAGTTGGAATGAATGGGGGCTTGGTTGAATCTTCTTTGGCTTGCTCGGTGGGCGGATTTGGATTTCAATGGTCTTTCTCTCATAATCCTGAAGAAGGAATTTTAGGGTATAAGGCAAATGAGGGTAGTTATATCATGCCCGCATTTTATATCAACGTAAGCAATTATCGAGCAGAACGCCATCGGTTTTCTGGATTTTTTCGCACGATGGTGGTGCCCGGATTTGCTGGGGATGCAACTAAAGGGCGTACATTCACACGAGGAGCAGCGGTTTTGCTAGGATTTGGGGGTGGATATGCTCCTTTTGATAATTCTAGGTTTAGCAAAACAGGACTTTTCCCTGTCAAGCAGTTTAAAAACGAAACCATTTTAGGAATCCGGTTTTTCTTTTCCACACAGTTTTTATTAGGATATCGCTATTTTACCATGGCTTCAGAAACTTTTAATATTGTCGTTGATGGGAAAATTGCTATTCCAAAATCACTTATGGAAATCCATGCGTTTCTCAATTTTGGGTATCATATTACGCAGTTTAATTCAGAGATTCATGATATTGAAGGAAATCTTTTTGAGACTGCCATGTATGGACCTCGGTTTTCTGTTGGGTTGAATATATTTGCGTTTAAAGCGGTAAATATTTCTTATGAGTTCACCATTATACCTGGAATGAATCATGCTGTTAGTTTCAATCTTAGGTTTTAACAAGTATTTCATAGATCACATGCAGCAATCCCTTTCTTATTCGAGCATAACAGATTAATTATGGAAGAACAACGTAGAGCTTACCGACAACCTGCTTTCATAAAAATGAAGACGACCCACGGTGATACCGCCGGATATATTCTCAATATCAGCAAATTAGGCGTTATGCTGTTAGGGTATCCCTCAAAAATTCCCAAAAACAAGGTCACTAAATTTCAATTAAGCTATCCTAACACGGATAATACATGGGTTCACTTTTCTGCACGAATCCGTATTATCTGGTGGAAAGAGCGGGGTGATGTATTTGAACAAATGGGAGGAGAATTTACAGAGGTGCCTGCTTCTCATTTGGATTCTGCACTCACCTATTTTAGTGATATCACGATTCCCACCTAAACCAACCTTGCTGGTTATGCTTGACAGGTTATAAAACTATATTCAATTGGGTCAACACGAAAGTTGCCACCTGCAGTATCATCCGTAATGGTGGAACTAGGGCGTGTGGTGAATAATAATAGATTATTGGAATAGTAATCCGCTTTCCGAATTTCAGAAATTCTTTCACGGATGATTCTCCCAATTTTTACCCTACAAATAGGGATTGAAAAGCAGGTGGGGATAAGTTATCGAATAGGTTACGAAACCGTTCGATTACTTCTTTTTGTGTGGTCTTCGATGGTCTCGTATGCTCCACTCTATACCACATCACCACCATATATACGATAAATCGTATCGCCAAAAAGGTTTCCTGACGCTGCATCGCTCGCAGTTCACGCTTACCTTTACCCTCTTCCTGACCCAAATAGCATTGAGGTTTTGTTACCTCGGGATAGTCCTTATCCTTTTGCTTTTCCTCTTCTGTCACCGGAGTTTTCAAATGAAAAGCCATCCGTCCCCAATTCAACCGTTGCTTTCCGGTTCTGATGGTTACCTCAATTCCCCAACGTTGGAGGTAGGTCTTGATGATTTGATGGGCATGCCA
>CAYPZJ010000156.1:0-1738 GCA_964414635.1 uncultured Spirochaetia bacterium
CCCTCCCACCACACAAAAATCTACCTGGTGTGTTTGTGTCTGCATAATTCCTCTCCTAAGTATACTATCCTTGAAAAGTGGTTTGATTTATATAAGTTGTTTATGGATGTGCTGGCGATTCGGATTCTAATTTAGATCGCTTTGGGTAGGATTTTCTGAGGATCGTTTTCCTTCTTCGTATGATTTTTTGATTAGCTCGTCCAGGTATTCTTTTGGATTCTGGAGTACGGTTGGGGTTACTTCGAATGTGGTTTGATTTATCAGTTTTAATCCATACTCATAATTTTGAAATAACTCTCGGCATAGCAATTCCGAAGGCATTTTTCGAGCGACTGCCATGTCAGCAAGGGTCTTATGGGCGTCTTCTGTAAATATGAGGGAGATATCGTATTTGGATTTAAAATGCTCAACAAATCGAGCCACGCCATCGTTATCCAATAGCAAATGCAACTGACGATTCGGATCGGTAACCACCTCTTCGGTTACAGTCAAGTGCTGAATACTGCTGGAAGGAAGCGTTTTTTCAAAACCCATTAGGATTTTCTCCATTGTGCTGGTAAGGGCTCGAGCTCCAGTTTTATCTTCCAAACTTAATTCCGCAATATGCCGAAAAGCTTCGTCGGTGAATTCAATAGAGATTCCATACGCATCAAAATCCCGTTGTTTGCCCTGCGTAACAGCGGATGTTGGTGCTTTTAAGATTTGATACAGTGCTTCGACGTCTAAATCATTAAGCACAGTAACAACCGGTAATCGTCCAACAAATTCACTTTCAAATCCATACTTCACCAGATCATCGGTACGAACCTGATTTAAAAGCTCCTCATTATAATCCCGCTTTTTGATTTCTTCTGTCTGAAATCCAATCACATTTTTATTCAAGCGTTTACCGATAAGTTCTCCAAGCCCATTAAAAGCCCCGCTTACAATAAAGAGGATATTACGGGTGTTTATTTTCTTACGTTCAACCTTCCCAGTTTGCTGCGCTTGCATCATTGCTTCCATCTGGGATGCCAGATCGTGGGGGGTACGTATATCTACTTCGGATTCTTCCATGAGTTTAAGTAAATTCCGCTGCACACCTGTTCGGGAAACATCGGGTCCGGTACGATTTCCCGAGGATGCGATTTTATCAATTTCATCCAAATAGATAATACCCATTTCCGCCAGTTCTAGATTCCGATCTGCGGCATAATACAGCTGCCGCACTAAATCTTCCACGTCTCCACCGACGTATCCGGTTTCAGTGAATTTCGTAGCATCCCCTTTTACAAAGGGAACTCCAATGTAATCGGCGATGAGTTTCACGATATAGGTTTTCCCAACCCCAGTTGGGCCAATCATCATAATATTGGATTTGATGTTTCCTTGAATCGTTTCCAGTTCGGGATTATCCTGTTCGAGACGCATTCGATTAAAATGGGTACATATTTTCGTAGCGAGAATCTCAATCGCACGCTGCTGTCCTATAACATATTTATTTAAATACGCTTCCAGATCCAATGGTTTTAAATCAAAATTTAGTTTTTTTTCATGGGGTTTGGTTGCGGACATATCCTCTTTGGTTCCTTGGGGAGCAGATTGCTGAACATCCACATCCGAACCAAACTCACGCTTTAAAAACTCCGAGAGTTTTCGTTGTATTTCTTCTGGATTTGGCATATCTTTCATGCGCCATACCTCACTTCTATTAATGTGAACACCTGAGTTCGACACCTTCCTTAAAAATGTTTCCAAC
>CAYPZJ010000156.1:1748-10498 GCA_964414635.1 uncultured Spirochaetia bacterium
GGTGATAGTTATCGTTGGGTGGCAGTACGTTGTAAATAATCCATCCATTCAAAATAATCTTGGATCAGACTTCGTTCTTCGGGTTGCAAACGATAAAAACCTGTTGCTCGGTTTTGACGTTGAGACTGCAAAAAATCCGCTAACGCGCGTCGTAATAGGGTTTGATCATCTTCTAAAAGAGGCGGATCTTCTACGGTTTTGGCTTCTCGCTGCTCTTCATTTTTACTCTCGGATTTTAATCCCTTCGAGTATTCTAATAATTTTTGTAGAATATGCTCCTGGGTTTCCATTAATTCCTGGTTCAGTTGTTCCAATTGGAGCATCGTTTCTGCGTGTTCCATTTCTTCGGTCAATGTTCCTGTATCACCCATGGAACCGGTTTCGCCACCATTTTCTTCTAACCTTGCGGCTTGTTCTTCCATAAGTTGCTGTAATCCTTGTCGTATTCCTGCCTGCTGCGCAGCCAATTGTTGAAGATACGCTTGTTCTGCAGCGCTCAATTGTTTGCCTTCTCCGAGCTGTTGCCACATCTGTTGGATGGATTCATTCAGTTGTTGTTGAGCTTGTGCTAGGTTTTCAAAATTCATAGATCCAGATCCCCCAGGTTGCCCATTTTGACATTGGTTTTGCTGTAATTCCTGTTGGAGACGCATCATACGCAAGGCGAGTTGATTGGTTTGTTGAATGGTTTGTTCCTGAACCTCTTCCATCTGTGGAATCAATGCACGTTCAAAAATTTTGTCCGAATACTCTAAATGATTTAATAAATCGGAAAATTGCTGATTGATAGAAGAAGATTTATCCACTTGCCCCTCTGCCAGCCGTAAAAAATCCTTTTGTCGACGGCGAAGATGATTCTGATGATTTTTCTGCGTCAGCTGATACTCCAATAATTCATCTGACGGCATCCGTCCCCCGTACATCCGTTTGGAAGCCATGGATTCCAATTCTGCTTCTTGTTCCGCTTGTTCTTGGCTTATCTGTTGTAATTCACTGATGATTTGCTCTATAAACTGCTGGAGTTCATCCCGACTTCGATTCTTCAACTCCTGAACCATCTGTTGCAATGAATCCGCCATTTCCTCCCAAGCATGTTCTAATTGATCCCCCGCTTCCTGAGCTTGTTCTACATCACGTTGCTCCAATCCTTCTCGTAATGCTGCAAGTTCCTCATCCTGATGTGTTCGAGCTTGCTCTGCCATTTCTTGCATCGCTTCAGATATAGGATCGTCCCCCGGTTGATCCATTAACCGTTGGAATTTTTCTACATTAAAGGTTACACAATGTAACTCATCTCGCATATCTTCGGTGGCTGTTTCCAGCTTTTCGTTAAGACGAGATTGTTGTTGACGCAAATCCTGAAGTACCTGTTCCGCCTGTACCATGGTCTTCATTTGCTGTAATACTTTTAATTGCTCTAGAATCTTCTCCATCCGACGGACATATTGCTCCATATCAGGCATCTGCTCAGCCAAATCACCAGGTTGCATCCCTTCGTTTGCTTGTTGAATAGCCCGATCCATTTGTCTAAGCAAATCACGAGTCTGATCATCAACCAACTCTTCGATTAACCGCCGGATTTCCTGGCTTTTCTCAACAACTTCCTGTGCAAGATTGAGATCACTTGTTGCTAGTTGGGATTCCATTTGTGCTAATTCTTCCGATGCGTTCTGTAGAGCCCGTGTAACATCTCGTTCCCGAGTATATAGACTTTCTAACTGCTTTCGCATCTCTTCGGTTGTTTGCTGGTTGTTACTCGATTGCGATGCTTCGTTTTGTAGTAATTGTTCCAGGTCGTCATTAATATCTTCCTGTTCTTCCTGTAACGATTCCAAGGTTTCCAGCTGGGCTCGCGTTTTTTGTTCCACAACCTCTTCCAGCTCCACAAGTTTAATGGTATAGGTTCGGGTTCGCACCTGTTGTCCCATGATATCATAGGCTAACCCATAGTAGCCGAGGGTTTCTCCAGCTTGTAAATCATAAGCACGCCAATCCATCTTCCATTCTTCCCTCCCCATGAGTTGATGCTCAGTTGGAAAGTATTCCCGCCAGAGTTCTTTTGCAACTCGAGTTCCTTTAAGGCGTTTCCCAACCAAAATGAAGCGGGATAGTCCATAGTCATCTTCACCTTCTAGTACAATCATCTGACTTTGGGGTTGCTCCCATTCCAAATCTTCACCTGGAAAGATAAGTTCAAGCGTAGGGCGACGATCCACTAAACGAGTAATCGTATAGGTGATCGGTTCTGCATTTCGGAAACCTAGATGATCCCAAAAAAATAACCGATACCCATCATCCTTTTGAATGGAAAGTGAGGTGGCTAATTCCGTTATCCATTCATCTGTTTGCGTATCGTACTTCCGTTTTATATGAAGTGGGCGCACCGTTGAGTCTGAATCCAATTGGATTGCGGCATGGTGAATACTCCCCGGAATAGTAACCTGCAAATCAACTTGTGTTCCATGAAACCCTACTAGATTACCATTGTCTTCAATCACCTCCGATTCCCACTGATACACCGTAGGATAGCTATATGTTGCTGCTATCGCGCGAATAAAAGGACGATGATGGACGGTAATATCATACCAGGGTGTATAGACAAGTTCTGGAGGATAGTGTTTGTATGTTTTTTTGAAGAATACACGAAACTGAAATCCTTGATCCGGTGCAGTAAGTACAAATGGGGAATGTTCTAAATCAAATGTTCGATGCCATTCTTCCCGTTGTACAAAAATTTGTACCTCATCTGCGTTATGCTCCACATCCATCTGAAAATCAGTTCCTGCTAGGATTAAATCTGGAAAATAGATATCATACTGAATGGGTTCTTTTCGTGGTTCCCAAACAACGCGATCGGGAACGGCGGCATATCCTTTTGTAATGAAATCCAACGGTGTAAATATAGGTAATAGAAATGAGACTAAAATGAGCAACCCCGCAATCAGTAATAAGAACAATGTAGCGGGAAGAATACGCAGGGGACGGAAAAACTGAAGGGGATTATGTTGCTGTAATTGAGCTGCCATATAGGTGAAATAACGCTTTTTTAAAGGGGCTGCAACCAACAGAGAAGTTGTCAAGAATTCTGCTGTGGTCGCTAATTCACCATGATAGGAATGTCGCTTTTCCATAAACCAGGCAGCATACGTCAGGTGGCGCATATTCCATGTGGATTTAATTTTCATTTTGAAGAAAATCAGAATGGTTACTACCGAAGCGATAACAGGGATGCTTTGCATAACCCAATGAATCCCAGATACATCTACATAGAAATACTGACTTAAAATCGTTATGATTCCCCAACCCAATAAGACAAAACAACCATAAAAGCCTCCCAGTAAACCAACAAGTAAAATCATTTGCTCTAGTAAAACAACGGCTTGACTCCATCGTAAGAATCGATAAAGGGTTGTTGGGGGGGAAGTCGATGTTGGGGAGGGGAATGTATTCACTGGTTATAATATACTTTGTTTTTGTGTTGTTTTCAAGGATGTTCTGTCAAATCCCTACTTTTCTGGTTGACGGATTTTGAAAGCCATGCTATTTTTTAAGCAGACAAGCATAAACACTATTCCAAACGTAGTTTTCCACTGGAATAGAGGGAGGCTCCACCTATGATGCGATTTTTTATTAGCATACTTATACTGCTGGTTTTTGTGAGTGTTGGATGTGCAACCAAAACCCAGCTAAAAGAAGTTGAAGATTCGTTACTTCGAGCAGATAAACAGCAACAAGAAGAAATTGCTGCACAAAAACAACAATTGACAGCCCAACAAAAAATAATCACCGATCTGGAAACACAAAACCGAGAACTTACCAATACCATTACCGCGATTTCAGATAAATTAGAACAAATGGATCTTTTAGTAGCCTTGACCCGCCAGGTCAGTTATTTGCTCACCGCAGTTCAGGAAACACAAGTCGAAACATTAAATGAAAAAGAGCGGTTGGATTCGGTACAAGCAGAATTAATCACCCTTCAAAGCCAATTGGAAAAGTCTCAGGAATTACTTGCTGGACGACAGGAAACATTAACAAAAGTACAAGATGAGCTAACAAAAATCCAAACGGAGTTGGACCGGTTAGCAGGAACGAGCCGTCCGAATTTATCCAGTTCAAATCAAGGTTCAGGAGATGCTGACCAACCGAATTCCGAAACTCCTTCCAACACAGCGGATTCAACACCCGAATCCTCTGAGTAAATTAGCGTAGATCGGCTGTGTGTTTGGACACGATCTGGTGAATGTTCTTAGGGAATACGATCGTGTGTGATACACCTCCTTGAGTTCGATATGTCCATTCCCCTTTTATTTGATGTACAAGAGAACGGGTCAAATTCATACCGAATCCAATACATTCCGTAAGCACCGCACTAGAAGAAAATCCAATGCCATCATCGGTTATCCGCAGTGCAAACAGCTGCTCTATCATATCCAATTCCATAGAAATATAAATGGTGCCTTTCTTCCCATGTGGGAATCCGTGTTTGAGCGCGTTGGAAACCAGTTCAGTAATGATTAATCCACAGGGAATCGCTTGATTCAAGTCCAGATCCATCTCATCAACCGCTACTTTGATTTCGATTTGTTTGGAATCAATGATGAGGGTGTTTTGTAAATGAGCTAGGATTTCCCAAATTGCTGCTTTAAAATCTACACGAGTAAAATTTTGTACTTGATAAAGAAAATTATGGATATATGCCATCGTGTGGATACGACGCAACGATGTTTTTAGGATATCATTACAACATGGTATATCGTTTTCCAATAACTGCAGGTTTAATAAACTACAGATCACATTGAGGTTGTTTTTAACCCGATGATGGACTTCCCGTAGTAAAATTTCTTTTTCCTGCAGTGATTGTCGCAGCTGATCTTCGGTTTGCTTGATATCCGAAATATCCCGAATCACACCGCAAAGTCCCCAGACTTCCCCTTGTTCATTATACAAGGGAACACGTACTCCGTGATTATGGTAGAACTCACTGTGAATTCGAGCCATTTCTTCCCCACGAAATACATTCCCCGCAAGCACATAATCATCAATCCGATTAACCCATTCAATCCGATGGGGATCCTCTACAAAATCTTCAATGCGTTTTCCAATAATTTCCGACGCAGCAAGGTTATAAACCTTACAGATAGCAGGATTTACGTAGATATATCGCTTGGAGTAATCTTTAAGATAAATCATATCTGCTGCGGAGGTTACAATGGTTTGGAGGGTCTGTTCACTTTTATTTAGCGCTCGTTCTTTTTGCTTTAATTTTTGTTGGGTATGAAACAGGTATACGAGCACATATGCCATGGCAGCAAGTACAAAAATGAAACCTACAATAATGTATTCCATAAACAATGCTCTTACAAGGTTATACGCCGTACACCATTTGTATCTTGGTTGGTTGGTGGGGCTGTCAATCTTGTTTTCTATCAATTTCCAATTATAGTATGGTATTGCGCATTAGATGATGATTTGGTATGATTCGCTATATGCTTGATGGCTTGTACTCCGAAAACCCCTTATAAATAGCTACTTTACTGCATAAAACCAAAATGAGAGGTGCTTCGTATTCATCACCCTTTTTATATCCAACCTGTATATAATATAAGCATAAATACGATTCGAACCCATAGTTTTTTTGTATTTGTTTCGTTTTTATATTTGCATGTAACTAACCCGTTTTCAACGAGAATAATATTCCAATGTATTATCTTTTCCTATCACCTCCTGTTTGAACTGATTAGCGGGTTGTTAGAACTTGGTTTATATACTCACTTGAACGTGGTTTGGCATTTTTTTGGGTGTCTGTGGTGCGATGCACATCAGACATCCATGTTAAAATTGAAACGTTCAAGTATATAACATGTTATAAGTAGGTAAGAATTGGTGGTGGGTTTTATGCGATTTTATGCGACGTTAATAAATCCAAGTGATTTCTGATATTCTTCGAGTGTTGATTCCATGATGGTTTCCAGATCCGCTTCATTGATCTTTAATAGAAACCATGCCTCTTTATTCAAACGGGGCATGACTGCTTCTCCATCATTGCCAATATTGAGAGCTTTGGATAAAATCCGGCCAAAATGAACCACAGCAACTAGTTTCTGGATTTCTTCTTCAGCTTTTACAGCGGTAGGATTGGTATGATGCAACACGGCTTGGGTAAGGTTTTCTGGGAAATTCCATTTATTGGTTATATAAGCGCCTAACTGGGAATGTGAAAAACCAATGATTTGTCGCTCTGCACGTTCTAGGCTGATTTGTTCGTCACGAGAATAGCGTAACGCTTTTTTGAATATATCAGTAGCAAACTGATCCAGAATGAGTTTGCCCACATCCAGTAACATTCCAGCAATAAAGCATTCTTCTGCTTGATCGAAATTAATATGCCGTGCAACCGAACGTGCTGCAGCAGCGCATCCTACGGCATGCTTCCAAAAATCTTCTCGATTAAAGAAAATGGCTTTGGTTTCATCGGAGATATCATCAAAAGCTTTGACAATAGAAACACCGAGTACCGCCGCTTTGATATTGTTAAATCCCAGAATCACAATAGATTGGGTGATGGTACTAATTTTCCGCTGGAACCCATAGAAAGCGGAATTTACAATTTTTAGAATTTTTGCGGAAAGAGCCATATCTCCCGATATCGCTTTCCCAATATCACTTGCGGAGGTTTTGGGGTCTCGGATAAGCTGTAACACCGAAGTGATTACAGCGGGTAACGTGGGTAAATCACCACTGGTTTCAATTTTTTCCAGCAATTCTTCTTGCGTCATGTGTTCTTGCTACGACTGTACCATCAAGCGGTTCAGTCGTTTTACCTTTTCAAAGTCCGATCGAATTTAGCTTACACATCTAATCCAATACGACGGAGCTCAAACTTTTCAGCAAGGCGCATAATTTTCTGCATAACAGGATCCCCTTTGCTTGCTTGCCCAAATCGCGCCTGTACTTCCGATCGGATTTTTTCTTCTAATTCCTTATCATTCTTAACATTATATCTCTTATACACCGCTTCGGGCATATGATGTTCATCTTCTTCTGTCCGAATACATACTTCTGTAATCCCCTGCTGAAACATTTCTGATACTAGTTTTCCCGTAAATATGGTTCCCTTATCATATAATACCTTGCCCTTCTCATTCGCAATCGCTTTGGCGAGAACCATGCCATCCTCAATGTCACGTATGGAAATTACTTTCATAATGCACCTATAACGCAGCTTTTATTCATTTTCTAATTCGTTAACGATTTCATCAGCGTTTTCACCTAACGCGCGCGTTATTTCAAGTAGTCGTTCTTTATATCGGTTTACCTTTTCACTTAATCGACGAATTTCTTCGTTCTTTGCTTCGATTTCCTCTCGGGCTTGGGCAATCAAGGCTTGATCCCGCTCAACCTGTTCCAGCTGCTTACTCAGATCCTCTTCCAGTTTTGCAAGCCGTGCATTCTCTGCATCCAATTCCCGCTGACGCCGATCCAACTCGGCTTGTCTTCGGTTGAGTTCCGCTTGTAAATTATTTACTTCCCGTTCACGCGTATCCAACGTTGTTTTTAACGCTTCCAAATCCCGTTGTTCTCGCTCCAACGCATTCTCTCGGGTATCTAAATCCCCTCGTAAACGGGTTATTTCCGCTTCCTGTGCATTCAAGTCTTCTTCTTTCCTATCTAATTGCGTCTGCAGGCGATCCAAATCCCGTTCCCGATTATCCAACTCGGTTTGTTGTTGACTTAAAGTTCTTTCTTTACGTTCCAGCTCGGTTTCTTTTGTATCCAGCTCCTGCTCCCGCTTTGTTAACGCAGCTTCTTGTTCACGTAAGCGTTCGCTCTCTCGTGTGTATTCGGCTTCTCGGGCATCCAATTCCCGCCTCAGTTGTTCCAAATCTGTTTGGTCTTGCTCCAATTGTTTTCGACGCTCTTCCATTTGTTTCCGAGCCGCTTCAATCTGAGCATCCAGATTATCCAATTCTTCTTGGAGTTTTGCCAATTCTTCTTCTCGTTTCTTTACTTCTTCTTCTCGGAGTGTTAATTCTTGATCTTTTAATTCCTGTTCCTGCTCCTTTTTCTCCACTGCTTCTTCCCGTTGAGTAAGCTCCTCTTCCCGTTCATCCAATACTTCTTCCCGTTCATCCAATTCTTTCAACTGTTCTTGCACTTCTTCGGGAATGATCATCGGTTTCCCTCGAGTTTGTTCGCTTCCATCTATAACAACAAAATCAAGCACGGTATCGCGGGAATGGCTTCGATAGGTAATGATATATTGGTTGTTGATAATATTTTGAATATTTTGGTACAACAGATCAATTTCTTCCTTATCAGGTGTTTCATAGTAATTTCCGTTTGTTTCATCCGCCATCCGTTTCAATGTTACCCGATCCGCACCCGCACCAAACGCAATGGGAAAAATTGGGATGGAACTTTCATTCGCCATTTTTAATGCATCTTCCAGCGGTACCTTGGCATCCGGATTTTCCACCCGTTCCACATCATTCTTCCCGTCAGTCATTACGATAATTGCCTTAGCTCCCTCTTTGTCCTTAATTGCAAAAGCACTTTGGAACACCACTGCATATAATGCTGTGTCGCCAGTAGCCTTCAATTCTTCAATTCCGGGTATCGCACCCCGGTTATTTCCTAACTCTATAATCTGGTGATCAAATGCAAACGTAGTTACCCGATCCAACGGACCGGTTCGGTCTAAAAAATTAATACAAGCTTCTTTTGCATAGGCAAGCGGTTGTTCTGCA
>CAYPZJ010000157.1:0-10488 GCA_964414635.1 uncultured Spirochaetia bacterium
TCCAATACTCTAATATTAGTCTAGAGAACCATTCATGGTGTTCAATTGGAAAGAAGGATAAAAACGATGCAACGACATAATCAAAAAGCAATATACACGTTTCAGACCTCCCTCGGTATTTGTTTGTTACTGGTTTTTCTGATTGGAAGCGTACCATTTTTTGTCTGGGCTCAAGAAGAAGAAGGACCTTACGCATTTTTATTTGATAAAGTAGAATCGTTTGTGAATGACCATCCTGCGTTTGAAGGGTCTTTCACTCTACGTGGTGCCAATGAAGAGATGAGTTCTGGGTATTTTTATGGGGAAGGTACTAAATTTAAGCTTTTATTTGGGACACGAGATTCCATTTATACACGTCGAATTATTTTTACAGGGACACGGTTGTGGATATATGAACCCAATCGAAATTTAGTAATCGATCAAGATATACATGATCCAGTACGCATGCATTCGGGGCGGGCGGGACTGATGAGTATTCAATCGTTGGGATTGCGTCCGTTGTTGTTGGATTATACCATAAATGATGAAATTTCTACCCGAACTGTACAGCAAATTGATGGAATCGACGAAGCTGTATATGTGTTGATAATGGTCGCCAGGCATCCCCAACACCATTTTAAACAACTGACCTTTTGCATTACAGAACAGGGTTTTATAGCACGAACGACTGCCATTACCAATGAAGATAAAACATTGACATTTACCCGAAGTGATCTGACAGTACTGGATGCGAAAAAAGAAGGACAGTTCACCCTCCGGGCACCGGAAGATGCCTGGGTCATTAAAAACCCGATTCTATCGGTGGGAGAAGGACGATGACAAACAAAGCAAAATGGACTAAATCCATTATGATATATGTTTGTGTTATACTGGGTGTATTGATGATTCCCTTTTGGACACTTGCAGATAACCCAAGGCTGCCATGGAATATTTCTATTATAGAAGAACAGGATGTAGTGGATGGAATTACGTCTTTGGTTATAGACAAAGAGGAACATTATCATATTGCTTACTGTGTTTCGAATGCAGAATCAGAAGGGAATTTACGGTATGCTTATTGGAATGGGAGGAGGTGGATGAATGAGACTGTTGATGATGAGGGGAGCGTAGGGTGGTATAACGATATTGCTTTGAAAAAGGATAATACACCTTGTATTGCCTATAAAGATGGAACGCATGGGAGACTAAAATATGGATGTCGTATCCAAGGTGCTTGGGATATTCAAATTGTGGACGAAGAACAAGATTTTGGCGGATTGGGAGCGTTTGTAAATTTGGAGTTTACTCCCCACGATTCCCCGTTCCTTGTATATGCTGATCAACTTAATGATCAACTCAAGTATGCCCAGCCCGGCGCGACTGGATGGGTATCTGATTACATTGAATACGTAGGAGACGCAGGGGGGCATCATTCCCTCCGTATTGATAGTATGGGGGTTCCCCATATAGCATTTTGGGATGCGTATGCGAATATTTTAAAATATGGACGGTTTGAAGGTGGGTTCTGGCAGGTTGAAATTGTTGATGATACGGCCCATGTAGGTGAAGAATGTGCATTAATTTTTGATTCTCAAAATATTCCTCATATTTCATATTATGATTCCGATCGGAATGCGCTTCGTTATGCAACACAGTTATCGGATGGATTTTGGGAAAGTACGTTGGTTGCACAGAACGCAGGATTAAGTACAAGCATTTGTGTTAATGAAATGGATCAACCCTATATTGCCTATTTGGCGGGAACGGAACTTCATCTCTCCTTTAAGCAAGAATCAGGATGGATACATTATCCTATAGAACCGGTTGGGGGTTGGGGAGGATATCCATCTATGCAGATACGTGGAACAGAGCAGGTTGTACTTAGTTATCATACCGATTCCTATGCATTTGACGGACAGCTGAAAATCGCAAAAACGCGGTTATGAAACTTCATTTTATTCAGATTGGGGAGGGCACTCCCTTAATCATACTTCACGGTCTTTTTGGATCGTATACCAATTGGATGACCTTGGGAAAGCGGTTTTCCAATCATTTTTCCGTATACCTCGTGGATTTACGGAACCACGGACAATCCCCACATAGTGCTGAATTTAATTATCCTGCTATGGCTGCCGATATCAGAGAACTTATTACCGATCAACAATTGGTTACACCTGCTTTGTTAGGGCATTCACTTGGAGGGAAGGTCGCGATGGAATTGGCGTGTACAGAACCAGGACTCGTTAATCGGTTGGTAGTTGTCGATATTGCTCCAGTCACCTATCACCATTCTTTTCGGGATATTATATACGCGCTAGATTCGATCCCCATTGCCACACTTTCGTCTCGTGCCGAAGCGGATGCCCAATTAGCCAAGACCATTTCAAATCCCATGTTACGAGGATTTTTATTAAAAAATCTCACCACAAAACCAACAGGTGGATACCGCTGGAAAATGAATCTACCAAGTATCCAAAAAAATATGAATCAGATTCTATACGGATTAGACGAACAAGCACGCTATGATGGATCGACATTGTTTTTATTTGGTATGGAATCGGATTATGTTAAATCAGAATACTTCGAAAAAATAATGCATCACTTTCCCAATGCTATTTGGAAAGGGGTTGAGCATGGTGGGTATTGGCTTCATACCGATCAGCCCAACGCCGTGTATGAAACGGTTATGGATTTTTTGACTCACTAATTCCTTCCTCATCGGTTGTTTTAATCCATGCAAAGAACGACTTAAAGAAATTTCCTGCTAAGTCGAATGCTTGTTGCGTCGATAGAATTTCTGCGTTAAATGAAAAATCAGGCGGGAGTAGCTATGACCGGTGAGGAATGCAACCTTCGATTAAATCAAGCGATAAAAGACTTGGAATTCTATGTGAATGAAACACAGGATCAGAGTTTTTCATTGATGAATTTTCTGGTGGATCTAAATGACTTGCAAACCGAATTATCTGTAAATGCAATTTACGAAAAATTAATCGGAAAATTTCGGAATGGTGCAACCACCGACGAGCTGATGATTTATGTCAAGCGTTCCAAACGGATCTATTTACTTGCAGGTGGCTATGTTCAAAACAGCCATTCGGATCCGCATCTGGTTAGCAAAATCGCCAATATTCATACCTATATCGGCAACAATTTTGATCAAGCACTCGAATTATTTTGTAGTGAATATCACCTTTCCAACTAATTATGTCCCCCCAGAAATCGGAACATGGAGATTTCCAAACCCCTCTTGAATTAACCCGCCAGATAGTCCAATTATGTCAATGTTGGATACAAACACCAGAGATAATACTAGAGCCTACATGTGGGACAGGAAATTTCATTCAAGCATGCTTGGAACGGTACCAAACAATTGAATATATTATCGGATATGATATCCAACCCCACCATGTTTTCAACACAACCGAACTCATTCAAACTTATTTTGAAAATCATCCAAAGAAACCTCAACCGAAAATATTCCTCCAAGCAGCAAATCTTTTCACGTTGGATCCCACCAACCTGATCCCAGACAAGTTAAAATCAAAACCGATGCTGGTTATAGGGAATCCTCCTTGGGTAACAGCATCCGAGCAGGGATTAAAATCCTGGAAGAATTTACCCCCAAAATCCAACTTTAACCAACAACGCGGATGGGACGCCATCACCGGTAAAAGTAACTTCGATATAGCAGAAGCTATTCTACTATATTTGTTTGATGCGCTAGCAAATTATCCTGCAACGTTTTGTTTTATTATAAAAAACTCGGTCATAAAGCGACTTGTATCATGGCTTGCTCAAACCACATGGCAGATTCAATTTCTTGGATCGTATTCCATCGATACTAAACGGTTTTTTCAGGTATATACGGACGCGTCCGTTTTCCTATGTAAAACAAACGCAACAAAATCATCGAACCAATGCCCTGTATACCTTTCCCTTACATCAACCCAACCGACTCGATATATTGGTTGGGTTGGGAATCATTTTGTTGCCGACGTGCACCAGTATGATTCGGTTTCTCACCTAGAGGGGAAAAGCCCTTTGATTTGGTGGCAAGGAATTAAACACGATTGCGCAAGGGTTTTGGAGCTTTATCCACTCCATGAGGATTGGTATCAAAATAAACTTGGATCGAAAATCCAATTGGAGCATGATTTGGTGTTTGGATTAATAAAAACACGCGATCTAAAGCAGGGAGGAGAAAATACACCTACAACGTGCATTTTACTCCCTCAGTTTTCACTCTCAGAAAATCCAATCCATCGGCTCCAATCGTATCCCAACGCAAGCCGATATTTATATGATTACCAGACGGTCTTTTCCAAACGCAAATCTCGAATTTACTTAAAGAAACCTCCTTTTTCTATTTTTGGAATTGGATCATACGCCTTTGCCCCCTATAAAATTGGGTTATCTGGATTTCATAAAGAACCGCGCATTAGCTTCATTCCTCCTTGGAGAGAGAAGCCGGTCATGTTTGATGACACGTGTTATTATTTGGGGTTCCAACATGCATACCATGCTCGCTTTGTATGGATGCTGATGTTACATCCCAATGTACAGCAGTTTTTACAATCCCTTGCATTTCAAGAAGGAAAACGCCCATATACGAAAGAGATACTCATGCGATTGGATTTGAAAGCATTGGTAACAAGAGTAGATTCTTCCACTTTCGATGATTGGCTCCAGCAAGTCCACAAACAGGGAAACACGCTCTTTTCTGATTTCACGTGGAAGGACTGGAAGCAATGCAGGGAGGAATTATTTATGGTATAGGGGACTGCTGCTTCATCTGTTGCAGATCGGATTGTTCCCTTTTTCGGGATTTAAGACCGAATGCTAAGGCAAAAATGGATGCTCCTACGATACCCACGATAAAGTATGCTATTTGATAGCCCCATACCGTAGCATTATGGCTACTAATTACAGCCCCAATAATGGATGCACAGAATAGTTTGCCTATGCTATTAAAAATATTGATGAAGGATTGTGCTACTCCACGATTTGATTCGGATACTTCATTCAACATTATATATCGTAGGGGGGCGCCTAAGACAGCGCTGATCCCAAAACCGGTAATAATACTTGCGATAATAAATCCGCTCCAATCCTGACAAAAGAAAGACAGCAAAATCATTCCGAGAGTAAAACAGGATGTCCCCCCTAATATTACCTGTTTCGATCCGATCCGATCCAGCAATTTCCCGGCAATCGGTGCTCCAATGGTTACAGCTGCAACAGCGGGTAGTAACAAAAAACTTGCTGTAGATGGTTCTAAATGAAAGACTGTGACGACCAAAGCAGGAATAAAAATTAAGCTTGCTTCACCAATTCCTAAACCAAATGCCATCATATTTCCAATCACAACCTGCCGGGATCGAAACCAAATCAACGGGATAATGGGATGACGTACTTTTTTCTGTACCCACAAAAAAACGGGGAGAACTAGGATTGGGAGAATGAAAAAGGGAAATACATCCCATCGAGAAAAACTTGCTGCTAGCTGATCAGCATCCAACTGATTTAAACCATAAGCGGAACAAAGGAGCATAAGGGCAAGTAAAAGCATCCCCACCCAGTCTAATCGGGGGGATTGCTTCCGTGGGCTAGATAAAAGAAACCGGGTTGCTCCTAAAAAGATAACAATAATGATAGGTAAATTCACAATAAAAATCCATCGCCAACCCGCAAGAAGTAGGACACCACCTAAGATAGGCCCTATAATAAATGCCAAGCCCCACATAGCCCCAATCAACCCAAGAGCCGTACCTTGTTTTTCTTTCGGAACTGCATCCCCAATTACGGCTGCAGCAACAGGCAAAATACCACCCCCGCCTAAGCCCTGAATAGCCCGACCTATTAATAGAATTGGGAAAGAAGAAGCCGTGGCAACCAATAACGAACCAGCTGCAAATAAACCCAAATTGATTAAATAAAGAGGTTTACGTCCATATATATCGGACAATTTAGCCATGAATGGATTTCCAAGAAGGTTAAACAGAACATAGATATTAAAAATCCAGGGAAGTGCTCGTTCTGTGACGTGGAATTCATTTTGGATAGGTACTAAAGCAGGTCCGAGAATGGCAATGTCGATGGCTGCCATGAGGACGCCCCCGAAAAGGACAATCAGAATGGGGAGTTGTTTTCTCATGGGTTATTCATGCATGTCAAATTCACTGTGGATACATAGCTTGTTGGTTTCTCGGTCAAATACCATACGGATTCGCCCCTTTGCCTCATAAATAATGCGAATCAGACCAAGCTGGGATCCTCCGTCGTCTCGTTGGGAAGCTTCGATTAGTTTTTCACGCCATAATTTTTTTGCATCACCCGTTGTTAAACGCTCTAATTCCCGTTCCAATTCTACAACATGGTCGGGATTAGCAAAGTTTTCAATTTCTAAATTGATTAACCGCTGGTCTCGGTTAATTTCAATATTGATACGTACCACATTAAGTTCTGCAAATTTATGCTTGGAATATTTTACCGAGTTTTCACATAATTCACTGATACTTAAAGCAATATATTCGGCTTGTTTTTTTGTTAGGACATCTCCGAGCATGTTTTGCATAAACGTCCACACATGCTCAATATAATTCCATTTCGCTTGAAATTCCAAACGAATGGCTTCAACCGTAGCAGCTTCTTCTTTACCCATAAAATTTCCTTTACGTCACTTCCATCACATAATAATAAGATGCGTCCTTACTTCCAAATTCCCCTTACGAAGTGTATGTAGCTCAACGTGATGTCAATGCCTGTACTCCCAGCAAGTAGATTTTTTTGGGGTGTCGTGCGGCTTCCCCGCACGACACCCCTTTAATACGAGGTAAAACCAATTAGGGTGATTGTACTTTTCACGAGTTTGAAAATCATCCTTATGGAGTTCCTTGAACGAGTCATTGCCAAAACCTTCGAGTTTTTGTATACTCCCTTAACATGATTCTGCTAGCATACCTGAGTGGTGCACTCGTTTTTATAATACTCGTTTTGTTTCTCATCCTCCTTCGTTGGTTTCCGGACGCAACCAGTCCATTGGTGCGCTCGGTTGTGGGGATGCTATTTATTTTGGTTCCTACTGGGTTGGCATATCTATTAGGATTGGGAACCAACAGTGAAGGGGGGTTGGTTGCGCTTGTTTTTTCTATCGCGACCTTATTCGCCTTCCGGATTTTTTTTCAACTACCCTGGAATCGGGTAGTGAATCTCCATATTACGTTTCTGGTATTTGCTGTATATCCTGCGGCATTGTTTTGCCAACTGGTTATGGGAAGCTTGACTATTATGGATGATCGGATGTATCCCACACTTCTTCCTGATGACCGGCTCATTTATAATTCGGTGGAATACAATTTGAATCTGCTATTTTCTAATACCACAATAAGCCCTATGGATGATCCATCGTGGGGCGATTTAATTGTGATGCAAAATCCATCCTTACCCGAACCATATTTCATAGAACAAGTGTTTTCCTGGATGGTACTGGGATTATATTCAGTCTATACCAATACACCGGATTCTATGCTAATTAGCAATCGTATTATTGCGCTGCCGGGGGAATCCTTTCGAATGTGGCGGAACCGTATTTATTTAGACCATAACATGTTACCACTCCAGTATCATCGCAATGAAAATGAGGAATTTGATTTTGGCGGGTATCAAAAAATTTATATCGAAGAAAACCATCAAACCTTGTATCGTATACGATTGCGAGAACTTCCTACAGAGCACCCCGAACAAGGAGGCGCTCCCATTCGAATCCCTAAAAAAGGAGATTTATTTCGGTATAGCTATGATCCCGAACAGGTAGCGGAGGGTACCGATCCAACGTATTCTTTTTTTATTAATGAGATGGAAATATCCCAAGCACTCTATGAATTATACTATGCCACCCTCATTCCCGAAAGGATTCGTAAAAAAATAGAAAAAAATCAGGAATATGCGGTCTTTGTCTTTACAGAAGATTATTACTTCGTACTCAACGACGATCGGGATAATTTTAATACATTAGATTCCAGATCACTTGGACTCATTCGTCGAAGTGACATTCTGGGAAAGATACGCATTCGAGTATCACCCTTCCCCCGATTAGAACTCTTTTAATAGGATGGTTGTTTTATTCGTTGGAAAGCAGGGTTGGATTAATATGAAATAAATCCGGATTACATGCAAGATTTCCGTTGGTTTTACGGGAATAGATTTCTGATATCTTTTCGTAACGATATTCTAAAAGGGCTTTCCGTTCCAACCGTGCCTGAACCACTTCTTTGTTTCGAATGCGTTCTAATTCCCTTTCTATAGAAACAATTTTATACACCGTTCCCTCTTCTGGATCGTAATAGTGAAGCATCCATAACGGTTGAATACTACTAGAAGAAAGATACGTTTGCTGCCCCTCCTTTTTAATTATAGCTTCAAACAAAACCGAATCCCCTCGATACGCTCGATTGCTTGTTCGATTAGCTGAAGTGATGTTGGACGGCATAGAGGATGTGAAATTTCCCAAACTATAAATCACCAAGGCAGTGCGTCCATCTACTGTTTGGATACATTCAGCAGGTTGTAACACATGGGGATGATGTCCCACAATTAAATCAACACCCGCATCCACCATATCCCGTGCGACTTTTTTCTGGTACGCATTGGGAACGGTGGTATACTCCTCTCCCCAATGAACCGAAGCAATTAAAAAATCACAAGAATCGGCAAGAGTATTTAATTCGTGGATCATGCGAGTTTTATTTTCATGGGTATACTGTGGAATAAACCGCATAAATGGGCTAAAGGAATCCGTTGGCATGGGTTGCCCGTTGGTAAGATAGGTATACCCAATAAAACCTAGGGCAATGTTATTCACAAGTATTCGATGATACCTATTCTGCTGGATTGGAGTTTCCCTTACTCCAAGAATTGGAATATCCAACATATCACAAATTAAAAGCGTGTGCTGAACCCCTTCCACACCTTGATCAAACGTGTGGTTATTGGCAAAGGATAATACATCAAATCCTGCCCATTTCAGATCAAAAATCAAATCCGGTGTCGCGTTGAATCGTGGGTAGGTAGAAATCGGACGGGTTCGATGGGTGACCACTTCCAAATTCCCCAATAATACATCTGCTACACGAAGCTCATCGACCAGCTCTTCAAATAGAACATGATAACCGCCATGGTTACGAGCGGACTGTTGATTCCGACTATGCATCATAATATCCCCAACTGCTCGAAAAGATACAATAGATGGTTTGGGTGGTGGTGGCGGTTCTGTGTGGTGGGGTTCGGATTGCTGTGTATCCACAGATGTAGACAATTCAAAGGGGGAATCCGAGTACATTTTTGTACAAAATAGGGTTAAGACAATAAAAACAAACATACCAATACTGGCGGTGGTTAGAAGGATAAGCAAAACGTGTCGAACCATCATAATGATAAATGCTCCATGGCATTATAATTGTCGGAGTCAACTCGCTTGGTTTTCTTTTGTTTTTTCAATTCGCATAGCTTCGAATAATTCATTGCGTAATGTCATCAGGTGGATAGCGGTTAGAGGGGTTTTGGAAAACCGACGTATTTCCAATTGTAAATCCTCTCGGCGTTGACGGGACATATTTTCTCGCAATTTATTTTGAATAGGGCGATCAAGATTGGGAAGTAGTTGAGCAAGGGTTTCTAAATCAATATGGGTTAAGATACGCTGTACAAGAGGATTCGAATAGCTGGGAATCTCATTTAAATCAACCACTTCATAGCTTTGTAAAAATGGTTCATTCAATAACTGTTCCGATAACGTGTGACTTAATTGGCGGATTTCCTCTGAAGGTAAATTCCAACAATATGCTAGACAGGATCGAACATCATCCGGTTCCCAGGCGGTCATCGTAGAACTAAGCGATTTTAGGGCATGAAGAACAAAAAAATGATGCCATCGATCGTTTATATTCTGTTCTAATTGCTGAGACCGAAGCTCCAGCAACTTTTCCGAAAGATAATACGTGGGATGACTATTGATATGGATGAGCTGGGGATGATCCAACACTGTAATATCCACTGTGGAACGCGTAAAGGCTTCTGTATGAAGAATTTTCCAAGGAATAGAAGGAACAATCGGTTCTGTTTGGTTTTTAAATACAGCGAGTGGGAGCAAAAAAAATAACTGTTGCAATGGAGTTTCACGAAATTTACGGGTGGCTTCAGCTAGCAACGTTCCCGGAATGGGTTCTCCCAATTTGATTAGCCCTGATTGGATTCCTAACGTATCCTTAATATGATTTTGTATTTGTTCACCTACGTAATCATTCGAGAGAATCACTCGAGCATGCTTGGGTGATGCATCCGCCAAAAATGCGTAAATAAGACTAAGTGGAGTAATTAATCCCTCCTGTTCTTCGGTAGTAAATCGATTATAATCCAGAGGAATCCAGGTGACGGATTTGTGTGGTATATTTCTTCCTTGTTCGAATGCTGACGGTTTTTCAGACATAAATCCCTCAATTCGACTCACCT
>CAYPZJ010000158.1:0-10459 GCA_964414635.1 uncultured Spirochaetia bacterium
ATCGGGATATAGTAGTGACGGGGGATATCGAAGTAGCAGGGAATCTACAAGTAACAGGTGTCGTGCAATGTCTGGGTGATGTCCGTGTGGATGGGAGTATTCGCGTTAGTCATTCCATGGAAGTTTCAGGTAGTGTTACCTGCGGCAAATTTATGGAAATTAAGAAGTGGTTGATGATCGGTGATAATTTGCAGGTATCGGATTGGATCGAAGTAGGGGAGGGGTTGCGGAGCGATCGGCTTACTGAAACGCAAGCAGCTATTGATGTTGGGGGAGGGATCGAAGTTGGAGACTGGATTCTAACTCGCAAATCCCTAGTAGCTGGAAATGACATCAAAGCTGGACAGTATGTCTGTTTATTAGAAGGGAAATTGGATGCGAAAAGTATTGAAACACCGATTATCCATTTTAAGAAAGATTTTGATCAGGTTCGAAAGTATTGGGCAGCCAAACTACCGTTAGCTCCCTATAAGGATGTCATATTAAATACAAAATTATGCTTGGAAGAAATCCGTAACGCGCTCATAGAAGAAATCGACAAAGATGAATTACTTTTATGGGATGAGTGGACGGAACTGGAACGAATCGCTATTAATTTGTTTTTAACACACGAATCCACGGAATCAGATAGCTAATCCCGAATCCGAATAATGTATCGCTTTGATAAGCTCGCCTTTTTCATCTAAGAACTCTCGACAGTAAGGAACTCCATCAAAATAATAGATGATCTCATGCCGGTACGCATGAGGAAGATAACAATCCTTTCGGGTATATTTGCTATTCATCCCATAAAAGCGGATTTCCTTAATCCGTTGTTCCCCAATAGAATAATCATAATGGGTTACGATTCGTTCGTGTAGACCATCCGCCGGATAGACAATTTGTCGGGCTAGATTTCCTTTATGAGAATATTCGTACGCTCGGAGCAATCTTCGGTGTTCATATTGCTGGATGGTTGTTAATCGGTAATCATCATCAAATGATAACAGAAAACACGGAGCATGAGTAATCTGAATTTGTTTTCTACAGGAAGAATGCACGGTACCTGAGGGGATATGAACAGTATCCGCATGCACAGGGATTGTTAGATGTTTTACTTTCGAAAAAGTTGTTACCATGCGTTCTCCAAGTTAAAGTATAACAAGATTCATCATGGATTTCAAGTATGAAGCCAAATCTCATCTATGTATTGAGCTTTCGCAATTACTTTGTTATCTTATCTAGATAATGTGGTTTTGGTGCCGCATGATCCAATATTGAAAGGAGCCGGGAATGAAGCGTATTGTTCTTATTGTACTGTTAATGGGATTGATAGGGGGGGGCATTGCATATGCTCAGTTAAATTGGGATGCGGAAGAAGAAAGACCTTCTATCAAGTGTGAAACAACTCCCCAAAAAATTGAAGCACAAGCAGGAGATACCTTTCAACTAACGCTGCACCTAACCATACCCGATGGCTACAAAGCCTACACAGAAGGGAAACAAGTTAAACCAATCAATATTCATCCTCCTTATGCTAAGCAATCAGCCGTATCAAGCGATGAAACCGGTGAGTTTGGATTGGATACCAAGTCTGATTTTGGTCTAGACGCTGAATCCGAATCAGGAGAGGATTTTGGATTAGATGATGAATCAATAACAACCGATGATTTTGGTTTTGAGGATGAATCTACAGAAGGAGCACCAGCGGAGACTACAACAACCACTACACCGATTGATCAGGGTGTTGAGCTGCTTGAAATGACACGGGATAAACCTGGTGAATTGCACGAAGAAGAACTATTGGGTTCCTATCGAACGGTTACTAAGAACATTGCATACACGCTTACCTATCGAATGGTAGATCCATCCAAACTTGAAAATGGGATCTTCCGATTAGAAATTGATTATCAATTGTGTACGGAAAGCTTATGTATCGATGGACCGACAGTGTCGATTAATATTCCTCATAGTTCAGCAGGGCAATTTGCAACAGGAATGAGCGATACAGCGGATCCAAATGCTTCAGTTACATCCGATAATCCGTCGGAAATCTTAGAAGCAGGATTACCACTTCCGAAAATGAGTGATAATCCCATCGATGTGGATGCTACATTTGAAAAAGCTCGAGAAGGATCAGGATGGTTGGATCAATTGCAAGCATCGTTATTAAGTGGACTACAGGATAATTTTAAAAGCAACATGTTATGGGCATTCTTTATCGCGCTACTCACCGGGATTATTTCTGTATTACTTCCATGCGTTTGGCCATTGATTCCCTTAACTATCGGAGCGTTAATGGGTCAACAAACGCAGGGACAACCTTCATCTAAATTGAGAAGTTTCGGAAGGGCTTCGGCATATGTATTGGGTATTGTATCAGTATTTGCAATTTTAGGGTTAGTCGCGGCACTCCTTGGAGAGGGAGCGGTGCGCGTCATTCGTCATCCCGCTTTATTTGCAGCCGCTATGGCGTTGGTGGTAATCATCTTCATATACCTAACGTTTGCCATGTTGGGCTTTTATGAAATACGAATGCCGAAGTTTCTTCAATCAAAAAAAGATGAACAGAGTCAGAAGGAAAAGTCACTTGGAAATGTTTTCGTATTTGGATTATTGGCAGGTGTTGTTGCTAGCCCCTGTTTGACCCCCATCATGGGATTAATTCTTGTTATTATTATCTCCATAAGTAGTATGGAAGGGATGTTGTTAATGGTTGGATATGGAATTGGGTTTGGTATTCCTTTCCTTCTCATCGGGACATTTACAAGCATTGCCACACGGGCTCCTCGATCAGGAAATTGGATGATGATCATTCAGTATGGTTTTAGTCTGCTGATGTTGGTATTTATCTATCTGTTCCTGGGACTCTTTTTGAATGCTATCGGATTGGGAATCTATACCTTATTTCTGTTTGCGTTATTCTTGATTGTGACTGCGTTTTTGATGGGTGCCCACAAGTTTGCAAAAAACAAGGACAATTCCTATCTAAAAATCCGTTCTTTTGTTGGAATATTCTATATGGTAATCGGAGTTGGGTTGCTTGTATGGGGTATCATCGAACCAATACAGTACTATCAACAAAAAAGCAGTGTAGAAGCCACCCTTGCAAAGGGAGATTGGAGCTATTTCCATCAAATAAAAACAGAGCAGGAATATGCCCAATTGCTTTCCCAAGCAAGAAAAGAAAACAAATATTTAATGCTATTCTTTTGGGATGATGCATGCAAATATTGTGAAAAGTATAAACATCACGTGTTCCCCGATCCCGAGTTTAAGAAAACAGCAGAAGCCATTATTCCCGTAAGCATTAAGATATCTCAAACGCCGAGTATTGCACAACCGTATAAAATTCTGGGTCCTCCTTCCATTGTTTTTGTGGATTATAATCAAACTGTGATGATAAACCGTAAAATCAATTGGGAAGAGGCGGATTTGTTTGGTGGAGACGAGGGAAGTATTTCTAAAAAAGGATTGTCGCTAATAATTGAAACGTTAACCACAAGATAACGAGGATTAATCCTCTTCGGGGGTATTAGAGTGGTGTTTTGATTTGCCTCGTAGATACGATGGAAGTTCAATTGTAAGGTTATCTTCTTGTTCTTTGTGAAATGAATGGGGTTGACGCTGGGATTGCATGGAATTGGCATCATCGGTTGGGGAATCCATTTCTTCATCCATCAACGCTTGGATGTTCTCCATTTCATCGGAATTTTGGGAGTAATAGTAGTTCGATTCAGATCCCATGTACTTCTCATAATTTAAACAACACATTAAGCGCCCGCAGCAACCTGTGATTTTATGTGCTGTCAGGCTAAGATTCATTTCCTTAACCTGTTTAATCGAAATCGATTCCTTATGGGTATGCATCCGTGCACAACAATATTCTCTACCGCAAACACCAAAGCCAGAAAGCATACATGATACATCTCGAATTCCTATCTGTCGCAATTCAATCCGAGCTTTGAACGTATTAGCAAGATCTTTCACCAACGATCGAAAATCCACCCGATTCTCTGCGTAGAAATAAAAAAGAACTTTCTTCCCATCCAAAAAATGGTGTACATCAATTAAGCGGATTGGAAGTCGATGTTTTTTAATTTTTTCTTTGGCGATCTCAAATGTCTCAGGTACCTTTTCTTTATTCTGGTCAAACGTTTCCAAATCCCGATCATTTGCCAACCGAATGACTTCAAACTGGGTATTTTCGATTGCAGACTTAGGGTAGGGGATGGGGTGATTTAATACGGTAGCTATCTCTTGCCCATACTGAGAAGATACGATGATAGGTTGGTTCCGCTTGAAGGTATAGTGTCGCGTATATTGAAACAAGTATGTAGTTTTATTGTATAACACGGTAGCATAAACATACCGGGCATCTTTGGGATTTGTTTGTTTTGATTGAGGTGTATTATTTTTGTTTTGGTTTTGAGATGATTTATATTTCCGTTCCATACTCGTCTTTTCGCTTAACCCCACCTATATTTATGAATCATATCGTTTTTACTGTGAGAACCTTTGGGTAGCGCCCCAGTACGTGCAAGGATGTATTAATGGGGATTATAGGATTAAATTGATAATCAAGGCTCGAATCTCTCCAATTTTTTTCAAATACATCAGGCGCTCATCTTTTTCATTATTCATAATCTGTACGGTAAGATCCTCCAAATGCTGATTAACGGTTTCAATAATTTGATGCCGATTGGATCGGCTCCCAGCAATATTCTTAACCCGATAGGTTTGTCGGGTAATATATTGTAGAAATTGACCTATACTCTTTTTATAATACCCAAGATTACTTTGGGATGGATCATCTAGGAAAACCTGTCCGGCACGATCAATTTGTTCAATTGCACGGTCTAAATCTTGTTTATCTATTTTCTCAAGTTTGGAAGTAAGCTGGTCAATAAACGGTTGTTCTTGTTTCGGCTTATCTGCCGTCCGTCGTTTTCCGCCAACTTTAGAAGGACTATATATCCGACTATCGTCTTTGGAAGGATTGATATGAATCATTCCGTTTATGCCTTTTTCGCCTGTGTTTTCCGAATGACAGCCCGTTTTTTTGGGTATTCTGCTTGTTCGGTAACAACTTCTAATTGCTTTTCTTTCTCTGCAGCAGCGAATTCTTTAAAAATTTCGCTAATTTTTTCGTGTTGAACCTCTTGCTCAAACTGGAATAACGAAGGATTAACTTTACAATACCCATTGAATCGGGAACCTTTTTCTAGAATAAGCGTAGGTGAAGCAATATTCCCTTCAATTTTTCCAGTAGATAACGCCACTATTTTGTGATTACAAACAATATTTCCGTATATTCTCCCCCCCACAATGACTTCATCTGCCCAAATATTCCCCCAGCTTTCTCCGCTTTCTCCAATAATGATTCTTCCATAGGTCCGAATGCTCCCTTGAAATTTTCCATCAATACGCAAATCACCTACCAGTCTAAATTCACCACGGAATTCAGATTTTTGACCAATAATACTATTAATTATTTCAGGATTTTTTAAGGCTCTGGTGATGTTCTTGGATGTCTTGTCTTTCATACCCATTCACATTGCTGGTTGAGCCTGGGTATGTTACCAGGTTCCATCCAGACTAATATAATTAACGGGATCGATTGGTCTTCCATTCACACGGACTTCATAATGAAGATGGGGACCAACGGAAAGCCCAGTGTTCCCAACACGTCCGATAATCTGTCCTCGTTTAATAGTCTGACCCCGCTCTACTTGTATAACCGATAAATGGAGATAACGGGTGGAAAACCCATAGGAATGCTGGATTTCCACCATCAAACCAGCCCCTCCAGCAAACTGTGCTAAGCTAACGGTTCCTTCAGCAGTGGCACGAACGGGGGTGCCGGGGATGTCTGCAATATCAATCCCATCATGATTTTGCACCTTTCCTGTTATGGGATGCAGTCGCGGACCAAATCCAGAAAGCAGGATACCACGCTTGAATAACGGATGAATCGATGGAATAACATTCATGATCTCTTTGAGTCCATGCGCAAAATTTGTTGCATCCTTGATCTTATCCGTAGCGTTGTCAATTCGCCCACGGATGACACGTAAGGTATCGTGATCGTTTTTGTTAAAATAATCACTTCCTTCATAGTCGGTAGATACCTGATCCACAGGCCCAATCCCAGGTTCGGGTACCCCATTTGAATATGCATTAATTTCTCGGAGGAATTGATCTATTGATAGACCAAGCTCCTCGGTCGAACCATTTAAGGGTTCGAGATCCTTACTTATTTGTGTTATACTTTCTATTGCTCGATCTTTCGCTTCAACGGTTCGGATTAGCTCTTTCTGGGTCGTCTCTAATTCGGGTGCCAGAAAGATGCCCAGCATCAAGACCGCGGATAATAAGGCAAAAACAAGGAGAATCGTGAAATAATGAATTTGAAAATTAAGCAGTCGTTTCCCTGAATGGGGTACAAACATGATCGTAAATTTTTGTCCCCCTTTGGTTAAAACCCATTTGAAAAATTTCTTCACCCCTTGCAGAAAAAAGATGTCCAACCACTTTAAAACAAATATGGTATCTCTTTGCTGTTTTGTTTGACTACGCTTCACGGGTTACCTCTCTGACGAATACGACTACCTTCGTCCCTCATCCTATGTGTTCGGGGTTTGAGTAATTACGATTGTAGTGGCTTTCCAATCCGTTTCCACTATTTATTTTCGACGATTAAGGTAATCTTTTTCTGAAGTTTTGTCAAATATACATTTTTTTTGTGAATAATTCATTAATTGTTCGTAAATCTTCGGTTCATCTAAAAATCTCCTACGTTTTCATTTTCCAATACGTATAGTTGCAATGCACATATACACCATGCAAAAGTCTTTTTTGAATTGGAGTAACACGTGTTCGTATCTCATCGAGACAATTTCTTTAATTATGGGAAAGCGAATCGATCTTACACATATTCTCAAAAAGGATTGTTCCCCGCAGCCACAAGTACTTTTCGCGATTCGATATTGTTGAAACGATAAATCAAACAATTTAATTAAGGTAAGGCTTCTATTTTGACGAAAATTTTATGGGTTCAAACTCCTTTTCCACTCGAAGGCTTTTGACCTTGCGTATTGCTTTTATTATTTATATTTGGGATGAACGGCACTTGAGAATTACTAGTTATGTAGTACAGGTACGCTTATGAACATCAGGTATACAACCGGCTTACAACTCAACATAAGAAATTTAATCGGGCAACGAAAGGATTTATTGGTATTAGTTTTTCTTATTCTCCTAGTTGGAGTTCTAACCTCACCGCTATATGCCCAGATTCGCCCTTTAGGGGAAAAAATAGAAATCCAACAATTTGATCCCTCTAAAGCGAAATCGGATTTGGATAGTTTATTGGATGAGGTGACATATAACAAATCATCTAAAACACATAATTGGACCAGATTGTCTGTTTGGATTTACACCATTAGAAAAGGCGATACCCCCCTAAAAATAGCTAACCGGAATGGTGTAGACTTATCAACACTGTTAAGTCTAAACGATATAAAAGAAGAAGGACGCTGGATTTATCCGGGTGAACATTATAAAATCGCTAACCAAAAAGGAATTGTACACAAAGTATCCCGAGGTCAAACGCTCCAATCGATTGTTCGAGCGTATCGCGAATTTAATGTGGAATTAGAAAAATTGTGTTTTGTTAATGATCTGGATCAGTCCATCCCTTTAAAACCAGGACAGAAACTGTTTATTCCAGGCGCAAAACTACCGGATTATGAAATACAAGAGCGGCTTCGAGAGTTTTTTGCTCTTCCATTAAGTGGTAGCTACCGGGTCACTTCCCATTGTTCTGCCCCAGGACAGAAACGCCGGTTGGTTTATGGTGGACGTGTTATCCACAGCCCCCATAATGGAATCGATCTTGCTCAACCAATGGGTTCCCGAGTGCGGGCACCCCGCTCCGGACGTATCAAATTTGCTGGATGGAAAGGCGGATACGGAAAACTCATTATCATGCAGGTCACAGGAACCGAGTTTGGTACCATCGATATTTACTTTGGACATTTATCCCGCATTAATGTTCGGGTTGGACAGTGGGTTACGAGTAATCAAGTTATTGGGCGAGTCGGATCCACAGGAAGATCAACGGGTCCCCATCTTCACCTGGAATGCAGACAAGGGAGTTATGTAATCAATCCGGTTGCAGTTTTCTCCAGTCTTCAGAAGCGATTAGGGATACGTAACCCTGGATGGACAAAGCGAAGAGCTCGGTAATCCTTGCATTTTTTTTCAGCATAATCAGCTATGATTTAAATATAGAATGCCATAATATATTCTATTGTAACGGATTTTGGATAAACTAGGCGGGATTGATTTTCAGGATAGATTCAAAATCGTGATCTGTAATAGCACTTTAATAGAACACACATGTTTAGAAATGTATGAATACATCGCAACTCGTAGAAGGGAGAGGGGATCGTGGATTTGAGGATATTTCATGACGCAAAGCCATTTCTTTTTGAACCATGACGATGTAAAAATCCTAAACACTAATATCGTAACATGCCATAGTATTAAACCTGAAACATTAGACCTTATCATTACTTCACCCCCTTATAATCTGGATATCCAGTACAACTCAAATGATGATAAACTTACGTATGATCACTATTTGTCTTTTTGCACACAATGGCTTTCTCGCTGCTATCATTGGTTGAAAAGCGACGGGCGATTCTGCTTAAATATTCCATTGGATAAAAACAAAGACGGGCAACAGAGCATAGGAGCCGATCTTACCACGTTAGCTAAATCTGTTGGATTTAAATACCATGCCACTATCGTTTGGAATGAAGGGACTATATCGAGAAGGACAGCCTGGGGGTCTTGGTTAAGTGCTTCTGCTCCCTATGTCATAGCACCCGTTGAACTGATTCTAGTTTTGTACAAGCACCATTGGAAGAAAACAAGTGGTAGCAAGGAATCGGATATTACTAAACCGGAATTTATCGAATGGACCAACGGGTTATGGACATTTGTGGGTGCAAGCAAAAAGCGAATAGGGCATCCAGCACCATTCCCTCTCGAATTACCTCGACGATGTATAAAATTATTTAGTTATGTAGATGATTTGGTTTTTGATCCTTTTGTAGGAAGTGGTACTACGTTGGTTGCTGCCTATCAGAATAAACGAAGAAGCATCGGTGTCGATATTGATCCAAATTACTGCGAACTTGCTGTAAAACGATTAACCAACGAAACTGAAATTACTCTTTAACCCCTCTAGCATTCAACGACATCTATTTTTGTGAACCTGTTATGATACAAAGAACGCTGTTTACTACCTTCAACATTCTTGTTGACAGCGGACGGCTGGCTGTTTTATACGTTCAGGTGGGTCTGGAAATAGGAAAGCAATTCGGGAATTGGAATGCGATCCTGAGTCATGGTGTCTCGATTACGAATGGTAACTTGATTATCTTTGTCAACGGTATCAAAATCGACAGTCAAACAAAATGGGGTTCCCACTTCATCCTGTCGTCGATACAATTTCCCTATAGAACCCGTATCATCATACATCACATGATAGTATGGAATCAGTACTTCAAAAATTTCACGGGCTTTTTCCTTTATGGAGGGTTGATTTTTCGCCAATGGTAAAATAGCGATCTTAATAGGTGCTAAACGATGATCCAATTTTAGCACGGTTCTTTTTTTGTTATTTTCAAGCGCTTCTTCTTCATACGCGTCTAGTAAAAACACCAGCAAGGATCGATCTAAACCGAACGAAGGTTCAATCACATACGGTAGAAAATGAGATTCCGTTTCTGGATCAAAATAGCGTAAATCCTGTTTGCTATATTCCATATGTTGAGTTAAATCAAATGTTGTGCGATTTGCCACTCCCATTAGTTCTTTAAACCCACCGAATGGATAGTTGTATTCAATATCTACGGTACGCTCCGAGTAATGAGCCAGTTTTTCTTTAGGATGTTCATAAAACCGTAGGTTTTCTTGGTTTACACCTAAATCAAGAAACCAATTCATACAATCTTGAATCCATTCTTCAAACGCGTCGCCAGCCTGCTCTGGTTTGCAGAAATATTCGATTTCCATTTGTTCGAATTCACGGGTACGATAGATAAAATTCCCAGGTGTGATTTCGTTCCGAAATGCTTTTCCTATCTGTGCTACCCCAAATGGAAGTTTCTTGCGGGAAGTACGAAGCAATGTAGCAAAATTAAGGAAAATGCTCTGAGCGGTTTCCGGACGTAAATAGATTGCATCAGATTTATCGCTTACAATGCCCTGATGGGTTTTAAACATCAAATTAAAAACTCGCACTTCTGTGAAGTTCTTTACCCCACAGTTAGGACAGGCAATCTCTTTTTCCTGTAAAATTGCACTCATTTCCTCAACGGTTTTACCCTCCACATCGATCTTTGCTTTATCTAAGATCAAATCATCAGCTCGATACCGTGTTTTGCATTCCTTACAATCGGTAAGG
>CAYPZJ010000159.1:0-10429 GCA_964414635.1 uncultured Spirochaetia bacterium
TCACTACCCCAAGTATCTTAAAAAACATAAAAATTGCCCAAAATTCGCACCCAATCCCTTACAAAAAACAGAAGGAATACAATGCATTAGGGTTGGTTGTGGGGGATGAAAAAAAAAGGAGGTCTGTGGGCGGTTGAGTTCCATATTGGATACTTCCTATAAACTGAACACTACCATACGTTAACAAATATACTGCAGTGTAAACGATTCATCACCATAATTTTATGAAAAACTCCATGGCAACAAAAAAATGAAAGAACATGATCTTGTCGTTTTTTGCGGATTTTGTTTTTGATCTTTTTGCATACCTTTGTTACCCTTCGTTGTAAAGGAAGGATCGGTTAAGAAGTTGCCTTGAATAACCGATATATTAAGAAGCCCATTAATTTAGGAGATGACTATGATTCGTATACTGTCAGCTATTTTAGTTACCACGGTAATACTTGGATTGTTAGTAGCGTGCGGTGGTCCCGCAGCCAGTTTTATAAGCCCTAGTTTTCATCAACCCGAAAAAGCAGGTGTATTATTCATTTATAATGTACCTGGAATAGAAGGGGTATCGGAACAGGTACGCCGGTTATTTTTAGAAGAAATTAAAACAACACCCTATAATGTAGTAGATATCGAAGATGCAGATGAATATCTGAAACCTGATGAAACACAACCGGTATCAGCACCTACCCAATATGATCTTGACCAAATTGCAGAAAAGTATGGAGTGGATATGGTTTTTTGGGGGAAGGTAATTCGCTACAATGGGGAAAATGGCTTTGATATAGCATTGCAATGGACCCTATTTGATCTGGCTGCGTGGGGACCGATGTGGGAACATCAATTTGATCATGTATATGTAGGAACATTTGACCCAGAAGCAGAGGATTTTATACAAACTGTCGAAAAGTATGTTAAAACCGTTACCCAACGGATCATTGAAACACTCCCGGTAGAATAACCAACTCAAATACCTGATTTTCATACAAAGAAGAATTGGCTCTTCCTTGAAAATCCATTATCTTCCTTCGTATGGATGCCGAGTCTGCTTTTTTCAATTCTGCTATATTTCGGTGTGCAAAGGATATTGCCTTTGCTCTGCTAACATATGGGTATCAAACCTATTTCGCAGGGGGATGCGTAAGAGATTATCTTTTAGGGATCATTCCTCGAGATATTGATATAGCAACAGCCGCTCATCCTGATCAGATTCAAGCTATCCTAAAACCTCTTGGAAAAACGTTGGAAGTGGGTAAACAATTTGGAGTGATTATCATTCTATATAAGGGATATCAATTTGAGGTATCCACCTTTCGTTCGGATGGTGGCTATACAGATGGACGACGCCCAAATGCCGTACAATTGTTATCAGATGAGCGGGAGGATGTGTTACGTCGGGATTTTACAATTAACGGAATGATGTTAAACCCGATCACCTATGAAGTGTTGGATTATGTTGGAGGGCAGGATGATTTGCGTCAACGTTGTATTCGAGCGATCGGGGATCCTGATAAGCGGTTTTCTGAAGATGTCCTTCGATTAATGCGTGCTGTTCGCTTTACTGCTCGGTTTGATTTTTTCATGGATCCCCAAACGTCTCAGGCAGTGGTTCGACATGCTCCTTCCATTACCCGAACAAGTTGGGAACGGATTTATATGGAGTTGGAATGGATCCTTACTGGCAATAACCCACATAAGGGGGTGTGGTTACTTTATGAAACGGGGTTACTCCAGGCTATTCTTCCTGAAGTAGCCTGTCTACGTGGTATTCAATTAAACCCCTCTACTGCAAAGGTCAGAGATGCCCTTGAGCTTAGTATCACACTTTTGAAACATGCTACTTATCATGATAGTGCGTATCGTCTGGCATTATTGGTACTAAAAACGGGATGGGGTCATACTGATATGGTATCGCTTGATTCTACAGCCAAAATCCAATCCCCTGCTACCCGAAGTGCTCAACTTGCTGAAAAAATCTGCCTCCGGTTGCGCACATCAACAGACATTTGTAAACAAGTAATCTATCTGGTAGAGAATCATTCACGGTTTCAACAGGTACAACGTATGCGAACGAGTCGGTTGAAACAATTCATGGATCATCCCTGGTTTGATCGGTTATTAGCGCTTCATAAACAGGAAGCAGAAGCACTGGGAGTTTCTTTAGATGCATATCACTTCTGTATTCACTTCCGAAACCACCATGTCATTCATCCCCCCGAATTAATCTCTGGTAAAGATTTATGTGCTATGGGTATGCCTTCTGGAAAAGCTATGGGACGAATTCTTCATATCATACGGGATTTACAGCTCCAGGAATGCATTCACAAAAGAGAAGAAGCACTTAAATTGATTGAGGAAAAATGGGCAGAATACCTTACTCCTAATTAAACAAGTTACGTACATCTATTCTATTGAATACCCGGTCTTATCCGTTTCACTACCCTAGATACTTTTCAAGTCCAATCCGTTGAAAACAACATCGTTCGCCCTCTCGATTTTATTTGTCTGGTTGTCTGGTAGCCTGCTTGCTTTTCACGGCTAAACCTATTATTCTTGAATTATCGGCATACGCTTTCGAGGGTAGCCAAAACCACAACCTGAACGGGTTGCTGCTGATACTAGGAACCGACAAGGATTGGATATGAGACGGAACTTCTTCCACCTATTTGTCCTACTTCACATCCTACTGCTAGCATTATTATCTACGGGATACGCAGAAATCATTCCTAACCCCGATGAGGAACCTCTGACAGATGAAGCTATTTGGGAACGTATCAATGAAGTAGGAACTGCTGAGGATCATCCAGGACATGATCAAGCGATTGTATTCGATTACGATACCAATTACATTCAACCAGGTGAATGGAATCGATATAAAAGTCATTCGGTAGTAAAGCTGCTCACCTGGAAAGCAGTCCGAAATCATAGTTCCCTTACACTCCGTATGGCTGCGTTTTGGAACAGAGAAGAATATGAATCCGTACGAATTTTTCGTGTGGATGGTAGCATCGAGGAAGTGGATTTAACCAATTTTGTAGAGAGTCCCAGTCCCGTTGGTGGTATTATTCGTAAAGGGATTGTACGGGTTTATCAAATGCCTCCACTGGAAGTAAATGATTCGATTGAGTACATCCGAACTGGAGAATGGTGCCATTGGAATTGTATGATCTCTCGAGAGAAACAGGAAGAATTAGGTCTGTCGGAGTTTTGGCATTATACAGCAGCATTCACCACGTTTTCCAATCAACTTATTCTCGAAAAAAAAGTGGAAATAATTACACCACGGGATTTTCCCTTACAATTTCAAACCAATTATGGACCCGCGCAGTCCTCTGTATACACCGATGATCCGGAACATATTCGGTATGTTTTTCAAAATGATTCCTTTCAAAGCTATGAGACGGAACCTCACATGCGCTCTATTTGGGAATATCTCCCTTATGTTGAATTAACATCATTAGATAGCTGGAAACGGAAATCCCAATGGTATTATCATGCTTCCGAACCATTTATGGTTGTAGATGAAACGATGAAAGCCAAAGTAGCTGAATTATGTGCTGGATTACATACGGATGAAGAAAAAATCAACGTATTAACCCATTGGGTAGGCGATAATATCCGCTACGCAGGACTGCATTATGATCCGGTTCCAGAAGGTTATTTGGGACAACCTGCTCCCATGACGTTTCGTTATCGTGTAGGTGTATGTAAAGAAAATGCGTTACTGCTTGCTACCCTGCTTCGCGAAGCAGGAATAGAGGCTTACACTGCTCTCACACTAATTAACAGCACAAAAAACAATATGCCTGATGAAGGATTCAACCATGCGTTTACGGTGATTCATCATACAGATGGGACGTGGCAAGCTGTGGATGCGACAGGTGTGGGTTTCCTGACGGTTTTATTGCATCAGCTTGAACAAGAACAAAGTTATATTGCAGGAACTCCTGAAGGGGTCCCAATCATGAATACACCCATTCAGGATTATCGAGACCACGAACTTGATATTCATGCGGATACAATTTTACGCAAAAACGGAGATGCAGAATGTGCTTTTCAGATTAACCTGAAAGGATATCCAGATAGTATTGTTCGATCTTCATTACGGAGATTGGGGGATGGAAACTTACGAAGCTATTTTGAACAATGGATTAAAGCAGTAGCCCCACAAGCAGAAATTCAACAATACTGTTTTACAAATCCCAGAAATTATGATCGCAATATGAGTGTTAAACTTTCTTTTGTGGTAGAAGATTATGCTATCCCGACTTCAGCTGGTCTTTTATTCATTCCTCCCACCTCCCGTTTTCCATTTGATAACACGTTGTTATACAATGCCTTATCGATGAATGAGTTGGAAGAACGGCAATATACGATGTCTCTTGGTGCTAACTGGAATGCTATCTTCCACGAAACGATTGCTCTACCACAAGGATACCACCTAAAAGATGGAGATGCATCATCTTCTTTGGATTATGACCGTAGTGCTTGTACCTATAAACGGGAGTTTAATCCTGCAACAGGAGAACTCTATCTGGAACAATCATTTGCTGTAAAACGAAAGGATATTCCACCTGAGGATTATCCTCAATTTCGTGAAGTGACCCAAGCCGTAAAAAAATGGATGGAGACGTATCTATTGATTGAACCCCATGAGTGAGCGGATATACTTCATTTTCCTCCCGACTTGGCTTATCGTAATCATACCCCGACTCGTTTAAACCGAGCAGCCATTCTCCGCTTTAAGAGGTATCTATGACACTACAAAATGCAATTTCCAACCGGATTTTACTGTTGGATGGGGCAATGGGAACCATGATTCAATCCCATAAACTTGATGAAGATGCGTTTCGTGGTTCCTTATTTACCACCCATCCTAAACCACTACAGGGCGCACACGATCTACTCAATCTGACTCAACCCGATTTAATCCAACACATACATGAACAGTATCTCCAAGCAGGAGCCGATATTCTTGAAACCAATACTTTTAATGCAAATGCAATATCCATGCAGGATTATGGACTGGAAGAACATGTATTTGATATGAATCAGGCTGCTGCTACACTTGCAAAAACGACTGCCAACCGATTTACGCAAGAAAATCCCGATAAACCACGTTTTGTAGCGGGTATTTTGGGTCCTACCAATCGTACTGCATCGTTATCTCCTGATGTTAATAATCCAGCCTATCGAAACATTACCTTTGATGAATTGGTATCTGTTTATACTACCCAAATACGTGGTTTAATCGCAGGTGGTGTAGATATGCTGATGATTGAAACCGTTTTTGATACCCTAAATTGTAAAGCTGCACTCTATGCTATCAAGGAATATCAGGATCTACATCAAGTATCCATACCCATCATGGTGTCTGGTACGATTACGGACTCCAGCGGACGAACCTTATCAGGACAAACGGTTGAAGCATTCTGGATTTCTATTTCCCATGCGAATTTATTTAGCGTGGGGCTTAACTGTTCGTTGGGAGCCAAACAACTCCGTAGTCATATTGAAACCCTTTCTGAAATAGCGACATGTCCGGTTAGTGTCCATCCGAATGCAGGACTACCAAATGAATTAGGTGAATATGATCAATCGGCCGAAGAAATGGGAATGTTGATTAACGATTATGCGGAAGCAGGACTTATCAACATTGTAGGGGGATGTTGTGGAACCCGTCCGGAACATATCGCTCGGTTATCAGAAATAGTATGTAAGTACGCACCTCGCCCCATCCCAAAACCCGATCTCCGTCCTCAATTCAGTGGATTGGAACCCTTGATTATTTATCCAGAAACCAATATGATAAACATAGGTGAGCGCACCAATGTAGCAGGTTCACGCCGTTTTGCACGGCTCATAAAGGAGGAAAAGTATGAAGAAGCTACATCCGTTGCATTACAACAGGTTGAAGCAGGAGCACAAATAATCGATATTAACATGGATGATGCACTGCTTGATGCCCAAGAATGTATGAAAACCTTTTTAAATCATATTGCTGGGGAACCTTCTATTACAAAAGTACCCGTTATGCTGGATTCCTCCGATTGGGATGTGTTAGAAGTGGGATTAAAACACCTTCAAGGTAAGGGGATTGTAAATTCTATTAGTCTGAAAGAGGGTGAAGCAGCATTTATTCACCAAGCGCAAAGCGTACATCGCTATGGGGCGGCGATGATTGTTATGGCATTTGATGAGGCAGGACAAGCCGATTCCCTGGAGCGACGAAAATCCGTATTAAAACGTTCTTATGATATCCTGACGAAGCAAGTAGGAATCCCTCCCCAGGATATTATCATGGACCCAAATATTTTCGCTGTCGCAACAGGAATTGAAGAGCACAATACATATGCGCTGGATTTTATTGAAACCACTCGCTGGATTAAGGCTAATCTTCCAGGATGTATGGTGAGTGGTGGTGTAAGTAATCTTTCATTTTCCTTTCGGGGAAATGAACCCGTACGCAAAGCGATGCACTCGATCTTTCTGTATCATGCGATCCAAGCAGGATTGGATATGGCGATTGTCAATGCCGGGCAAATTCAAATATATGATGAAATTCCAGAACCGCTAAAAGAACGGGTGGAAGACGTAATCCTGAATCGGCATAAGGAGGCAACTGATCGATTGCTTGCCATAGCACAACATGTTTCAGAAGATGCAAAAGAAGAAGTGAAGGATCAAGCTTGGCGGTCTTTACCTGTTGAGAAACGATTATCCCACGCGTTGGTGAATGGAATTGTGGAGTATATTGTAGATGATACAAAGCAAGCGCATCAAGAAATTGGAAGTGCATTAGATGTTATTGAAGGACCGTTGATGCATGGGATGAATATTGTCGGGGATTTGTTTGGGGATGGAAAAATGTTCCTTCCACAGGTGGTGAAAAGCGCTCGGGTTATGAAGAAAGCTGTTGAATATTTAACACCGATCATGGAGGAAGAAAACCAAGGTCAGGCATCTCGTTCTGCGGGAAAAATCCTTTTAGCTACCGTGAAAGGTGATGTTCACGATATTGGAAAAAACATAGTAGGTGTGGTATTAGCATGCAATAACTATGAGGTGATTGATTTGGGGGTGATGGTGCCAGCCGAGAAGATTCTAGAACAAGCGGAACATCATCAGGTGGATATTATTGGATTAAGCGGTTTAATCACTCCGTCCTTAAAACAGATGGAGCATGTTGCTGGTACTATGCAACGTTTGGGATTGAAATATCCGCTATTGGTTGGTGGAGCTACAACATCCAAACTTCATACTGCCTTACGAATAGCTCCTGAATACCAGGAACCCGTTGTACATGTCAAAGATGCTTCCTTGTCGGCAGGGGTGGTCCGTAGCTTGTTATCTAGTGAAAAGAAAGCCGAATTCGTACAACAGATTCAAACCGAATACGAAAAACTAGTGGAAACACGGGAACAAAGGCATTCCTCAACAATATATCTAAGCTATAAGGAAGCACTGGCTCATAGACCAGACTATGATTTCAAAAATCAATTCCAACCGAAAAAACCCAATTATCTGGGGATACATCAATGGAATGCGGTCCCTTTGATAACCTTAGCAGAATACATCAATTGGACAGAATTTTTTCGCACATGGGAGCTGAAAGGAAAGTATCCTGAAATTTTTGAGGATCCTCATGTAGGTGATGAAGCCAAGAAACTCCATTCAGATGCGCTGGAAATCTTGGAGGGAATGATCCAATCCCAAATGGTAAATGCAGCAGGTGTTGTAGGTATTTTTCCTGCTAATCGGGAAGGAGATGATATTGTTGTATTGGATCCTTCCACACAGAAACCTCTGGGTACATTTTTTACGTTGCGCCAGCAATTTGAAAAACCATCCGGGTATCCTAGCAAAGCTTTGGCAGATTATATCGCTCCAAAGGGCGTCATCCAGGATTATTTGGGTTCATTTGCTGTAACTGCGGGTCTTGGGTTGGATGCATTTATAAAAGCTGAAATGGATCCCACGGATGATTATCAATCTATTATGGCAAAAATATTAGCGGATCGATTGGCTGAAGCGTTTGCAGAATGGGCACATGAGCAAGTACGGAGGGAATTTTGGGGTTATGAAACAGGTGAACCGTTGAGTTTGGCGGATCTTTTTTTGGAACGATATAAAGGAATTCGCCCTGCCCATGGGTATCCCGCTTGTCCAGATCATTCAGAAAAACAAACGCTATTTCAATTATTGGAAGTAGAACAACGAGTTGGGATCACATTAACAGAGAGTTGTATGATGGAACCAGGAGCTTCGGTGAGTGGTTTATATTTTGCCTTTCCTGAAGCGAGCTATTTTAATGTAGGCAAAATTGGAAAAGACCAGTTGAAGTCGTATGCTACTCGAAAAAAGTTCTCTGTACAAACCATGGAAACATGGCTAGCTGCCAGTTTGAACTATTTATCGTAGTAATAAAACAAAGGTTTTTTGTTTGATACCGTGCTTGTGATACATCACGCTAGGACACACCAGGTATCACATTATATTTTCATGAAAGGTTGGTACAATTCCTATGGGAACGCGAGATATAAAAAAATTGATTGCTGATGGTCGCATCCATGTGATGGATGGAGCGATGGGAACGATGATTTATGAAAAAGGGATTTACATAAATCGGAATTATGATGAATTAAATATAAAGGAACCGACGCTGATTCAGGAGATTCATCGGGAATATATCCAAGCTGGGGCAGAAATCATAGAAACTAATTCATTCGGTGCAACCCGTCCCCGATTACGAAATTTTGCTCTAGAAGATAAGGGCTTCGCTATAGCAAAAGCAGCAGGTCAAATCGCTCGAGAAGTGGCTCAGGATAATGTGATTGTAGCAGGTGCATTAGGTCCGTTGGGTATTCGGCTAGAACCATATGGTCCTACCTCCTTTGAAGAAGCAAAAGGATACTTTAAAGAAGCGGTGGAAGGCTTATTAGAAGGCGGAGTGGATTGTTTTTTATTGGAAACTTTTAGTGATTTAAATGAAATGAAGCAAGGGCTTCATGCAATACAAGAATGTTGCGCGTTGCCAATCATTGCACATGCAACCATCCAGCAAGATGGTAAAACAAGTTTTGGCAGTGATCCAATAAATATTGCTCGGTATCTGGATAAATGGGGTGCTACCGTTATTGGCTTAAACTGCTCGGTGGGACCTGCCATTATTTTGGATGCCATCGAAAAAATGGCGAAAGAAACGAGCAAACCGTTATCTGCAAAACCCAATGCAGGAATGCCTCGTCAGATTGACGAGCGAAAAATTTATATGGCAAATCCCACCTATATGGCTAAATTCACCAAACGGTTTATCCAAGTGGGTGTGCAGTTTATTGGAGGATGTTGCGGAACTACACCGGAGTATATTAAAGCCATTAAGAATGTGGTACGTTCTCTATCTCCAGAGGTGAAAACTACCCCTACACACGTTCACATTCCTCAGGATACACCAAAAATAGAACCCATTCCCATGGAATCTATATCCCAGTTGGGTGCAAAATTAGAACAGGGAGCATTTATTAGCTGTGTGGAAGTAGTCCCTCCTAAGGGATACAGGATGGATGCTCTCTTGGAACGTATTCAAAAATTACATGAAGCGGGTATTGATAGTATTAATGTACCCGATTTATCTCGCAATCAGAATCGGATTGGCGCGATGGCTGCTGCTTTAACCATTGAGCGTGAGATTGGAATCGAAACCATTCTTCATTACACATGCAGGGATCGTAACCTTCAAAGCATGCAATCTGATTTATTGGGTGCTGCTGCACTTGGATTAAAAAACCTATTATTACTAACGGGTGATCCACCACGACTTTCACCCCACGCCCAATCCACTGGCGTATTCGATATTGATTCCATCGGTTTAACCAATATGGTTCGGGGGTTGAATCATGGGATTGATATAGGGAATAATCCAATTGGAGATCCTACTGCATTTGTGATTGGTGTTGCTGCAAATCCTGTTGCCTATGAACTTGAACATGAGGTTAAACGGTTTGCATTTAAAGTACAGGCTGGTGCACAATTTGCGATTACCCAACCTATCTTTGATGTAAATCAATTCATGCGCTTTTTAGAGCATATCCAGAATGTGCGGATTCCTATTGTCGCAGGTATCTGGCCCTTAACCAGTTATAAGAGCGCAGAGTTTCTTCATAATGAAATTCCAGGTATTGTGATCCCCCAAGCAATCTTAACCCGTATGCAAACAGCCAAAACACCCGATGATGCACGAAATGAGGGGCTTCGTATCGCACATGAAATTTTAGAAACAATTCGCCCCCATATACAGGGAGTTCAGGTTAGTATTCCCCAAGGCGATGTTAATCGAGCTTTACAAGTAATGGGGCTCTCACATTAATTAGAGCCAGAAGTATTGGGGGTAGAGATCGGAAGAGCACACGTCTGAACTCCAGTCACGTGAAACGATCTC
>CAYPZJ010000160.1:0-10328 GCA_964414635.1 uncultured Spirochaetia bacterium
TGAAAGAAGAGCCGATCATAAACGGGATAACAAGAAGGTCGGTGATTTGATAGAAGGAGTAATCACGCTTCTTTTTACGGGATGTGTAAATCCAAATCGCCACAAAAGCACCTAATACAGCCCCGTGACTCGCCAATCCCCCTTGCCAGATATAGAGGATTTCAATGGGATTGTTTAAATAATAGATCGGATCATAGAAAAAGCAGTGAACCAGACGGATTCCTATGATGATTCCAATGATAAGATAAATAAATAGGGTATCTGCATCTTCTACTTTATAGTGCTTCTTTTTGAATAAATGACGTAGAATCATATAACCGGTCGCAACACCTAGCGCGAAAAGAATTCCATAATATCGCAGTTCAAAAACTCCGATGGTGGTGATTAAAGGATCAATGTAATGTTCAAACATAATGCCCCGTTACTCAATAAGATCACTGCATTTTCAAGGGAAAAATACTAAGGTGGGATTCACTTGTCAAGCCCGATTTCTTTTTTTTGGTTTCCAAAGTTTGTTTTTTTACGTATCTTATTTAGTAGTAAAGTGTTTTTCTAAGCTGACCGAAATTATGAGTGAGCTTAATTACAAATCTTGAATCACGAAGGAGTCCGCTTTGTCCTTGGATGCTTCAAACCAGTACAAAGAAACACAAGTCAAAACCGCTAATCAGGGGAAACTGATCCTCATGATGTATGATGGAGCGGTAAAATTCATTCGTCAAGCATTGGAAAACCTCCCCCAAAAAAAATATGACGCAGTGAACAACAATATCATCCGTGCTCAGGATATCATCACAGAGCTGATGCTATCCTTAAATTTTGAGGCGAATGAAGAATTTGCCCAGAAATTTTTTGGGTTGTACACATACATGAATAAGCGCTTGGTAGAAGGGAATATAAAAAAAGAAGCCCAACCCCTTGAAGAAGTCATGAAATATCTCGTGGAACTCCGAGATGCATGGAATGTCGCTATTGAATCCATGAAAAAGAATGAACCCCAGAGTGAAACAGCACCGAAAGGAGTGAATATCTCTGGATAATACCAACCTGTTACTTTTATCCTTTTTCTGAAACAGAATTCAACCCTATATTGGTTATTGTTCATGTATTCTCATCTCTAACAACGCTAGATACAGAAGCAGGACATCCATCGCATCCCTTCCAGTATTATCCAGGATATTCTTTTTATTGGATTTTATCAACAATACTCATAAACGACGCTCTAATATAGGAGGCTGATTGAAATGGGTAAGCAGGTTGTCGGGTTAATTCGATTGGTCCGTCCCAGCCAATGGACTAAAAATGCACTCTTTATTTTTGCAGGATTTCTTTTTTCCCAGAATTTTCTGGAATCCTTTCAAAAACAAAATTGGAATGAATATTTACAAGTATTGCTCGCATTCCTCCTATTCTGTATTGCTTCTGGATTTGTTTATGTAATCAATGATATTGCGGATCGAAAAACGGATGCCAAGCATCCTGAAAAAAGAAAAAGACCCATTGCTAGTGGCATCATCTCTGTACCGGTAGCTTGGATCTATGCTGGGGTGTTACTAATCATTGCTTTAGTAGGCTCCTATTTTGCTAATCAGGATCATATTGGTTTCTTTTTCATTGTTCTCGTATATATCGGGCTCAACCTACTTTATTCAAATTGGTTAAAACATTTCGTACTGATTGATATCCTTGTAGTAGCCGCTGGATTTTTGCTGCGAGCACTGGCTGGAACAACGGTCATTGGTGTTGAACCGTCGGCATGGTTACTGATTTTCACCTTTTCTCTAGCGCTTTTATTAGCAGCATCCAAAAGACGCCATGAGCTACAGGTTAACATTGCAACCGAAGGTAAACGCAAAGTCATTGCCGAATATTCTGACGTTCTGCTCCATCAAATAATAGGATTTGCGGCAACATCTACCTTAATCACGTATTTTCTATATACGATCTTAAATACAACCATCCATTATTTATGGGTTTCCACACCGTTCGTAGTATATGGTGTTTTTCGGTATCTCTATATTGTATACGCGCGGAAGGAAGGTGGCAATCCTGAAAAAATACTACTAAAAGATCCACACGTTATTATTACGGTAGGATTATACCTAATTTCGGTGATTGCAGCAATGATCGCAGATCGTTATTCCGTACTGACCTTCTAATGGGATCCAGGACAACCAATCAAGAATCCCATAATTCGATAAGACACAATTATTAAGAAGTCGTGCTAGGACACTTTTCGGCAGCGGGACAATTGGAACAAGTGGAATCTTGCTTTGTAGAGGATTCCCCTTCTGATTTTTTCGCGGATGCATTTTTATAATCGGTTTGATAAAACCCGCTTCCCTTAAATATCACACCCCCTCCGGGGCTAAATAGCTTGGTTACATGCGTACCACCACATAGAATACAGCTTGTTAAAGGTGCATCACTCATATTCTGAAACGCTTCAAAGGTCTTTCCACAATCATCACATTTATAGTCATAATGAGGCATGGCTTCCCTCCATCTCTTTTGGGTTCTGGATCCATTAGTAAAGTAGCAAAAATAGTGCCAACAAACAGGAGCAGTATATCCAGAATCATGCATCCCCTACGTTTACGTTTGACACTGAAATGAATATAAGAATCGCTTAAGGAAGATAATAAAAAATCTATACAGTACAAAATTTTTGATGCATTTTGACCCAATCCCCTTCTACTATTGATTCCAAAGCGCGCACCGTAGAATTTCTCGATTTATCGCATTGCTGTACTTTTGTGAATTATTATTCACAAGAATATTACTTTTTTGTAACTACACTAATAAACATAGGTTACAAATAGACCTTCCTGTTTATTGTGCAAGCTTCGGTACAAATATGTCGAACCATCTCTCTATACATTTTATACTCTATGTTGATTTTACCCTCGTAAGATTGTTCCAAGCAGATTTATTATTAAAATAACTTTTTATCTGAACTGGCACAACTTTTGATATACCTTGCTCATTAGGGTACGAGTCTCATGTATATCAGCTCATGCAGCTGTTGATTGAATGAGACAAGCTCGTTTATTGTTCTCCATGATTTTTATATGAGAACGGTTGCCCAATTTTCTTCAGTACTAGCTAATTATTCACAAAAGGGAGATGAATATGAAAAAAAAAGGAACGCTGACCACGAAGTTAGTAACATTTTTTCTGTTGGTGGGGGCAATCCCACTTTTAACCATTGGTGTCATATCAACGTTATCTTCATTTAATGCCATATCCAACGCCGCTGTTAATTTGGAGGATCAAATATTCCAACAACTTACTGCTGTTCGAGCAATTAAAGGGAAGCAAATCCAATCTTATTTTCGTGAGCGGAAGGGAGATATGGAAGTAATCGCATCAAACCAAGATGTGATTCAAGCATATCAAATAATGAAAAATTACCCTGATGAAAGCGGTGCAACTGCAACCTCTCCCATCGATGTATCCACCGTGGAGTACCAAGAATTATGGAATCAAGTAGATAGCCGACTTTCAAAATATGTAAAGGTGTATGGATACTACGATATTTTCCTAATTTGTGCAGCCCATGGTCACGTGTTATATACCAACGCTAAAGAAGCGGATTTGGGTACCAACCTATCGGCGGGACCCTATAAAAATTCCCCCGCTGCAAAAGCCTGGAAAGCCGCTACCGAAGGAAAGATTTTCATACAGGATTTTGAACCCTATGAACCTTCCGGAGGAGAACCTGCCTCATTTGTTGCGAGACCCGTAAAAGTTGATGGAGAAGTCGTTGCCGTGGTTATGGTTCAAGTTCCTATCAATCAAATAAATAATATAATGCAGGAACGTACGGGACTTGGAGAGACGGGGGAGACGTACCTGGTAGGTCCGAATTATCATATGCGATCGGATTCGTTTTTAAACAAGGATTATTCTGTTATTAACTCCTACGTATCCGATAAAACCGTTCAAACCAAAGCGACAAAAGAAGCGATTGCTGGAAATGAGGGCATAGAGATCATTATGGATTATAATGGGCATCCGGTTCTCAGTTCATTTGCACCAGTGGATCTGGAATTTTTCAAATGGGCAGTCATAGCAGAAATAGATAAAAGCGAAGCTTTCGCACAGATTTATGAAATCCAAGCGGATCAACAAACGGTATTGATTACCATGATTATCATTGCACTTGTATTACTGGGTGTTATCGTAGTAGCTGCGATTTTCATTTCTCGTTCCATTATCGTTCCTCTGAAAATGGGAGTAGATTTTGCAGAACGAATTGCCAATAAGGATTTAACCCATGAGATCCAGATAAACCGGAATGATGAGATCGGGCAACTGGCAGAATCGTTGAACAGCATGAATCGGCAATTGGGAGGTATTGTAGACAATATTAATCAGGTTTCCACCCATTTAGCTGCTTCATCCGAAGAAATCAATGCCAGTGCCACTTCTTTATCAGACGGTTCTCAAAATCAATCCGCTAGTGTTGAAGAAACCAGTAGCTCCATGGAGGAATTATCCGCCTCTATCCAACAGATTAATGCAAACAGTACTGAGATGTCTACTAAAAGCCAAAACTTGCAGAAAATCTCAGAAGAAAGCCAAGCGACCGTAAACGATGCCGTTGATGCGATGTCGAAGATTAAGGATAGTTCGGTTAAGATCCAGGAAATTATCGGTGTTATCAATGATATTGCCGATCAAACCAATTTGCTCTCCCTCAACGCATCAATTGAAGCGGCTCGTGCGGGTGAATATGGTAGGGGATTTGCTGTGGTAGCACAGGAAATATCCAAATTAGCCGATCGTTCTGCTGCATCCACAAAAGAAGTGCAAGCACTTATGAAAGAAACCGTAACCAATGTGGGAAATGGAGTAGAATTAGTAAATCGGAGTGGGGAAGCATTCCAAACCATCTATGATGACGTGGCAGCTAACGTGAGTCTAATTGCACAAATTGCTGATGCTATTTCACAGCAGAACGCCGGAGCTGAACAAGTTCAATCAGCTATTAATTCCATTTCTGATGTTGCCCAGTCCGTTTCCTCCAGTGCGGAAGAATTATCTTCGTCCACGATTGAATTACAAAATCAAGCGGAACATCTATCAGCCATGATTGGAGAATTCAAGATCAATGAAACCACACAACGTCAAGATCAGCAGCAAGTTAATAAAGATGAACCCACTGAAGTTCAACCAGTAGAACAGGGGGAAAAATAAGATGGATACCAATGTAGTAAACCGTGATATCGGTATCGGTATGTCTGAACATTATCTGGATATCCTTCATTTTTCATTGGATCAAGAAACCTATGGAATTGAGCTACTTGAAGTGTTTGAGGTAATCCGGATAAGCAATATCACAAAATTGCCCAGTGCTCCAGCGTTTGTTAAAGGCATCATGAACTTACGAGGTACAGTAATTCCAATTTTCGATTTACGGGAACGATTCGGCTTACCTATGATGGATTATACAAACACCACACGAGCGATCATTGTAGATATTGCAGAGCGGAAAACTGGATTAGTGGTGGATAAAGTCAATCAGGTGATTAAAGTACCAAAAGATTCCATTCAAGAAATGTCAGACATCTCTAGTGTGATTCCGCACTCCTTTATCAATGGCGTATGCAAGGATGAACATACCGATTCCCTCGTGATTATGTTGGATATCGGCTCCATTTTAAGCAAAGCAGAAATTGGGAAGTTAGAGGCACATTTGGATGAAGCAGATTCTAGTGTAAAAAAAGAGCCTACGGAATAGCTAATAATCGGTGAAACTGAATCGATAACCGCCAGGAAGGATGCGCCTTAACAAACGCGATGCATGCTTCCACATTTTGGTGACTCAGGGGCTGGATAAATTGGTACTGAAATCCCTTCGTACAATATGCTTCCATATCCTGTCCCTGATAAATCACCTTCAATTCATCGCCGATTTCATACAAAGGCGTTTTTGGAGATACCGTAACCCAATCGAGCCCTTTAGGAATTGACTGGGTACCATTTGTCTCCAAATGTAACCGATATCCATTTTGCTTTAATGCATGAATTAGTGTTGAATCCAATTGTAGGGTAGGTTCTCCACCAGTTAGAATGAGTGTTTTACTGGGATAGGTTTTAAGGGTCTCTAGAATTTGAATAACCGTATAGCGGATACCAGGTAGCGTATGCGTGGGTTCATCACAAAAATCACAGGTTAGGTTGCATCCACAGAAACGGATAAATACGGCGGGCATGCCGGCATGCAACCCTTCACCTTGGATCGAATAAAAGATGGTCGAGACTTCATAGGTTTTTGATTCCATAAGATAGCGGAGTGTTAATCATCAAACGGATTGATTTGCTTCTTATCTTTAGGCTTCCGTTTGAATCGATCGGCGAGTTTGCTCCATATAGATTTGGTTTGTTTTACGATGGTGGAATCCTTTGGTGTAGGTAGTTTCTGCTCAATATCAAAAAAACCAATGGATCGATATTTATAATAGCGCCGTTCCAATATCTTTCCAATCTCCATGGATTGAAGCATCGTTAATTCTTCTTCCAAAGCCGCTTTTAGACTCGCAAACCCCTGATGAGTTTGTTGATCCATACTTACATGCTCGTTAATAACTCGATCAATAATCGTTAGATTCAAGAGATCAGGTGCTGTTATTTTTAGCGATTCAGCAGCCACAGAAGCTTTAGAAGCATCCTTAAATAGTATCGAAGCACAGCCCTCGGGGGAAATCACTGAAAAGATAGCGAATTCCATCATAAAAATACGATCCGCCACCGATAACGCGAGCGCTCCCCCTGAGCCCCCTTCTCCGGTAATCGTTGTAATGATCGGTGTTTTTAAAACCGATAATTCATAAAGATTTCGCGCAATCGCTTCCGAAATCCCATGTTCTTCTGCATCAATACCACAAAAAGCACCGGGCGTATCAACAAAAAATAATACCGGACGATGAAACTTCTCGGCTTGTTTTGCCAACCGTAACGCTTTGCGATATCCTTCTGGGTGAGGCATTCCAAAATTATACGCCAAATTTTGTTTTAAGTCTTTTCCTTTTCGTGTTCCAATGGCGGTTACCGGAATACCATTGAAAAACCCAATGCCGCCGATAATTGCTTGATCATCTGCCAGATAGCGATCCCCTTTCAACTCGATAAAATCATCGATCAAATAGTTAATGAAATCTTGGGGTTTCGGACGTTCCACTTTGCGAGAGAGCTGAACGTACTCCCAAGGTGATATAGAGGAAGGTTCTGTGGTTGTATCTATGGGGGAAGCCGGTTGTTCTTTCAGCTTATTTTCCAACCCCCGAATTTCATCATCCAGATTGATCCCTTTGCTGGCGGCGATTCGCTTCAGTTCATCAATGGTTTCGATTATCTTTTGATTATCCATAATTACTCGTTCCCAATTTCCCGACATTCAAATGCACTTGGTTACCAAGATGCATTCCAGAAGTATGAATTGCTTATAATCGTCATCCTTACACGCGCTCCGTTTTATGTATCATACTGATGAAGCCTTAAAATGTCTGTAAGCCTTGCTTTTAATTCATTGCGGGGAACAATCATATCCACATATCCTTTTTCTACTAAAAATTCAGCCCGCTGAAATCCTTCCGGAAGCTTTTGCTTAATGGTTTGTTCAATCACGCGTGGTCCTGCAAATCCTATCAATGCTTTTGGTTCTGCAAGGATAATATCCCCCAACATAGCAAACGAAGCAGAAACACCACCCGTCGTTGGGTCGGTTAGTAAGTCAACAAATAGGTTTCCCGATTGTGCAAATCGTTTTGCTGCCGCTGCGGTTTTTGTCATTTGCATAAGTGAGACCACTCCCTCTTGCATCCGTGCTCCACCTGAGCGAGTAATCAACAGAAGCGGGAGATCCCGTTCGGCACCGCGTTCAAATAATTGTGCAATCCGCTCCCCTACAATAGAACCCATAGAACCCATTAGGAAATCGGAATTCATGATTCCAACTAACAATGTAATTCGATTTATTTGCATCTGAACAGCATCCAATGCTTCATCCACTCCCTTGGCATACATTTGTGTAACGCGTTCAGCATAGTTGGGGAATTGAAGGGGATCTTTCGCTTTAAATTCTTGAAACAGATAACTTACACTACTTTTATCCGCAAGCAATTCAATCCAGCGTTGGTTACTAATTCGATGGTGGTATCCGCACTCCGGGCAGATTCCCCAATTATGATCCAATTTTTTATTATATACAATTTGCTTGCAATCGGGACATTGTGTAAAAAGATTATCTGGTTGTCCCGGGGTTTCTTTTTTAGGTTTGAGCTGAAACAAACTCCGAATGAATTCAGGTATTGATTTTTTATCCATGAACGATCCTTTTAACGGGTTGCTGCCTTTCCTCACCGATGGTCTACAGCAATCAGGATTTCAATAACCGCTTTTCAATGAAATTAATTGTATAGGTACCCTTAATAAACTCCTCATGTGTTAGAATCCGCATAAGGAAATCCCGATTATGCTTCACGCCTTGGATTTCCAGTTCACCCAGTGCGCGAATCATACGGGAAATAGCTAAATCCCTCGTGTTCTCAACTGCAATCACTTTCGCGATCATCGAATCATAAAAAGGAGGAATGGTACATCCCGTATACAATCCCGAATCAATACGTATTCCAGGACCACCTGGAAGAATGAGTTGCTCAATGGTTCCTGCAAACGGCATAAAATTCCGATCGGGGTCTTCTGCATTAATACGACACTCAATCGCCGCTCTCTGTAGTTTGATACCAGATTGTTTGTATTCCAGTTTTTCACCCGCTGCTATCAAAATTTGCTGCCGAATTAAATCCACACCGGTAGATGCTTCTGTTACGGGATGTTCAACTTGAATGCGTGTATTCATTTCCATAAAGTAGAACTGCCCGTTTTCATAGAGGAATTCAACGGTACCCGCATTATAATAGCCAATATTAGAAAGCGCTTTGGTCAGTTTTTTGCCCATTTCATCCCGTTGTTTCCCAGTAATAACAGGTGAGGGAGTCTCCTCAATAACCTTTTGTTTTCGTCGTTGCGAGGAGCAATCCCGCTCCCCTAAATGGATGCAAGATCCATGCTCATCTCCAAGAATCTGAAACTCAATATGTTTCGGGTTTTCAAAGAATTTTTCGATATACAAGGAGGGATCCTTAAATGCGGCATCCGCCTCATGCGACGCCACCTGAAACGATTGAATGAAATCCTTCTCGTCGAAAATAACACGAATGCCTCGTCCACCACCACCACTGACTGCCTTAATCACGACTGGAAATCCAATTTCTTTCGCAGCTTCGTAAGCTGCTTCAGCATCAATAAACGTATCCTCAGGACCGGGAATGATGGGAACCCCTTCCTTATCCATTATCTGCTTTGCGATGGCTTTTTGTCCCAATTTTCCGATGGCATCAGCAGAAGGACCAATAAATTTAATATTCATATCTTCGCAAATACGCGCGAATTCTGAATTTTCTGAAAGGAACCCAAATCCTGGATGGATAGCATCGGCTTTATGAGTTTGGGCTGCCGCTAAAATATGATGCATGTGTAAATAACTATTTTTTGCTGGAGGAGGACCAATACACACCGCTTCATCCGCGAGTTTTACATGCAAGGAATCCCGATCTGCTTCCGAATAAACCGCCACTGCTTCTATCCCTAACTCATGGCATGCTCGTATTATCCGTACGGCGATTTCTCCTCGATTTGCTATTAAGACCCGATGAAACATATCAATCCTTTTTTTGTAACTACATAACGCATGTAATTTGTCCCTGTTGTTTATCTATCCACAGTTTCACAGACTGTCCGTTGGTGATCCATACCTATGCCATAACCCCAGCATCGCTTTCGTCCTTCGGCTACGCTCAGGGATCAGAAGAGAGACTTTCTGAAGTAGTTCTCTCTTTTCCCCTTTTTCCCAGTGGGGGAAAAGGGGGGGAATTGAGAATTGAGGGCTAAACAATTGCTTGTTTAACGAAAAATCTGGGCAACTTGTTTAACCGGCTGCATGAAATCCTGTACTAATAACGGGTTTAAAAATCTGCGTAGAAATCCTTTTTTTACATCGGAACCACCACGATCTGCGTACATATCACTCATTTGTTTTTCATCCATGGAAATCCTGATTGTTTGATAGGAATCTGGGTGATGGATACCCAGTTCAATCGATTAATTCTTCTTTATTTTGAATAAGGCAGATCCATATTCGACTGCTTGACCATTTTCCACTAAAATCTCAACCACCTCTCCTTCTATTTCTGCTTCAATGTTATTCATCACTTTCATTGTTTCTATAATACATAACACATCACCTTTTTTGATTTTTGACC
>CAYPZJ010000161.1:0-10248 GCA_964414635.1 uncultured Spirochaetia bacterium
TTACTTAAAACCTCCGGCTATTAAAGATTTGGAAACCCAGTATATCTTGCAAGATTTTGAAACCCCACTCCAGAATCAATGGGAAATACGTACTTACAAACCGAAGATTATTCCCAATGTAGAATTCTGGCAGGAATGGATGGATGGAGAACACTTACGGTTTAATCAACGGATAGCCGATCGGGTGATTTATGAGATTGTACCTGATTCAACCGATTTTTCCATTGAAGCTCGAGAAAACGAGTTCGAAAACCGATATTGGAATGTGAAGATGAATAGGGAAGCCATCGCGCAGCGCCCTTTTTATGTTGTTTTTTGGTCACCTTATCGAATCTATCGAAATTATGTGTTAAGTTTGAATATTCTAGGAGAGAGTGATCGGACAGAAGTGGTAGCGATTTTAGAGGATGGACACCAACGTTTATTTGAGTTATCCTTAGGATATGTGGCGTTTACAGGATGGAAAAAATTAATGGTTTCGCTTCCCGAAGAAGAAATTTTCTTTTTTCGAGATGCAGTTACCGATAAAGAATTTATAAAGGTTCGGGGTTTGAAATTTGCCCCGGGTAATGCTCAAGAACAAGGTATTTCGTTGGGGGTTGATTTGTTAGCCACCGTTTACGATTACCACAACGTACTACCTTAGATAAAGGAAGGTATTATGATACGAATAGGGTTAGCAGTTATACTAAGCCTTTGGATTGGCTTTACTATTTTATTTGCGCAATTCGGGTCATCAAGCACTTCAGAAACGCTGCCACGTGTATTGGATAAAGTAGAAGTGTATAATGCACACGGCTACCTTGTTGAATATGAGACGTTTCGGTATGCCCAAATTGCAAATGAGTACCAACGTGTATTTAGTGAGAAGAAAGTACTAAAGCAATCCCATTTTGTTGTGGATGAGCAACGTTATTTTTGCTATAGTGCGGAAGGGGATATGTTTAGAGAAAAGCGTTTTGCTCCCGGTCAAGCCGAACCAGTTATTGTAAAGAATTATACGTATCGAGATTTCGAATCCCGAACCCTTGATAACGAACGCCGGATGCTTCACCGAGGAAGTATGGAGAACAATCAAACCGGAACAACAGTCTTTTTCAAATACTTTTATAATTCGTATTTTGAGCTTATTGAGAAAGCACGTTACAATGAATTGGGCACCACCCTTGTATCTGAACGATTTTATTATTACCCACCCCATCGAATTAATCAAACCCAAGTATTTGAACTCAATGAAAATCAAGTGCTGGAGCGTACGTTAATTAGACGGTATGAATACGATGAGTTTAATCGACTGACATTAATTATTACCTACGATATGCGAGAACATCCTGTTCGTTTTGTAGAATTTGAGTATAATGCCTACAATGAATTAATAGCAGAGCGTATTTATAACCCAATGGGGCACCTAGCAGACTATCGGGGTGATTTTCGACAACTCGCATTTAAAGAAAAGGAAATTCGATATTACTATGGGACACCTACTGTGACAACCCCACCTTGTACAGATGTTCCACCCGAAGGAACTCAAATTGATTTTTCCGATACTATAGAAACACATACTCCAACCACTACAACGACGACAACTACAACAACGACTACTCCGCCACCTCCACCGCCTACAACAACAACGACAACAACAACCACAACTCCGCCACCGCCGCCACCTACAACAACAACAACCACAACAACCACAACTCCGCCACCGCCGCCACCACCACCGGAACCAGAGGGCATCCCTGTTGAGGAAACAGGAGATCAACTGGATGGGGTAGCATTACCAACCAGTAATATGTACTATTATGATGGATACATTTACTACGCTGGGAATGATCGCTTATTGCATGGCTATCCTGCCGAAATGACCGGATCGGTGTGGGAATTTGATACCGTTATGCCCGTGGTTTCACTCCCGGTAGCAGATGCTAATCATGTATATTTTGCGAACTTAACGGGAGAATTGGTGGCTGTGGATAAAGATAGTGCCCGTGAAAGCTGGAAAGCTAGTATTGAAGGGACAATGAGTAAAAATGTAGAACCTATTAGTGATAGCACCGGTATTTACTTTGGTACATCCGCCGGTAAATTCTATGCGATAAAAAGCTCCGATGGAAGTAATTTATGGGCTCCCATCACCTTTGATGGAGCGGTATACAATTCTCCTTCCTATCATGCGGATTCAAATACATTAATCATTGGATCCGATGATGGGAATCTGTATGGTATAAACAAGCGTAATGGACAGAAATCATGGGAAGTAGAACAATCCACCTCCATTAGAAGAACCAAAGCGATTATTGGTACGAATGGTCGCGTTGGAAGTATCGATGAAGATGGACAGGTTATGATTTGCAACGCTGATGATGGTGGCAATAAAAAAACCATCAACCTTGACTCGGCAGATGGTACTCCCGTAGGTTACGAAAATCTGATGCTGTATCCGAATCAAAACGGTGAAGTTATCTGTGTGGATTTGGAATCCGAATCGAAAAAGTGGTCGATGAATCTTGGAAGTGGTTCACGCTTATTCCTCCTCGTAATGAAAGGATATTTGTTTGTTGCAAATGGTACCGACGTAATCAAAGCGATTAACCTGGAAGATGAAAGCGATGTTACAGATATTACTGTACCAGATCGTGTAGCAAATCCCATGGTTAAATCGGAAGATTCTATTTATCTTTTATTGGAAGGACAACATCTACTTCGACTTCCAACTAAATAGCTGTAGCGAAGCATGCTTTGTATGGGTTACCTTCACAATGCTGCAGCCAAAGGAATAACATGTTAAGCAAAGGGATACATCAAAACGGTGTATCCCTTTTTTCATTGGTAGTCCAGTATTATACAACACAACCCCAACCAAATACTCGGCAGAAGGATCGGGCGTTGTTTTAGTACAGCTAGACGAAAACCATGCGCACCCGACGTATTCGTGTTTTTTTATTACTTTATAGGTAGTGAGGAAATCTCCTTATGAAATCGGAATATTCCATTTTGGTGGTGGACGACGACGTTCGGAACCTGGATATAATAAACGAAGTACTTAAACGAGAACGATTCCACATCACAACAGCACGAAGTGGACAGGATGCCCTTGAAATTCTTAGTCGGGAAGATCATGGAATTGCTACGATCTTATTGGACTGGATGATGCCAGGCATAAGTGGAATCGAGTTATTAAAAGATTTGAAACAAAATCCTCGTCTACACAACATCCCCGTTATCATGCAAACCGCACGAGCAAGCGAAACCGATATTATCCAAGGATTGGAAGCTGGCGCGTATTACTATCTTACAAAACCTTTTAACCTGGATGTACTCGTTTCCATCGTGAAAGCGGCGTTAGATAAATTTCGCACCTATGTAACCATGGAAGATGAAATCCTGCATATAGAAGGGTTTATTCATTCCCTGCAGGATGCAACCTTTCAATTTCGCACGGTGGAAGAAGGGGATCGGATCTTGCTGGTACTTGCAAAATGCTGGGATGATTTTCCAAAGGAATTTTTTGGAGTGAAGGAATTGCTGATTAATGCGGTGGAACATGGGAATCTCCAAATAATGTACGATAGAAAGTCCGAATTTATTCATAAGGGCATCTATCACGAACAGCTGGAATTACGTCAACAAAAACCAGAGAATCTTAAAAAATATGTCACCCTACGATTCAAACGATTGGAAAATGTGATAGAAATTATGATGGAAGATATGGGGAATGGGTTTGATTATAAAAAATATATGGATTTTTCCCCTCGTCGTATATTTGATACCCATGGACGGGGAATTGCTTTAGCAAAACGAGTGCATGGGTGTGACATTCAGTATATTGATCCTGGAAATAAAGTTATTATCACCATACCATTGCATCAGCCAACCAAAAAGAAATAGATTACCTGGTCATATTAGGTGACATCTTTAAACTAGTGGTTTTAACTAACCATCATCCAATCGCTTGCGCTGGTTTGTCTAATTCAGCAATGGAAAGAAATTCACGAGGAACAACATGGATCATTCTACGTTTACCTATCCAGAACCAATTTTAGCAGAACTGATACAAAAGATGAATGAAGCCCAACGGAACCAGCACGGAAACGAATTAGATGAAAAAACACAAGCCCAGCTTATGTACGGATTACGATTTATACTGGTCTATTTACGTGAAGCACTGTTATTCGATAGACCTTCTTTATTCATTGATAATGTCCGATGGTACCAGCAGTATATGTTGGGTACATATTTAGCGGAGTCAAATCTAATCCACTATTTACAGATGATGCGTAGTCTTCTCGACCAACACATGATTGTACGAGATACGACCAAAGCATCGCTATATTTGGAGCAGGCGATTCAATTTTTAAATGAGCAGTACAATCCGGAAACCACTAGTTTTTTGAAATCATCCCAGCCGATGTATCAGGAAGCTTCACAGTATTTGAAGTATTTATTGGATGGTGATAGAAATCAATCATTTGAGATCATATCTACGCTTTGGAAACGAGGCACTCCTATCCGGGATATCTATGAATATATTTTGCAGCCGGTACAATGGGAAGTTGGATTGTTATGGCAAACCCATGAGATTACCATTGCACAAGAGCATTTTTGTACGAACGTTACCAAATCCATTATGGAATGGTTGTTGCTGGATTGTTATCCACCAGAAGATGAGACCCAAGGTGTTTTTATTGGTGTTTGTGTTGGAAATGAATTGCATGATGTGGGAATTCGCATGGTTACAGATTTTTTCTCACTGGATGGCTGGGTCACGCATTATTTAGGGGCAAACACACCCCATGATGAAATTGTAGAAAGCATCGTCCGATTTCATGCTTCGGTGGTTGGAATATCGGTTACTATGCCATTTCACGTGCATCTCGCCCAGGAAGTCATTGAAAAAATTCGATCCCACAGCGAAGCCCGATCTGTTTATATTCTTGTGGGTGGTTACGCTTTTAATCGGGAAACTAGTCTATGGGAAGATATAGGAGCCGATGGTTTTGCTCCATCCGCAAAAGCAGCTCTCGAAATGGCAAACACCCGCTAACTTTTTTCCTTCGCGCTTAATTCAGATCGGGTTTCACCCGATATTACCAATCATGAAGCCAACTACCACCTATCTGTGTCCAAATTGTAATCGAGAATCCAAGCAACCCACGATATATCGACGAGCAAAGCGAAATCAGGATCATCCAGGACCGGTTCTTTTTCAAGTAAACGCATGTCCACTATGTCAGTATATGTTTAATCCCTATATGACATCGGAATCGTATACCCGGATGAATCAGACTTATTTACAATTTTCCCCTAGTATAAAGCAGTCGGCTATTAATCCGTCAAGCGGGATTTATAAACAAGGATTGATACAACGGGATTTTATTCAGCGTCATCTACAACCGAATGGGCATCGGCATTTGGATATCGGATGTGGAGAGGGGATTTTTCTTTCTATTATGAATCAAACAGGATTTGAATCGTATGGAGTAGAACCCTCACCAGTACAGGCACAACTCGCACAAACACGGACCCCCTTTCCGGTAGAAGTAGGTTTTTATGAAGACGACTCAATACAATTTGCTGAGCCTTTCCATGTGATTAGCCTACGCCATGTATTGGAGCATGTCCTTTCACCGATTCAAATACTTGAAAAAATCCATCAGGACTTAAGCACCGAAGGATATATCTATATCGAAGTGCCCGATAGCATGCATCCCCGAGTTATGATTCCACCATTTTTTGTACCCGAACATATTTCCTATTTTACAATTTGGAGTTTGGAACATCTTTTACTCCGAGCAGGATTCCAGATTGCTTGTTGGGATAGTTTTGCAGAGAATCCCCATGGTTCGATGAATTATCCGGTACTACGAGTGCTTGCACAGAAACAGGGAGCTGCACTGGCTTCTGCTTCAATTCCCCCAGCTGCCAATGTCAGTTTGGAAACACATTTCGAACAGTACTTTGAACAGCGAAGCCGTCTTGTACACAATGTGGAATTTCAATTGCGGGATCATCATTTTAATCGCGGGTTTTGGGTGTTTGGTGCTGGATACCATTCGGAAATCCTGTTTGATGAGCTTCCCGCTTGGTTTAAAAAAGTTGTGGGGTTTTTGGATAACAATCCTACGAAACATCATAGCTATTTTTATGAGCTTCCCATCCATCCACCTTCAATCCTTGAGGATCATCCGGTTACGCGTGTGCTCATCTCATCCATAAGTGAAAATGAAATCCTTTCTGGATTACAAGCCTATCCGTTTTATGCAAATTTGGATATCTTAGGTATATATCATGGGATTGACGCATAAATCTTACTACGTCGTCCATTTCAAGGCTTCATTCGTAATTGAAAGGAAATCGACCTATGGGATACATACCACGGTATCAAGCATTGGTTAAGTCGGGTGAACTAACCACCCGAGCTACTCAGCTCCTAGCTCAATTAACAGCTTGTACGATCTGCCCCCGTGCATGTGGTGTTAATCGATACGAATCCGACGATGGATTTTGTCGTTCGGGAGCACTCCCGATGGTCGCTTCTTATGGTCCTCATTTTGGGGAGGAACCCCCTCTGGTTGGTAAAGGGGGATCGGGTACGATATTTTTTTCCCATTGTAATCTCCGTTGTGTATACTGCCAAAACCATCAGATCAGTCAACCCGTACGACCAGCAAAAGACCAGGTAATCTCCATAGAACGATTAGCTGAAATAATGACAGATTTGCAAACGCAAGATTGTGAAAATATTAATTTGGTATCCCCGACCCACTTTATTCCACAAATTCTAAAGGCGATAGGAATTGCTGCCAATGAAGGATTGCAGCTCCCGATTGTTTATAATACCGGTGGATATGAAAAACCCGAAATCCTACGGTATCTAGATGGAATTATTGATATTTACATGCCGGACTTTAAATACGTTGATGACCAAATGGCTCAAAAATATTCCCAAGCACCTCACTATTTCGATTTCGCATGGAACTCCCTTTTAGAGATGACGCGCCAGGTAGGTGATTTTCAAGTAGATAAGCACGGGAAAGCTATCCGGGGAGTAATCCTTCGACATTTGGTACTACCTGGTGGGATTGCTGGGAGCAAAGAATTGTTTCCCAAATTAGCAGAAGCATTGGAGCACCGGGTGTTTTTAAGTTTAATGGCACAATATTATCCCAGCCACAAAGCAGGATCCTACAAAGAACTAGATCGACCATTGAAACCAGAAGAATATCAGGAAGTAATTGACCTGATAATGGATTTAGATTTTGATGAGGGGTGGATTCAAGATGTTAAGACGGCTCCCCATTTTTATCGACCCAATTTTGATTTGGAGGATCCATTTCGGAATTAGAAGAGGGAGATGATTTAGAAATTGATGAGTCTTGAAGGGTTGCTTGGGTATTCCGTGCACCGTGAACGAAAATGGTGGGATTATGACGAAACCAATAAAAATATCCAATTAACAAAATCACCGCTATCAAAATAGCCGCATCCGCAACATTATAGGTGGGCCATCGGTAGCTCAAATCGGTTAATCCAAACAGAGACCATGTTTCACCTGGAGGCCCAACCCCCATATCAACCCAATCCACAACCTTCCCGTACATCATGCGGCATTCACCTTCGTACAGCATATATCCAAAGATTCGATCGAATAAATTCCCCACCGCTCCACCAACTACCATACCCACCAGAATTTTAGGAAAGATAACCCGTGGATGCAAATTACGATAAAATAGAAAGACAACTCCCATCGCCAGGAGACTGAAGGCAATAAATAGAATTTGTTTTAACGCAGCGGGTTTAATCTGGGAGAACGAACCAAAGATCGCTCCTTTATTATAAACCATCGTTACATTGAGCCAGCTCCACCCTTTATACTCCTCTTCATACAATTTCTGTAGTGCGGGAGATAATGGAGTATCCAGCTGAATCGCCACATAATCTTTCTGAACCAATACAACAATTCCTGAGGTAAAGGTATCGGATGGTGCTGATGCAATTTGTAAGGATGGCAAGTACGTTCCTTGCGCAAGGGATTCGAAATCCCCTCGATCATGTGCTAATGTTATGCGGTTTGGACTTAAATAAACCAGTAATCCAGAAAGAAAAGCACCTGTTTCGGGATGTTCAAAAATGACACGATGAGTGAAATAGGTATGTGCAATCTTTTTTGTAAGTAGATCCCCACCCAATACCAAAATCATGACCACGAGTGGAAGGATGGTTTTCCATTTCATAATTTGCTTTCCTTTACTTCGATTCCAATCAACACAATATCATCCTGAACCGGCACCTGCTGTCGGTAAGTATCCACCCGTTTCAGGATTTGATTCACCGTGGCATCCAAATCGGGAGAGCTTACCTGTTCTATTATCTCTAGTAACCCTTCATACCCCAACATCTGCTCGTCAGGATTCATCGTTTCAGTAATTCCATCCGTATACAAGTAAAGACGATCCCCCGGTTCCAGTAATAAACAACGTTCGGTATATTCTGCATCATCAAAAATACCAATCAGTGTTCCTTTGATTCGTACCAATTCCAACTCACCCGATTTCCTATGAACAATGGGTAGGGGATGCCCTCCTTTAGAAAAGGTGAATCGTACCGTTGATTCTCCTTCCGTAGGTTGAAACAACCCATATATAGCAGTAAGTAAGCTATTCGGCATATTGCCAAATAATTCTTGATTTAATTGATGCACATACTGTTGGGGTGTCATCCCATAGATTCGAAACAGGGCATCGGTTGTTGATTTGACTAATGCGGTAAAAAGCGCTGCGGAAACTCCATGACCCTGGACATCCCCAATGAAGAAACCTAAATCCCCCTCTCTCGTTGTTAAAAACGAAAAATAATCCCCCCCAATAGCATCTAATGACGAATACCGATATGCAATTTTTATATAATCCAGCTGGGGTACAGCCTGAGGGAGCAAGGCATGATGAATGACCTGAGCCAATTCCAGGTCATTCTCCATTTGTTCATTCCGAAGCCGCAATGCTTCTTCTGCTTCTTTGCGACGGGTAATATCTTCTGCTACTTTTAAATAATGGGTCACTTTTCCGGTAGAATTTTTTATCCCTGAGATCGATGCCACTTCCCAATAGGCTTTCCCATCTTTTTTTATATTACAGAATTCCCCACGCCATTCATCACCTTGGGCGAGGGTATCCCACATATCTTTATATATTTCTGGTGGGGTTCCATCCGACCTTAATATCCGTGGGTTTTTTCCTCGGACCTCTTCTATAGTATATCCCGTTGTTGCTGTAAAACGAGGATTCACGTATTCGATGTTGCCATCCAAGTCGGTGATTACGATGGAACTGGGGCTTTGATGTACGGCTTGGGAGAGTTTTCGTAATTGCTCTTCTGCGTTATTTCGTTTCAACGCATTTGCCACCGTGACGGGTAGAAATTTCAAATATCGGTTTTCTACATCTTTGATTAGATAGTCATATGCACCCGCTTTCATGATTTTTATTGCAAGTTCTTCATCCCCTGCACCTGTAATGAGCACAATGGGTATGTTTTTTACAGCATCCAATATCTCAAATGCTGTTCCATCACCAAGAATGTAATCCGATAAAATAATGTAAAAATGATTTTCTTTTAGGATTGCTATCGCTTCTTGTACACCAGAAGCGATCATATATTTGTATGGTAGGCTTTCATTCTTTACCAATCGCTCAAATGCCATTTGGGCGATACGATCGTCTTCAATGAGCAATAAATAAATTGATTCATCAACTAGATTTTCCATAGAAACCCTAAAAGTGCACCCATTATATTACATAGTTTAATATACTTAAACCAACGCTAATTGTCCATGGAGATGAAACCATGATTTTCAGACTGCAAAATGGAATCATTCCCAAAGAACAGTTGGAGTCATACCGGTAGCTGTTTAAGCCCAAGCAAGAACGAATGCAGCATGGTTTTTTGACGGATTTCTATTCTTGTATTTTTTGGAAAAAATAAAGCGGTACTCTGTTGAGGAATCGATGCACCCGCGATACCAACCCAAACGGTTCCTACTGGCTTTTCGGGAGTTCCGCCAGTGGGACCTGCAACTCCGGTGGTCGACAGAGCCATATCCGTTTTGAATCGTTTCCAACACGCTTCTACCATTTGTTCTGCAACTACAGCACTTACCGCTCCGTGTTTTTTGAGCATTGTATCGGTTATATCTAAATAACTGATGTTACGCACACTTTTAAAAAAAGTTCCGGAATTTGGATAGAAGGC
>CAYPZJ010000162.1:0-10194 GCA_964414635.1 uncultured Spirochaetia bacterium
TTTTATCCTATCCCTACGCGGATAATAAGGATGGATTTAACTTTGATCCCGAATTGGTTATAAACCGAAAAACAAAACGGTTTTATATCCAGCCCACCCTTTCTTACACATATGTGGATGCGTATTTTAACATTGTTAATCTGGAATTCCACGATCAATTCGCTTCTCGCTTTGTTTTTAACTTAAATAGTGAGGTATTTGTCGAGGACAAACCAACGGGTACCGACTGGTTATCCTTTACCGATGTGAATCTTGGGATATCACTTGTTGCGATACCCAAATTACTTGTAGATTTTCTACTGGGTGGAAAAATAAAAATAGACCCGCCCTTTTTCCCTTTGGGATTCACAACCGGCTGCCGTGTGACCATCTTTCCCAATAAACCCCTCGTATTAAAAGCGAAATGGATAGGGAGTTATATCAATCGGAGTCTTATTTCTCAATTCCAAGTTAGCATTGGTATCCTAATTAATCGATTTGAAATAGCAGGGGGGTATCATGCGGATCATATTTGGGATGTAACAAAGATTGGAGAGGAAGATTCTCTGTATTTCCGAGGACCTCAGCTTTCAATAGGATTATGGTTTTAGAAAATAAAATGGAATCGTGCATTCGGTTTCTTGATTCTATTGTACATTTCAATTATCTCATAGATCAAAGAAATCCCTTATACCATCGGAAATTCATGAATTACCTCTACCTCAAACAAAGATAAAACATGGCATTACATCCCACCAACCCGTGATCCACAGATTAACACAAATATCTTGAAATACTTTATGGCCATAGATGAACAAGTTGTCCAGCTCTAAAATGTCGTTTCATTGGTTCACTTGATATGTAAACACCTGGATTATCTGCTTCGTTTAGAAATAGAAAAGTGAACTAGCCTATGACTGGGGATTGTATCATACTTTTTTTAGTTGGTTGTTTTTTTTTGTAATTCTATTATCCTACTTTTGAATTATTCTCAAACGAAGCTATTCTTGAATGATAATAAGATTTGGATAGAAGGAGCCCTTATGAATCTAAAACCAATTCGAGATCAAGTCGCCTACTTCACAGAAAACCGTCAGGATAAGGAAGGGAATTATGGTAGCTATCGATCCTTTCCAGGAAAACGCCCTGATTTATATTCATCTTGTGATATGGCGCTCATTCGTACAATCATCCAAGAAGATTTTTCAAATTCCTTATCCCAACAGCAGCGGCATGATTGGATTGATCATATTAATTCCTTTGTAACCCGTGATGGTAGTTATACAGATACGTTTAATCATTCCAAACTCCATGCAAATGGAATGGTGATTGGTGCGTTGGGTCCTTTGGGAGGGAGACAACCACTTCCAGTGGGATTATATAAAGATTTTGATACCGTTGATAAAGTGGTTCCCTGGTTGGAGCGTGCTGTAGATTGGGAGCGACAATGGGGAGGGTCTCATTTATTCTGGGGAGGAATGCATTGTTTTAGCGAAAGCAGCCAATGCACACCCGAATGGCTTGATGCTGTCTTTCACTGGCTGGATGAAAATCTGGATGAAAATACAGGATGGTGGCGAAAAGGGGTCCCCCATTCGGATCGTCATCAACCACTCGGAGGGAGTGTACATATCGTTCCTATTTATGAACACAACAATCGTCCCTTCCCCTACCCTGAGCGGGTTATTGACAGCGTTTTAGCCATGCAACTACCTTCGGGACGCTGGCATGATTCCAATGCTGTGAATATTATGGGGTATTTGGAACTGGATGCCTTATATGAATTGAAAGTCATGCAACGCTGGGCACCGAATTATCGAAAAGATGAGATTATTAAAGCGGTACGATTCTATGGAGAGCAATGCGCACGTTTTTGGAAAGAGCATGGACATACCTTAAATGATGGACACCCCCATTGGTTATTGGCTGCTATTGGGACGTGGGGACTGTTACAGCAGCATTTACCCGATGAATACCCAGACGAGGTAAACTGGTCAGATATTTTTAGTGATCCAAAATTTTATCAAACGAAGGAAGTGGAAACCGTATGACCTCGAATCCACCTAATATAGTATTTATTCTAACGGATGATCTGGGATGGAAAGATTTAGGTAGCACGGGATCTGAATTCTACGAAACCCCCAATATTGACAAGCTACGAGCAGAAGGAACGTACTTTACTAATGCCTATGCGTCGTGTCCCGTTTGCTCTCCAACCAGAGCAAGTATTTTGACGGGAAAATATCCAGCCAATGTAGGCGTTACGGATTGGATTGATTGGAGCAAAACTGCACATCCTCGTGTAGGAAGATTAATCGATGCCCCCTACATCGATCATCTTCCCCAATCCGAAACATGCCTCGCATCCCTTTTTAAAAAACAGCAGTATGCAACCTGGCATGTAGGAAAATGGCATCTGGGACAAGCCCCTTCTGATCCGCTTCATCACGGATTTGATATAAACATCGGAGGCTGTGAAAAGGGGTCACCTGGAGGGAGTGGCTATTTTAGTCCCTGGACTGATATACCAGCGTTAAAAGATGTACCCGTACCCGAGGGGACCTACCTAACTGATTATTTAACCGATCAAGCCATCCACCTGATTAAAAATCGAGATAAGGAACAACCCTTCTATTTGAATATGTGGTATTATACAGTCCACACACCAATTGAAGCAAAAGCAGAGAAGATAAAAAAATATGAGAAAAAAGCCCACGCGCTTGGATTAGATAAGAAACAAGCTATTATTGATGGAGAACCTTTTCCTACAGAGGATAAACAACATCTTTGTGTGAAACGCCGAATTATTCAATCGGATCCCGTATATGCCGCAATGATTGATAGTCTGGATGAAAACGTAGGACGATTGCTTCAAGCACTTGAGGAAGAAAAAATTGCGAAACAGACCATTATCATATTTACTTCAGATAACGGAGGACTCGCCACATCAGAGGGATCCCCAACATGTAATCTCCCCTTACAAGAGGGCAAAGGATGGATGTATGAAGGGGGCACGCGAATTCCCCTTTTTATTACATGGAAAGGAACATTACAGGCGGATACCGTTTGTTCGTATCCCGTTACGAGTCCGGATTTATTTCCTACCTTGCTGGAACTAGTAGGGATTGAAATGGACATTCACCAACAAATCGATGGTATTAGTTTGGTTCCTCTCCTTTTTGAGACAAAAAATTGGGAACGGGATGCCATTTATTGGCACTACCCCCATTATGGGAATCAAGGGGGGACACCTGGCTCCTCCATTCGAGATGGAGATTATAAATTGATTGAGTTTTTCGAGGATGGAAGGTTGGAATTATATAATCTAGCTACGGATCCAGGGGAAACGTTAAATTTGATTCATTCACATACCGAACAAGTAGAATCGTTGCATCAACGGTTACAAGATTGGCGATATCGAATGAATGCGAAGTATCCGCTCTATAACCCTGAATGGAAACCATTACATGAGATTGATTGAAATATGAAATGCGGTGTTTATATACGTGTTGAATAGGATGTGGAGGTTGAATTATGCTGACATGTTTAACATATGTATCGTTCATTATTAATTTATGGGTTGCCCAACCTGCTGTGACTACCCCTGTGCAATTGGAGTTTAAACCATTTGAGAATCCATTAACCTATCAATCCGAGGGTTCCATCGTCATCCGGCTAAATAATATACAACAACAGCAAATTCCTGTAAGCTATACCTTAACCGTTCAGCATCAAACACGTGATCAAGTAGAATTACCCACCCCAGATAATTCAAATGGTGATTCATCCGAATCCAGTACGACTTCCATTTTCTACGACCAAGTGCAATATTCGGTTAACTATGCAAAACCACAACCTATGGAATTAAATTTTAGTTTCCCACGGCTTTCATCAGGTGAAATTCTCACTCAATACACCGAATTTTATCCATCGTATCAAAATATACCGTTATTCCCTATCTACGCCATTTCACCCAATACCCATTGGGAAGCAGCAGGTATTCGTGTTTTGGATTTGCGTGAATTTGGTTTTGATGAGCCGTACCAATACACTTTCCCCATCAAATTTCATTTCTACAAACAAGATGGAAATTTGGCGTATATCCGCTACCAGTATATTGAAGATCATAATTTTGGGTTTCTATTTGGTAGGGATGCCATGCAAATGGGCTATGGACAGGATGTTACAGGGCAATTCCCCGTACGAATTATGAGTATCAATAATGGAGAAATTATATTCAATATCGAACAGGGGTGGGTAGAACAAGAAAGCATTCAGTCTACAGTAATTGAGATATTAAAAGATGGGACCATCAAAGATATTAAAAGTGAGGAACAGATCCAATTAGAATTGGGAGTTTAAACAATGCTGATTTGTAGGGAAAGGATTAGATTAACGGATTAATAATTATCATCATAGTCGTTTCGGGGGCGTCGGGGGCGTTGATTTTGAGGTTTTTCTCGAGCAATATCAACTTTGATGGTTCGTCCTCCTACTTCTGTTTGATTCAACGCCTCTACTGCTGCGTTTGCGGCATCGGGTGTAGCCATTTCTACAAAAGCGAATCCTTTACTTCGTCCCGTATAGGGATTCATCACAATTTTGCAGGATACTACTTCCCCATGGGTTTCAAAAAGGGTCTGAAGTTCATCTTCGGTGGTTTCATAGTTCAAATTACCGACATAAAGTTTTGACATAATGTTTCATTTCCTTTTAGCATAGAACTGGAAAAGGATTCCATAAAAGAAAAAATCAGGTTCGACTGCTTGGTGTCTGGTTGTGTTCCATTGAAACGGATCCTTTTAGGTATACCTAAATAAAGCGTGTTTCCAAACTACCTTGTGAATCTACCCTTTCATTTCCCTTACGGAAGCCCAATTTACCCACGTTAACCGATTTCAAACGATTAGTGCGGGCATAATTACGTATAGTATAGTATATGAATGCAAAAAAGTCAATTTAATCAAATCAGAAAATCAAAAAGATAAACATAAAAATACTACTACGCCTAATAGTAAGTTCACACCACCATAGCCGTTAGAGAACTTACTCAACATATTTTCTACTAATCAATTCCGCATAATATACCCACTTGAAAATGGTTTGACATTTTTTGGGTGTCTGTGGCGCTTCATATCACAGACACCATTGTTAAAGCTGAAACGTTCAAGTATCGTATCAATGAATGTATTCAAATCTATTATACCCCTTTCTGAATGGGTGTTGACGAGATATTTCTATCCATATTAGTATTTATTCCCATCTCTGAGCGATAGAAGAAAAAAGGATTTAATATAGTTGAACGTAAAAATATCATTATATTTTATAGAGGAATACGCTCCGAGTGTAAATCAAGTTCGATTACTCAAAACTCGGAGATTTATCCTATCCATGATTCGATCGATGCATTATCTTTATTCATGTTGAATCATGCTAATCCTGAGGCGTCGGATTGCAACGGAGTTTTATCATGAAACGCATTATCACCCTATCCCTATACAGCATCTGTTGCTTCTGTCTAATCATTTTTGGATGCTTTACAGAAGAACCAACGAATTACGTCGATTGGTATAATACATCCCAAATTTCCTGGATATATTTATCCCAAACGACAAATACAACTGATACGGTTAGTGATGTTTCTTCATCCCAGACACCAGATGTAGAGCTTTCCAAAATATACCCATTGCTTCCCAAGGATGACACCACATCCTGTAGTACTGGAGTAACCGCTCAATGGAATAGTGTTTACGCAGCAACCCAATATCGATTGGAACTCGACGCAACCGAGTCTTTTGTAGATCCGATCCGTACTGTGTTTACAAAAAGTACCTATCTCCCTATAAATGGATTAGACAACGGAACGTATTACTGGCGGATTCGTGCCGAAAATGAGTTTGCTACCCGTTTCTCTGAAGGGGAATGGTCTTTGACCTATTTCTTCCATATTGAAAATTTAGGTTCCACAGCACTGCTTCTACCTCAAGACCAAGAAAGCTTGGTATCGACATATCCGCTTTTTATTTGGGAACCCATAAATCTGGCAACTACTTATATATTACATTATGATACAACGGATACCTTCTCCAATCCCATTGAGATAGAAACAAGTGAAACCACATTTCAGCCAACCAGTCCGCTAGATTCAGGCATCTATTATTGGAAAGTAAAGGTATTGAATGAATCCTGTGAGGGGTATTGGAGTGCTATTTTCTCTTTTACCATTCAATAAGTACGATTCCCATTAAATCATAAACCCATTTTCGGTTAAGCAATTTTAGTTAATGATAGATTTTGATTAATACGTGACGACAGTAAGGTGGGAGGAATCATCCACCGAGATAATATACCAATCAAAGTTGTTATTCGATGTCGGGCATAGAACAGGAACATTGGTAATCGATACGATTGAATTTTCACGGATAGCATTTTGAAAATTATCCATATTGATTTCCAAAATCAGATCGGTTCCAGGAGCACCAATGGTTAAACTATGATCCACGGTTACATTTTTAATTCCTGTCTCCGTACCTGTTAGACCAGCTGTAATCTCAATATTCGGTACATTCACAACACAACCAATCCAACTCCCATCCAACGTCCCCGATAAGGTCACTTCGGCAGGAGCGGTTCCACTAGAATTTTCCGCACCTGGTGTCATTGCATTTCCATAGGTATTATGACTCCGAAGATTTGCATACGTAGTAGAGTTTCCCCAAGCGCTTGGATCGTTTCCTGGTTTACCAGAATCCAACCGAGCTGCTGATGCATATCCGAATCCATTTGCTACCGCCGCAACACCGTTGCCGCGAACATATCCTGCAAATTCTTCCCCGTTTATACCATTGGGATCCCCAAATGAATCGATAGTTGCACCCGAATCATCTTCCAACCAAATATTGATTGCCGTATCGGATATACTCCAAAAAGCATTAAAAAATTCGGTCACATAGGTGGATGGAATGATAGTCATACGCGACTCATCTGCAGAAGTGCTATAACTTCGTTGATAGAGTCGTATTTCATCTGCTGCCATCGTACCTGCTAAAGTAATGGTTTTATAATAGGATACATGTAATTTCCAATTATCCACAGCAACACCAGAACCGGATACATTTTTCAATTCGATAAACTCGTCCCAACTGGCTACGGTAGACCCACCCCAATTAACTTCGTTAATGATAATGGTTGGATTCCAGGAAGTTGGCGGTGGATCGACGGGGGGTAATGTCGAAGAACTACTCGATGAACTCGTCGTTGTCGAAGTGGAGTTCGTCTGAGTACTTGTGCCCGATTGAGTGCTATAAGTATTCGTCTGGGAGATGGATGAGGACGTTGTTGTTGTTGTTGGATCTCCATTAGGATTTGTTTCATCATTACAACCAATCCAAATGAATAAGTAAAAAATACCCATCAAACCGGTGAGTAAATAGGGCAGACTGTAGAATAACACTCGTGATTTCATAATACACCTCATTGGATTCATTGGGTTTCAGTGAACGAAGAACTCCACCGTTGTACGATCGTACATAATAAGTGTAGTGAATCGAAAAAAAAAAAGCCAATTATGTACGAAATAATTCATACATACAGCATTGCATGACAACTATCTATTCGTATTGATACTATGTGCATTGCACATAGTATCAATACGAAACTAGCATCACATCGATCTCAAAAATCAACACATTCCATTATAATCAAATTGACGCTAAAAGCTCAATTTTTAATGACTTTTCAAGGAGGGGTGTTAAGATTTGTTGGGAGATTTATGATGCGATGCGTAGTCCTTATTTTAATCCAGGGAAAATATTATGAAACGAAAGTATACAATCATACTAGGGGTTAGTCTATTTGCAATTTTTTCTTTTCTCATGCTTCCTTTGGAGTCACAAGCTCAGGCTGATGAAGCTCAGGTTGTAGTTTCCAAAGCGTTCAAACGTGGGGTAGAACGTTTATTACAACAAACGATTTCTGGAATATTATCACGGGAGTTACCTGAACTGGAAGAAGAAATAACGGCATTTCTTGAGGAGTTAGCAGCGGGGAACTATGAAGCAACCATGAGTCATTTACTTCCTATTGGATCTCAATTGCTTTCACGATTTCTTCTGCAACCCATTATAAAAGAATATTTAAAACGTCTGTTTTATAAAAATCGTCCCTGGACGGAGTCAGAGGAAGATCTGCTTCAAAATTTGAGTTTAAAGACCAGCGCGTTGATGATGAAATTAGTATCACGAGGGATTCCCCCCAATCCACACGAGGACAAATCATTTATCACGCTTACAAATCAAATTGTATATCAAATACGAGCGTTAAGTTTGGAAGGAGAACTGGAAGTAGCTGCTGTAGAAATCAATCGAATTGCATTTATTCAGCGCGTCATTCAAATTCTTAATTATGGATATTACGATAAAATCAATGTTCAAGAGGCATCCCCTCCAGCCGTAAAGCCGGTTTGTATGACAGAAAATCAATATTTAGAGTTCTTTTCCAAATTATACCCAATTTTTGTGGATACGCGAGATCTGACAAACCCATTTTATAAGCTACGGCTAATGCTCGAAGCGGTTGTTTCCTCCCTCCACCATCAACTATCCAGAGAAGCTGAATCAGCCACGGATCCCAATCAAAAAATAGATATGGGTCCATTTCAGGTTACAGTAGACGAATTGAATACATTCATTCTTCCGTTATTCTCTGGCTTATTAGTAGGTTTGGACTATCTTCAACACCAAAATGAGGATCAACTTCAGAAAAACTTGCTCGTATGGCTGGAGTCTTTGGTTCAACGCTCCAATATTTATCAATGGATTGAAATGGAAATGCAAGCCAATCTGATAGAAGATGCCAGCACCACGGCTACGATGGAACCAGAAGAAGTCGTGCGCAAACGATTCCGCTATTTATTATTCAATATGATTAAACGTTCTATAGATCATTTATTGGCAGGTAATCCACCCGAAGCGATTCCTACACAATTACGTCAGGTGTTACATCAAGAACTGATGGAGTTCATGTATCTTAGTCTCCAACACCCCGTTCTGGTGCAAGGATTATTTCAACAATCCTTTATCTCCCAACAGGAAATCCTAAGCTATTTGAATCATTTACTGGGATTAGATATTGCTAATCCGCAGTGGAACGATGTGTTTATCGGGAGATTCTTTAAAGCCGTTCAGGAGCAATCAGCAGGGTGGAATTTTTTTATGAGTGCCTTAATACGGTTTTGGAAAAATGACCTGGAAGTCTACTTTGAATCACAAAAACGTCGATTGGGATTGAACCAGGCTCAACCTTTCTGGGCAGAGGGATACGCGCTGGAACTTTCGCAGGAAGAACAGGAAGCGAAGCGCACTCGGTTCAAAATTATGGAAACCCTCATTACTAATTTGATTAATGGGTTAGAAATCATCCTCCCCAACCTTCGGGAATCGGATAACTTGTTAGAGTCGACGTTTAAGGATGCAGGACGGGATTTTGCTATCGCGTTGATTGTAGAATTTATTTTGATAGCGGATTTACCGCCGATCATAAAAAAAATGAAAGCAGATCAGCTGTTTGCAGCCGTATTGGATAAGAATTGGCAGCTGGTGAAGGAATCCATGGCGGTTTGGCTTGGGGATATTTTTGATGAGGTGCTTAGCAATCTTCCCAGGGGATCTCGTTCCGCCCAGATTATTTATGAGATTGCACAAACATTCAAAGAGATTGCATTAGGATATATTTTTGAAAAAGCAAACTATGGGACTGATCAATTAGTCACCGAAATTCTGGCGTTAGTGGACAAGCTCCCAGGAACTCTCCCTGATTTTAGTGTTTCCGCTGGATTAGGAGGTTCAGCATTGTTTCTCACTGAATATAAACGCATTGGATACGATGCGTTTCCCATTCCAGTATTGAATGTAACCGATCAGATTCAATACCGAGTTCGGTTTAATCCGAAATCCAACCGCTTTTTTTGGTATATTGCAGAGAACAATGGAATCGGAACGTTGATTAATCTATTAGCCACCAAATCTGCAGATGAGCAGAATTACTTGATTGATTTCCGTGCCTCCACCGGATTTCTTTTTAATGTGGATTTGGGGATGGATAAACCATTATCTCAAATTCGAAAGGATTTTTTCCAGATTCGTCTGGGATTTGGTTACCATACTTTTCAGGAAGGTGCGAAACCCATTGGAAGCGCATTAAGCGATATTTTACATC